>JBDHZD010000027.1:0-39042 GCA_039811705.1 Fimbriimonadaceae bacterium | reverse complement strand
TCCACTGTGATAATGCCCAACAGACGCTCCTCCACCATGACCAAAATGGGCGACCTGTCTTCCGCGAACATTTCGAGCACCGTATCCAGCGGAGTGTTGGGAAGCACGGCACGGTAGTCGCGCCGCATCGCGCCTCCAACGTAAGCCTCGGACCCGAGGCTCGTCATCGCACCCGCCAAGTCGTCGCGCCCCAACAAGCCCAGAACCTTGCCATCCAGCATCACGGGAAACGCCTGTTGCCAGCCTTGCACCACCAGCGTGGCCGCCTGACCCAGCGTCGCATCCGGTGTCAGAGTGCGGAACCGGGTCATCATCGCGTCCAGAGCCAAGCGGTTGGCGGTCAGGGAGTGGCCGACGGCGCTGGCGACCTCCTGCCCAGCACCCAAGAACACAAAGACGGCAATGATCATCAGGACGATCTGCTGGCTGAACACCCCCGCGAAGAAGAACGTCACCGCCAGGAACTGACCGATGCCCGCTGCGATGCTGGTCGCCTTCGTCTCGCCGATGCGCATGGCCAGCAACGCGCGCAGAATCCGGCCCCCGTCCATGGGAAACGCCGGGAGCATGTTGAAACCGAAGAGAAACAGGTTCGCCTCGACCAGAGCCACAACCAACGACTGCTCACCAAGGCGGGCAGTGAAGTCGAGAGTCTGTCCCGTGGACCACACGATGGGGGCGAGCACGGCCACGATGGCGAGGTTCACCGCCGGTCCCGCGACCGTGATCCAAAACTCCTGTCTGGGGTTGGGGCGCCCTGTCAGCATGGCCACGCCGCCAATGGGATACAAGGTGATGTCGCGGATGCCGATACCGCACTTCAGGGCGGTCAGGGCATGTCCAAGTTCGTGCAGCAACACACACCCAAACACGGCCATGACGATCCCGATCGCGCGCGGAGCATCCTTGCCCGCTGGCAGGCCGATCCACACAAGCAGCAACACGAACGTGAAGTGCACGCGGATCGGGATGCCGGCAACGGTGGCGAGCCTGAACGACCACGGGGACTGCTTAGCCATCTCTCAGAATACGACCGAGTATGGCGAATGGTGCTCGGTCCACCAAGGGACCTGACCAACCACCCGATCCGACCGCTGCGACGAACGGCGCCACTGGTCCGTCACAATACATGCAGGCATCGCCGGAGTCTTCTCTCCGCCCCTCCGCCAGCCCCCCGAACGCTGTTCGTCAATGAAGTTCGTCCACCTGCACAACCACACCGAGTACAGCCTCCTCGACGGCGCCAACCGGATTCCGGACATGGTCGCCCGCACAAAGGAACTCGGCATGGATGCGTTGGCGATCTCCGATCACGGCGTCATGTTCGGTGTGATGGAGTTCTACTGGGAGTGTCAGAAGAAGGGCGTCAAACCCATCATCGGCGTCGAGGCCTACATCGCGCCGCGCGGCATCGCGAGACGTCACCAGGAGGACCCGCTCTACCATCTCCTTCTCCTAGCGCAGAATCTGGAGGGCTATCGGAACCTGTGCAAGCTTTCGTCGATCGCGGCCCTGGACGGGTTTTATGGCAAGCCCAGGATCGACTACGACATCCTGGAGAAGTTCAGCGACGGCGTCATCGCCACCAGCACCTGTCTGGGCAGCGAAATTAACCAGACGCTGCTCGCCGGCGATTACGACGAGGCCCAACGCATCGCAGGCCGCTACAAGGAGATTTTCGGCCCGGACCGCTACTTCATCGAACTGCAGGACCACCGCTTGGCCGAGCAGGCCACGATCCGCGAACCACTCATCCGCATCGCCCGGGAACTCGACCTCAAGCTCATCGCGACCAACGACGCGCACTACCTGTGCAAGCAGGATCACAACCCCCACGACGTCCTGCTGTGCATCCAACTGGGCAAGCAACTCAGCGAAGCCAAGCGCATGCGGTTCGAGACCGAAGAGTTCTACATCAAGTCCCCCGAGGAGATGCTCGAGCTCTTTCGCGACGTGCCCGAGGCTCTTGAGAACACCAACCTGATCGCCGAGATGTGCGAGGTCGATCTGGGCAAGCAGGAAGCCACCATGCCGGATCCGGACCTTCCGGCAGGCGAAACGCCCGCAACCTACTTGAAGAAGTTGTGTTTCGAGCGCCTTCCGCAACGCATGGCCAACGCGGACGAACAGGCGGCGGCTCGGCTCGACTACGAACTCGACGTCATCGGCAAAACCGGTTTCGAATCGTACTTCTTGCTGGTCAAGCAGTTCACCGACTTCGCCCGTGATCGCGGCATCAACTTTGGTCTTCGCGGTTCGGCGGCTGGTTCGCTGGTCTCGTACTGCCTCGGCATCTCGGACGTCAACCCGCTGGACTACGACCTCACGTTCGAGCGGTTCCTCAATCCCGAACGCTTCTCCATGCCCGATATCGACATGGACTTCGAGGATGCGCGCCGCGACGAGATGATCCAGTGGGTCTCGGAGAAGTACGGTACGGAACACGTTGCCCAGATCGTCACGTTCGGGACGCTGGGCGCCAAGGCTGCGATCAAAGACTGTGGGCGGGTGATGGGCTACACGCCGCAGGAGACCGACAAGATCTGCAAGGCCATCCCGACGAACCCCAAAATCACTCTGGCAAAGGCCCTCGAAGAAAGCCACGACTTCCGGGAGATGGTGGAGCGCGACCCCCGAGTCCGGGTGCTCGTGGACACTGCGAGATCGGTCGAAGGCATCTCGCGCCACTCGGCCGTCCATGCCGCAGGCATTGTCATCAGCAAAGAACCCCTGGTCGAGCACATACCGCTGTACCGCACCAATGAGGGCATGCCGGTCACTGCGTTCGAGATGGGCGTTCTCGAGAAGATCGGCCTTCTCAAGATGGACTTCCTAGGGCTCTCGAACCTGACAGTCCTGTCTCGGGCGGTCGAACAGATCAAGCGCACCAAAGGCGTCCATGTGAACGTGGGCCAAATCCCCCAGGACGACGCCAAGACCTACGACATGCTGAGTCGAGCCGAGACCACCGGCGTGTTCCAGCTGGAATCTCCCGGCATGAAGCGGTACATCAAGGAGCTGAAGCCCCAGAACATCCGAGAACTCGCCGCTATGGTCGCGCTGTTCCGTCCCGGGCCGATGGACCACATCCCGACGTTCATCGACAGCAAGTTCGGTCGGAAGCCCATCACCTACCTGCACCCCTCGATGGAACCTGTCCTTCGAGAAACCTACGGCGTCATCGTGTACCAGGACCAGGTGCTCAAGCTGGTGCAGGCGATGGCCGGGTTCTCGCTTGGAAAAGCCGATATCCTCCGCCGCGCGATGGGCAAGAAGGATGTCAAGGCCATGGAGTCGATGCGCGTCGAGTTCGAGCAAGGCGCGCAAGAACGCGGCATTCCCGAGGACGTCGCCAAGTCGGTCTGGGAGTTGCTGCTTCCCTTCGCCGGGTATGCCTTCAACAAGGCGCACGCGGTCTGCTATGCGATCCTCGCGTACCAAACCGCCTACCTGAAGGCCAACTTCCCGGTGGAGTACATGGCGGCCATGCTGTCGTCGTTCCGTGAGAACGCGGGCAAAGTGACCACGCTGATCGAAGAGTGCCGTAGGATGAAGATCCCGGTCATTCAGCCCGACATCAACGAATCGGGCCTTGACTTCACCATCACCAACGACTCGATCCGCGTGGGGCTGGCCGCCATCAAAGGCGTGGGTGCGGGCCTGGTCGAAGCCGTTCTGGCCGAACGCGGTGGTTTCCCGGGCGAACCTGGGTACAAGCCGTTCACCCACCTTTACGAGTTCTGCGAAAGGACGCGTCACCACGGCATGAACAAGACGGCGCTCGAGGCGATGATTCGCGTCGGCGCGTTCGACAGCATCGAACCCAATCGCAACGCCCTCTTGCACGTCGCCGAAGGCGCGATGGCCTATGCCGACTCGGTGACCCGCGACCGCGCCGTGGGCCAAGACTCCTTGTTCGACGAACAAGGACCGGCGACCGAGGCCACCACGCAGCGCCACTATCCGCCCATTCCGCCGGCCGATCCGCCCACGCGATCCGTCAATCTGGCGTGGGAGAAGGATGCGTTGGGCATCTATGTGTCGGACCATCCCCTCCGCGGCTTCCGGATGGCCCTAAGGAAGGTGGCCTCCCACGACTGCGCCGCGATTCCAGAGTTGCCCGACGGTGAACAAGTTCGTCTCGCCGGGGTCATCGCCAACCTTCGCATCACCACGGTCAAGAGGTCGGGCGAACGCATGGCGACACTCGTGCTTGAGGACTTTAGCGGCCAAGTCGAAGTCTGCGTGTTCCCCAAAACCTTCGCGCGCGTCAAGGAGCGGTTGGATAAGGACTCGGTGGTCAAACTTCGAGGCGCCGTGCGTCACCAAGAGCGGAGTGGCAACAAGACCGTCGACGTCCGCTTGGACGATGTTGAACCACTCGACGAAGAGCCGGACATTGGGCCGAACGGCGCCGACGACGCCAAGCTCGTCGTCCAACTTGATCGGGCCAAAGCACGCCAACTCATTGGGTTGAGGAGCCTCGCGGCCCGCCATGGCGGCACCACCGAGTTGGTCCTGCAAGTGTTGCCCAGCGACCGCTACCCGATCCTGAGCACCGGATTCTATATCGATCACAATCCGCAGTTCCTCGCCGAACTCAAGGCGCTTATGCCAACCTGTCGCGTGGAGTTCTGGGACGACTCATTTGGACAAGACGCCCACGAGGAGAGCGAGGCAGCCCGAGCCGACTGGTCGCTCCAGGAGAGTACGCCCGCATGAGCACCAACCTTCGTACGTTTGCCGCCAAGCACCGCCTCGCGATCTTCGAGCGCCTCAAGTCGGGCTTGGAGCCTGAGGGATGCGTCTTCGACAGAGCCGCCTTTCAAGGAGCCCTCACCAAGGGCGCGCCCCAGCTTGGCTCGACCGTCTATCGCCCCCACGAAGTCCGCTTCGAGTTCATCTATTCCGACCCCTCTGGGGGAACGATGGTCTTGGTCGTTTCTGTGGTGCCACCCGAGCGCATCGTGGCTCTTCCCGTTCCCTCGTGGGTGATCGAGAACGTATGGCAAGGCGAGGTTCACGGGTCGTATGCGTTCGAGACAGAAGCCCTTTCCCTTTTGGAGGCGTTTCGCGCGTCGCTCGAGCCCGAGGCCAACGCCGAGTTGTTCGGAACCGCAAAGCCCATCGGGCGAAGTTGACTTCAGAGTCTGGCGAACACATAGGGCCCCTCGAAAAACACAAGCCCTTCTAGTTCCAGCATCGTCAGCGAAGAAGCCACGTCGTCCGGTTCCATTCCGAGTCTCTCCGCGAGGTCGTCCGCGGTCAACCGTTCACCTTGGAGCGCAGCCAGGATCGGCGCGTGAAGTAGCGGTGTCGCGTGGGCCACGCGGGCAGAACCGTCCCAACCCATAGCTTCGGCGATGACCTCGGGCCGTTCGGCCAGAACCGCCTTGGCCTCTCGGATCAGGGCGTGCGACCCATCGAACGTTCGAAGGTCGATGCCCGCAGGCACCGCGTACAGGGGGCGGCCTAGTTCGATCGCATGGTTCGCCGAGTTGAGCGCCCCTGACTGACTGGGCGCCTCGACGACCAACACGGCATCGGCCAATTGGACGATCAACCGGTTGCGCAACAACGGCCAAGAAGCCATCGGCCTCGAGCCCAAGGCAAACTGACTGACCAGGCACCCCTGTCCGGCGATCTGCTCGAAGAGCGAAACATTGACCCGGGGCATAAGCCGGTCAAGAGGACCCGGCAACACTGCGACTGTGGCACCACCCGCATCGAGTGCGGCCCGATGGGCCTCGGCATCGATGCCCACGGCACCGCCACTCACCACGCAAACCCCTCGACTAGCGAAGAATCCAGCGAACTTCCAGGCCGCCGCGCGTCCGTAGGGCGTGGCGCTTCTGGTTCCGACGATCGCCACCGTCGGTTGCCGCAAGACGTTCGCATCTCCGCGAACGCAGACGCCCTGCAACTTGCCCAGGGGCCTGGGAAATGCACTCGCCGGCCATAGAGCGACATCCGGCGGGGGCTCAAAAACAACAGATGGTGCGGGCCCGCCGAAGGCCCGCACCATCGCTTCATGGAGGCTGCGATTAGCCGCCGCCGAGTCCACCGCGCGCACCGCCGCCAGCGCCTGGAGGACCTCCCGGAGCGCTCGTGCCAGCTCCAGGTCGCGCCAACGGCGCCAGCGAGTTGTCAATGAACAACACGAATTGCTTGCTGCTTTCGTTGCCCATCCAGTCCTTGGCTTTCACGACGATGGTCTTGCGACCATCGGCCAACGGCTTGTTCTTTCCGAGCAGGCTGAATCGAACGATGGCGAACCCGTCGCGACCGAACTCGGTGTCGGCCTTCTGGCCGTTGATCTCGACCGAGACCGTGTCGGGCTTGACACCGCCTGCCGGGTCGGCGACCGTGAAGAACAACTCGAGTTGTCGACCGCTGACTTGAGCGCCGCCCTCGGGCCAAACCATCGCGATATCGGGACCTTCGAGGTCCACGCCCAGGTTCTTGTCGAACGCCAGCAGACTGCCGTCCATGGCGAGGACGAGCAAGGTGTCCCCCACGACCACCGGCGCGCCAGCAGCCGGAATCGAAAGGGGCTGGGCCGAAGCTGTGTTGTTGCTGGCGCCTCCGGGCTGTCCACCACGGGGCGGGAAGCCACCGCCAGCGGGAGCGTTCGACGTCTGAGCCGCCAAGGGCTGGATAAAGTACGTCCACGCCGTTTGTCCCGTCTTGGGGTCGAACAGATTCAGCGAGCCATTGGCCGAAGGAATGACGAACATCCCGCCCACACCCGTCGGTTGGGCTCGCGGGCGGGAGTCCAACGTCGCCGGCGTTCCCAGCATGCGGCCATTGCGGTCCAGCAGAAACGCCTTGCCCGAAACGCTCACCACAAGGAGACCTGCGCTCGAAACCGTTGGGCTGAACGTGAGGAACTCGCCCGTATTGGTCTGCCAGCGCAACCGCCCCGAGGCGACGTCCACGGCGACCACGTACGTTCCGCTGTTGACCACGATCAGGTCGTTCCATACGGTGGGAACCGTACCGGCGGAGACCGTCGAGAACTCCCGATCCCAGGTGATCTTCTGCGTCGAAACGTCAATGGCGCGAAGGATGTTCGTCCCCGTAAAAAGGAGCACGTTGCTTCCGTAAGTCCCCAAAGGCGAGGAAATGCCACCCATCACGCGAAGCGGGCGCGCTTGATTCTGCTCGTCGCGCCAGACGGCCTGACCAGTCGTCGGGTCGAGCGCGATCAGTGTTTGGTTGTTCAGCCTTGCGACGACGAACTTGTTGACCAAGATCGGCGATCCGACGATTGGAAACTGCGAGATGAACTGCCAGCGAGCCTGACCCGAATTCGCGTCGATACCGTAGATCGTGTTGTTGTCCGCCGGAGCGACGATCACGCCCTCGGCGAGAATGCACCCGCTCCGGAAGTATCCATCCAGCGGGGCTTCCAGCGGGTACCGCCACAGCATGTTGCCGGAGTTCTTGTCGATCGAGAACACCCGTCGGCCAACGGCAACGAACGTCCTCTCGCCATCCACCACCGGCGAGCCGGTGGGCGAAACAGCGGTCGGCTCCACCCATCGCCATGCCAACGGGGCGGGCCCGTCGAAGTCGGCGTAAGCCGCTCCAACAAGCGAGAGAAAGGCCAAGGCAACGAGTTTTCGCATCGTCATCAATACTCCGAAACGCTCCAGTCCAAGTATAACGGGGCACAGACCACCGTGTCCACCTTCGCGGCTCATTCAAGAGACGCACGAGAGGGCCCGGTTGTCACGACAAACGTCGGATTCCCCGTCTCTGAGCCGCCATGAACCGCCTGCCGATCCTCTGCTACCACAAGGTGGGCCCCGCTTCGCTCGAGGGTCGGTTTCTGAATGTCGAGCCGGACACCCTGAGCCGCCAGATCGGCTTCCTGAAACGGCGCGGATTCGGCTTCGTTCTCGCCCGCGACCTCGATGGTCGGTGGCCGGCTCGGGCAGTGTGCCTGACCTTCGACGACGCCTATGCTTCTCTGGCAGAGCATGGCGTTCCCGTCCTCCGCGCATGCGGGGTCCGTGCATCGGTCTATGCCGTGCCCGGCAAAGTGGGTCAGGCTTCGGACTGGGATGGCGATCGGGCGCGGCCACTGATGTCCTGGGCCGAGTTGCGCAACCTTCAAGAGCAAGGCTTCGAGATTGGGAATCATTCCTGGGACCATCCGCCACTGGCGACGCTCGAGCGCCAAGCCGTCGCCGACCAAATGCGCCAGGCCCACGAGAGGCTGGACGAAGAGGGTCTCCGAGCCACCACAATCTGCTACCCGTATGGGTCGTACAGCCAGCTCGTCGGCGAGGTCGCTGGCGGGTTGGGTTACCGGGTCGGTTTGGCCTTGGGCAAGCGACTTGCCCGATCCGAGGACGCCTTGATCGGTCTGCCACGCATCGTCGTCGCGTACAGCGACGTGGTCCCTAAGTTCTGGTACCGCGTCTTTCTTCGGCCGTTGTTGCGGGACTTCAGGCAATAAAGGTCAACCCAGCAACAATCGGGCCCGCTTTTGACCAAGATTGTCGTTAGGAGATGGCACAGTCAAAGTCAATGTTGCGACCCAAACGACAGATGGCCGGAACACCGGTCAGCGAGGCCACCTTCGAGGCTCTGCTGCAACGGACGAGAGAGGGCCTGATCGTTCGCGATGCCCAAGGGTGCGTGACCTACGTCAACCCTGCTGCGCAAAATCTTCTCGAGCGATCCGCATCCGAACTGCTGGGAAGCCGACTCACAGATTTGGGGCTTGAGTGGCTGTTCGAAGACGGTGCGCGGGTCCTAAGGTCCATTCCCTGTCTTGCCGGAAGCAACCTCGAACTCGGATGCGAATGCGAATCGACCTTCGGCCTTCGAAGAGAGAACGGTCTGGTGCGCTGGTTGCGTCTGGTGGTGCACCCCTTCGGCGACGACGGAGAAACGCAAACCATGATGCTCCTCTCCGATGTCACCAGCGACCGATTGCGCCACGCTGAAGCCCTTTCGCTCAAGAGACAACTCGAACTCGACCTCGAGGCTCGGACGGCCGAACTTCAGAGGACACTGGGAGAGACCAAGGAGCTCGCGACCGCGATCGCCAGGGATCTCAGGGTCCCGCTCACCCAGGTCGAAGGCCACCTGACCATCCTTCGGGAACAGCTACAGGACACACCAGAGGCCCAACTCAGCATGAGCCGGGTTCAGGAGTTGGTCCGCGACCTCCGGGACTTCGCTTCAACGACGCACGACCTGGCCCTCATGCGCGGCGACGGCCAGCGGCACACCATTTCGCTTGGCCTCCTCAGCCAGAGCGCAGTGAAGGACTTCCTGTTGGGTCGCGACGTCTCGATCGACCTTGATGTGGCGGGACCGTGCAAGGTCGGATGCGATGCTGGCGCTATCCGAGGAGCTATCACGACGCTGCTCTCGCTCGCTTCCGCGTGCCAGCGCATCGGCGGGACGATTGCCATGAAGTGTGCGGACAACGGATACTCGACCACCCTTCGCGTTCGCGTCCAATCCGACCCGACGCTGGTCACCAGGGTGCTGACCAGTTCGCTTGCCGACCCCGGAGCCAAACTCCACGACGAGGTGGCAGGCGTACGCATCCTCTTGGTCCGCAAGGCGGCACATCTCCACGAAGGGGCCTTCTGGTACGAAACTTCGGGGGATTCAACCGACTTCTATCTCACATTGCCCAATGCAGAAGTCGCGGTTGCGGCTTAGGACCTGCCCCCGGCAGCCGAAACCACTACAATGGCCGAATGGCCGCCCCGCTCGTCGAACCCTCGCCCAGTCAACGGTTCGAATCGCTCGACGTCGTTCGTGGCATCGCGATTTTTGGCATCCTGCTGGCCAACATCGCCGCGTTCTCCAGGTCCGAGCTCGGACCGATGTTCGGTCAACCGTACGCACTCGATGGGGCGGACCGAGCCGTCGACATCCTTGGGATGATCTTGGTCTCGGGCAAGTTCCGAACGATGCTTGCGATCCTCTTTGGCGCCGGCATCTGTCTGCAATTTGTGAAGCGATGGGAGGCGGGGTCGCCCTGGCCGGGGACCTACTTGCGGCGTGTGTTCTTCCTCGGGGTTCTTGGAGCCGTCCACTCGGTGCTGTTCTGGTACGGCGACATCCTGTGGCCCTACGCGTGGTTGGCCCTGTTCACGGTTCTTCTGGCCCGAATCGGCGAGCGCAAGCAACGCATCCTGATCGTCATCGGATGCAGCATCGCGGCGCTCATCGGTCTACTCTCGTTTGCCGGCGGATTCAGCCCGGGGCAGGAGTCGACATCCGTACCTTTCATCGGTGACGAGGTCAAGATCTTCTCGCAGGGCTCGTACTTCGAGCAGGTCGCGTTTAGGTTCACCGTCTGGCTGGTGATGAGCGTGGTGTACTTGGCGTGGGCTCCCGGGGCCCTGGCCCTCTTCCTGGTGGGCTTCCTCCTGGCGAGGCACGGTGTGCTCACCCATCCCCAAGACCATCCGGCCACGTTGAAGAAGATGGCGGCGATCGGGCTGGGCCTTGGCGTTCCTCTCAATCTGGTCGTCTTGGTGTTCTGGGAGAAGGGCAACATCCCGTCGGCTTCGGGTTATATCGAGATGCTTGCGGGGCCCATCCTGTCGCTCGGCTACCTCGCCTTGATCCTGCGCTGGGTGGCGTCAGGCAAAGCAGTGGGTTTGGCGCGGCAGGTGGCCAAGGTCGGCAAGATGGCGCTGAGCAACTACCTGATGCAGACCTTGGTTTGCACCACGATCTTCTACTCGTGGGGCTTCGGCTTGTTCGAGCGTCTCACCGAACTGCAGGCGCTCGCGATCGTGCCATTGGTGTGGGCGATCAACGTCTTGTTCACGAACGTCTGGCTGGCTCGGTATGAGTTGGGCCCCGTGGAGTGGGCGTGGCGGAGCCTCTCGGAGAAGCGGCGCCTCCCGATCCGCCGGACGTCTGCGCCAGAATCTGCGGCATGAGTTCGTTGTTGTTGTCCGGCGGAAGGGTTGCGTCCTCGCAGGGGCTGATCGAAGCCGACGTTCTTGTCGTGGACGGTCGAATCGCCCAAGTCGGGCCTAGGCTGGGAGACTCCGCCGACGAGGTTGTCTCCATTCCCGGCTTGGTCGTCATGCCCGGCGGCATCGACACACAAGTCCACTTTCGGGAACCAGGGGCCGAACACAAAGAAGACTTGGCGACCGGCAGCCTTGGAGCCGTGTTCGGCGGCATCACGACCACGTTCGAGATGCCCAACACCAACCCTACGACGACCACCCGCGACGCACTCGATGACAAGCTCGCGCGCGCCGAAGGCCGCAGTTGGACGAACTACGCGTTCTTCGTGGGTGCATCCGCCGAGAACGTGCGGGAACTCGCCGATCTGGAGAACGCACCTGGAACACCCGGCATCAAGATCTTCATGGGCAGTTCGACAGGCACTCTGCTCGTGCCCGACGACGCTACCCTGCGCGAAGTCCTGCGCCACGGCCGACGCCCCTGCCCCGTCCATGCCGAAGACCACCACAGGCTCGAGGAGCGGAAGGCGCTGCTCGAAGCGGCACTTGGAGCCGGACAACACCCCATTCTCCGAGACGAGGAAACCGCAAGGCTGGCCACCGAACGCCTCATCGCCCTCTGCGTGGAGACGGGTCGCCCCGTCCACGTCCTGCACGTTTCGACCCTACAGGAACTACCACTGCTTCGCGAAGCCAAGGCGAAAGGATTGCCTGTGACGTGCGAAGTCACACCCCAGCACCTGACGCTTTCCGCTCCGGATGCCTACGACAGGCTGGGCACGCTAGCCCAGATGAACCCGCCGATCCGCACCGAGGAGCACCGACTGGCCCTCTGGCAAGCCGTGCAGGAAGGTCTGTTCGACGTGTTCGGGAGCGACCACGCACCGCATACGCTCGAGGAGAAGGCCAAGCCCTACCCCCAGTCGCCCAGTGGATTGACCGGGGTCCAGACGATGCTCCCGCTCCTGCTCAACCATGCTTCAGAGCGTCGGTTGCGACTCGAAGACCTCGTGCGGATGCTCTGCGAGCGACCGGCGTCGCTTTACGGGATCGTCGGCAAGGGGCGCGTCGCACCCGGATTCGATGCCGACCTTGCCATCGTGGACCTCAACGCCCGCTGGACCGTCGAGCGCTCATGGATCCGATCCAAGTCCGGTTGGTCGCCCTTCGAGGGAATGACGCTTACCGGACGAGTCGTCCACACACTGGTCGGCGGGCGTTTCGCGGTGCGCGACGGCGAACTGGCAGGGCAACCCGCCGGCCGCATGGTGGAGTTCGACTGGAAGCCCTGAGCAGGATTCGCGCCAAGCGAGTGCGAACCATCCCAGCATGACGATCTGGGCTTGCGTACTGCTGATCGCCTCGGGGGGTGCCGATCTCGCTCAAGTCAGCGAGGCCAACCTGAGGGCCACGGTCGAAAAGTTGGCCTCGTTCCACACGCGCAACACCCTCTCCGAAGGGCATCGCGAAGCCGCGTCCTGGGTAGCGGACAAGTTCCGCGAGATTCCCGGGGTGGAGGTCGAACTGATGACCTACCGCGCGGAAGGACGCCGTGTCCCTGAGCCGTTCGACGCCGTTCAGGTCGTCGCTACGGTCAAGGGTGCGACAGACCGCACGATCCTTCTGGGAGCGCATCTGGATTCGCTCAACCTCGATGGCGACCCCAAGACCGCCCGTGCCCCCGGCGCGAACGACGACGCCAGCGGCGTCGCCATGCTGCTCGAAGTCTGCCGACTGGTCGCGGGCAAACCGTGGAACCAAACGATCAAGTTCGCCGCCTTCACGGGCGAAGAACAAGGTCTTCTCGGCTCGACCGCGCTCGCGAAGCGCGCCAAGGCCGAGGGGTGGAAGCTCGAGGCCGTACTGAGCAGCGACATGATCGGCGTGAGCAAGAACTTCAACGGCCAGAGCGAACCCAACCGCGTCCGCATCTTCAGCGAGGAAGGCGAGGGCCACCAAAGCCGCGAACTGGCCCGGTGGCTGGAGTTCGCCGTTCGCGACGCCATGGGGCCGGACTTCGGCGTCAAGCTTGTCTACCGGCGCGATCGCTTCGGGCGCGGCGGCGACCACACGCCCTTCGTTCTTGAGGGCTTCTCGGCCGTGCGCTTCTGCGAGGTCTTCGAGGAGACACAGGCTCAGCACAACGCCAACGACCTCGTCGAACACATGGATTTTGCCTATCTGGCCAAGAACACGCAAGCGAATCTGGCATCGGTGAATGCTCTCGCATCGGCTGCCGCGCCGCCTGGGAACGTGCGGCTGGTGGCGCGGCAGGGATACCACACGACGATACGCTGGCCGGCGACCGATGGAGTGCGCTATGCGGTGTTGTGGCGCGATACGGCCAGTCCTGTTTGGCAAGGACGGCAAGAGGTCGGCGCCGTCGCCACGGCCACCATCCAGAACGTGAACATCGACGACCACGTGTTCGCCGTGCAGGCGATCGGCGGAATACCGGTGGTTGCGCGGTGAGCGTACGGGTCCAGGACATCCTCGCGGCGCTCGCGGAAGTCGCGCCAGAGCGGTTCGCGTTCGCTCGCGACAAGATCGGCCTGCAAGTGGGGGACCCGCAGGCGAAGATCGAACGCGCCGTGGTTTCGCTGGACCGCTCGCTCGCGGCCGTCGAGCATGCTCGCGCTGAAGGGGCGCAACTCCTGCTCAGCCACCATCCCCTGCTCTATCATCCGCTGGAGCGGCTCACGACCCACGACCACGCCTCGCGTACGGCCCTCGCGCTCGCTCGGCACGGTATCGCGTTCATCGCGGCGCACACCAACTGGGATGCCGCACTCGGCGGGGTGAACGATGCCCTCGCAGCCCTCCTGCGGCTGACGGACGTCTCGCCCGTCGGCGACGCGCGATCGGAGAGCCAGTACAAGGTGGTCGCTCACGCTCCCAAGGATGCGACGCAACGCATCATCGACGCCGCGTCGGCCGCGGGTGCCGGGGTCATCGGGGCGTACCACCGATGCGCGTTCGTGGTGCCGGGCGTGGGCACGTTCTTACCGGGCGAGGACGCGAACCCGACCATCGGACGGCGCGGCGCGTCGGAGACCGTCGACGAAGATCGGATCGAGATGGACTGTCCGGGCCGACTGCGCAACGTCGTTGCATCGGCGGTTCGCAACGCCCATCCCTACGAGACCCCGGCGATCGACTTTCTTGTTTTGCCCGACGAGGCCACGATGCCCACGGGCCGCATCGGAACCCTGCCCGAACCCACCACCCTGCGCGCGTTCGCGGCGGAGGTGGATCGCGTCTTGGCGACGCGCTCGCTCACGTGGGGCGACCCCGAGCGCACCATCCAGCGCGTCGCGGTGGTCGGCGGCGCGGCGGACTCGCAATGGAGCCATGCCCGCGCGGCGGGAGCCGATTGCTTGGTCACGGGCGAGGTGGCCCAGCACGTCGCGCTCGAAGCCTCGGAAGAAGGGTTCGCCTTGCTCTGTTCGGGGCACTACGCCACCGAGCAACCGGGCGTGGTCGCACTCGCCGAACGCATGAGGGAGCGGGTTCCGGGCGTCGAATGGGCCGTGTTCGAGCCAAAACCCGGCTTCGCGGGACGCCCGTTCTGAGCGAGAAAAGAAAGTGGTAGCCCGGACGGGACTTGAACCCGCGACCTCCGCCTTGAAAGGGCGGCATCCTAACCACTAGACGACCGGGCCGTGCTGTGTGCGACCTCACCTTACCCGCACCTTTCGGTCCGGAGTGAATGGTAGCGGCGGACAGACTCGAACTGTCGACCTAACGGGTATGAACCGTTTGCTCTAACCAACTGAGCTACGCCGCCCCTTCGCGCACGAGATGATACCGCAAGACCGTCCGCGGGTATAAGACCACCATGCCGGACCCCATCTTTCTGGGCCGATCGCCCGAGGGCGCCGTCCACCTGCTTCCCCGCTTCGCCAACCGCCACGGCCTCATCGCCGGGGCCACGGGCACGGGTAAGACGGTCAGCTTGCAGGTGATGGCCGAGGCGTTCAGCGCCATGGGCGTCCCGTGCTTCCTCGCCGACGTGAAGGGCGACCTTGCCGGACTGGGCGCGCCGGGCGGAGGCAAGCCCAAACTCGAAGCCCGCGCCCAAGAGATCGGACTGACCGACTACCGCTACGAAGCCGCGCCCGTCGTGTTCTGGGACGTGTTCGGCGAGCAGGGCCACCCTCTGCGCACCACGATCAGCGAGATGGGGCCGATCCTGCTCTCGCGGCTGCTCGAGCTCACCGAAGCCCAAGAAGGCGTGCTGAACATCGCGTTCAAGATCGCGGACGAGCAAGGCCTTCTCCTTCTCGACCTTGCCGACCTGCGCTCGATGCTCATGTTCCTCTCCGAGAACGCTGCCGAGCTTCGCAAGGAGTACGGCAACGTGAACTCGGCCAGCGTCGGCGCGATCCAGAGCCGGTTGCTCGTGCTCGAACAGCAGGGCGGCGACCGCTTCTTCGGCGAGCCCGCCCTGGAAATGGGCGACCTGTTCCGAACCGATCCCAAAGGTCGGGGCGTCGTCCACGTGCTGGCCGCCGACAAGTTGTTCCTCAACCCGCGCCTCTATTCGACCGTGTTGCTGTGGCTGCTGGCCGAGCTCTTCGAAGAACTGCCCGAGGTTGGCGATTTGGACAAGCCGAAGATGGCGTTTTTCTTCGACGAGGCCCACCTGCTCTTCGACGACGCGCCGAAGGCGTTGGTGGACAAGGTCGAGCAGGTGGTTCGCCTGATCCGCTCGAAGGGCATCGGGGTCTACTTCATCACCCAGAGTCCCATCGACCTGCCGGACGCCGTGTTGGCCCAGTTGGCCACGCGCATCCAGCACGCGTTGCGCGCGTTCACCGCCAAAGACCTGAAAGCCGTGAGGGCCACCGCCGAGAACTTTCGGGCCAACCCCAACTTCTCGACCAGCGACGCCATCACCGAACTCGGGGTCGGCGAGGCGCTGGTCTCGGCGCTGGACGAGAAGGGCGTTCCCACGGTGGTTCAGCGCACGCTCATCCGTCCGCCGATGTCGCGATTGGGGCCGCTAAACGGCGACGAGCGCGCCAACCTCCGGCAGACCAGCCCGATCGGCCCGCGTTACGACACGCCGATTGATCGTGTTTCGGCCCACGAGGTGCTCTCGGCTCGCGCCGAGCAAGCCTCGCTGGAAGCCGAAGCCGCCATGCGCCAGGCCGAGATGGCCAAAGCCGACAAGGAGCGGGCCAAGATCGCGGCCGCGAGACAGAAGGAGTGGGAGCGGCAGCAGCGCGCCTCCCGCCCACCCGCCCGCCGCAGCGACAGCCTGGGCGAGGCGCTGGCCAAAACGGTGGTGCGGACAGCGGGCAACCAGATCACGCGGCAACTGGTGCGCGGCATTCTGGGCGGCTTGTTCAAGGGGCGCTAGCTACCGTCTACTCCGGGCGTGTATCCCGGTCCACCCGCGCCATCCGACATCTCGTGGTCCTCGATGATGCAATGGACCGTGAACGGTGCGGTCGAAAGGTCCACGTAGTAGGCGCCGCCGCTGGGGCACATAGGCTCGATGGGCAGGTCGAGCAGCGTTGCGGAAAGGGGCGACGCGATCGGCGCGTAGGGCTCGCCCGAGTAGACCTTGCGCGCCTCGACGGCGTTGGCGATGGTCTGCAGGTTGTGGCGGCAGGTCTTGCGCTCGGAATCCCGAACCGCGCTCATGTAGAGCGGCAGGGCGATCGCCATCAGCACCGCCATGATCAGGGTCACGACGAGCAGCTCGACAAGCGTGAAGGCGCGAAGGCGTCGGCGGTGCAACATGGCGGCTCGCTCCAATTGTCGGCAGGGCGTTGGGCAGTCCTTACACAGATCGTCGGTTCCATCGATCGGCGACCACCCCGGCCTGGCGGCCACCCCTCCACAGGAGGGGAATCAAGCGACGGACACCCCTCCAAGGGAGGGGAATCGAGCCAAGTGGGTTAGGACTCTCCGGAATTCCCCTCCTCCGGAGGGGTGGCCGCCAGGCCGGGGTGGTGTCGCAGCATCTCCACGACACCGTCCAAGTTCCCCAGGACCTCGCTCACCGGAACCCGAACCACCGTGAGGCCCAAGCTACGCAGAAAGGAATCGCGGCGCGCGTCGTGCGCCTCCCGAACGTCGTGGGACGGGCCATCGAGTTCCAGAATGAAACCCTTCTCCGCACAGAAGAAGTCCACGATGTAGTTCCCAATGATCTTTTGGCGGTCGAAGTCAAGCCCGTTCAGTTGCCGACGCTTCAACCGGTTCCACATGAGGGCTTCGTGGAGCATCCCGGCCTTGCGCAACTCCTTGGCCTTCTGCTTGAGGTCCGGGTTGAACGGCAAGGCGCGGTAGATCTTCGTGGCTCTCACGGCGATACGTTCCATTTTGACGACCACCCCGCCCTTCGGGCACCCCTCCAAAGGAGGGGAATCTGCTGAGGACTCTGGCGCGCGGAACTTCTCACCGTGTGACCAGTCATAATGACCAGTCATGAAGCAACTCAAGGCTTCCGAGTTCAAGGCGAAGTGTCTGGCCATCTTGGACGACCTCCCTCCCGAGGGGATCGAAGTCACCAAGCACGGCAAGCCCGTGGCCCGCGTGATGCCGGTGAGCGAGGACGTGTTGCGCTTCGCGGGCAGCGTGCCAGGGCTGGTGCTGAGCGGGGACATTCTGAGCACGGGGAGCCGCTGGGATGCTGAATCTTGACACCCACATCGTGCTCCATCTGCTGGCTGGGAGCCTGAACACGTCGGAGCTGTCCCTGCTGCGCGGCCAACGGCTCGGAGTCAGTTCCATCGTGCTCTGGGAGCTCGCCAAGCTCAAGCAGCTTGGACGAATCGCCCAGGGTCCGGATGAGCCTGCCGTAGCCGCGTTTCTCCGCGAGTGCACGATTTGGGAGATTGACGCCGAAGTTGCGGTTCGGTCCACGCGGCTCGACTTTCGCGGCGACCCTGCAGACGAACTCATCGCAGCCACCAGCCTCGTCCACCATGTGCCTTTGGTGACGCGGGATTCGGTGATCCGCAGTTCTCTGATGGTTCCCTTGGCTCACTTATCGTAGTTCAACGCTCAAGGGCGACGACCCCGCAAGAGACCCGACAATCGCGGAGCGCGCACCAGTAAACTCGCGACATGGCCACGGCCACCGATTCCCACGACAAACACTCGCAGTCCATCGAAGCGCTCGGCTTGCCCGGCGTCATGCACCGGCCCATCAACGTCACGATGATCGGCGCGGGGAGTTTCTTCACCTACTCGATCCTGCGGGACGTGGTCATGATCCCCGGCACCGCAGGCGGCGAACTGCGGCTCATCGATGTGGACGGAACCCGACTCGAGCTTGCGGCCAAGCTGATGGGCAAGATCGTGGAGGCCGCGGGCCAGGCCGACAAGTGGACCATTCGCGCCAACACCGACCGGCTGGAGCTGTTGCCCGGCACCGATTACATCGTCAACTCCATCGAAGTCAGCGGCGTCGAGTGCGTCCGCTACGACAACGACATTCCTCTCGAGTTCGGCATCAGCCAGTGCATCGGCGACACCATCGGGCCCGGCGGGCTGTTCAAGGCGCTGCGCACCGTGCCCGTGTGGTTGGACATCCTTCGCGATGCCGAGCGGCTTTGCCCGCAGGCCGTGGTCCTGAACTACACCAACCCGATGAACGTGATGGTGCTTGCCGCCTCCCGCGTGAGCCGCATGCCTGTGGTCGGGCTGTGCCACTCGGTGCAGGGCACGTCGCGGCTGCTCGCCAAGTGGGCCGGGGTGGATTACGACGCCATGAAGTGGACGTGCGCGGGCATCAACCACCTCGCATGGTTCACCGAGTTGCGCGGCCCCGACGGCCAGGACCTGTATCCCGGCTTGATCGCCCAGGCCGCCGACCGCGAGAGCGCGTTCGCCAAGGCCGAACCCGTCAGGACGGACATGATGCTCCACTTTGGGGCGTTCATCACTGAATCCAGCGGCCACCTCAGCGAGTACCTTCCCTACTACCGCAAGCGCAAGGACCTGCTGGATCGCTACACCGACAAGGGCTACAACGGTCAGGAGAGCTTTTACGCCGACAACTGGCCGAACTGGCGCAAGGGCCAAGACGAAGCCCGCATGAAGCTGATTCGCGGCGAGGAGCCGGTCAATCTGCAACGGTCTTGGGAGTACGGGGCGTGGATCATCGAAGCCATCGAAAAGAACCAGCCGTTCCTCATCCACGGCAACGTCGCGCCGAACGAGGGGCTCATCCCCAACCTGCCCGCCGATGGCTGCGTCGAAGTGGCGTGTATGGTGGACCGCAATGGCGTGCAACCCACGCGGGCCGGCCGCTTGCCGAAGCAGATGGCTGCGATCTGCGATTCCAACATGCGGATGTTCGACCTGGCCGCCGATGCGTGTATCGAGAAGTCCAAGGAGTTGGCCTTCCGCTCGTTGCTGCTCGACCCGCTGACCTCGGCCGTCTGCTCGCCAGCGGAGATCAAGCGCCTCACCGAGCGGCTGTTCGAGGCCGAAGCGGCCTTTCTGCCCGGGTTCAAATGACCTTGCGCCGTGCCCTCTGGCCACTTGTGGGCCTGACGTTGATGGGTGGCCTCACCTATCTCGGGTGGCAGGAGGTGAACGTCGCACGCGAGGTCAACTGGCCGAGCCAAGCGCGCCCTTACGATTATGATGCGATGGACAAGCTCCTGCGAGAAGCGGGCTTCGAGGAGGCCGAGACACAAGGGTTCATCCTGATCTTCAGGGACAGTCCGACCTACGTGTTCTGGGCCAGTTTTTCAGGCGAGCCCGCGCAGACGGGCTCGTCCGAACCTGAGTGCGAGGCGCTGAGGGCCGATGGGCGTTGCGCTGTCTTGGGCGGAAAGCTCGTCGCGTGGCGGCCCGATGGAGACCGCATCCGGTTCCTGGTGTCGCGGTACCCAACCTATGCTTCCCAGAGCGAACGGTTCCTTCGAGCCTACCGAGATCCAGAAGCGGTCCCGTTGCCCCTAGCCGAACGCCCCTAAGCCAACGGCAGGAACAGCACTGAAGTCTCGCGGACCGAGGTTCCGCCGACCACGAGCGCCTGGGCGGGCAGCTTGGTCCCGAAAGTGGGCGCGTGCCAACGCTCTTCGATGCGCGTCGCAAGCCCCTCCGGAACGCTCGCCAGGCAAACCGGTCGCCCGTCGCGTGTCACTTCGAACCGGCCATCTTCCAGATCCCGAATCTCCAAGCCGGGTGCGAAGAGGAATGCGCTGGACAGGGGCCCGGCACGATCGGCCGAGTCGGCGACCACCAATCCGCCGTCCTGGGTGAAGGACACCTGGCGATGCACGCGCCCGGCTTCGGCGTAGCCATCGTGCGCGGCATAGGCTTCCACGCTCGAGGCCGACGATTCGACCACGCGAGCCCGACGCCCCACGCGGAACGCGCCGAACACGTCCGACGAGTTGCGCCCGGCCCTAACGGGCGCGTTGTGCGCCGCCGAGGAGCGCTCGTAGGCACGATCCGCGTTCGCGGCATAGGTGCTCACGCCGGGATCCACCAAGAGCCGCGCCCCACCGAGCGAGGCCTCGATGGCGAGGGTCGAGGCATGGGCGTGGGCGGGCAGATAGGCGGGACCGACCGAGCCGGCATCCATGAACACGCACCAATCCCCCGATTCGATGCGGACAAAGCCCGAGTGCCGGTGCCAGGCGCTCCCGCCCACAGGCGGCGGCTCCAGGCCCAAGCGAAGGGCGTAGGCGCGCAATTCGCCGATCGTCGCCGCCATGCCCAACGCCGAGTCATTGAACTGCGCCACTTCCCCATCGGGGTGCGAGAGGCTGCCGACAAAGCCCAACATTCGCAGGATCGGCCCGACGAGCGAACCAGCTTCGGGCAGCCCATAGGCCCGAGCCAGGTTCAGCAGGTCCAGCAGGTCTTCCAGGATCACCGCCGAGTACATCGGGCTGCGCTCGAAGTGGCCGCCGTCGGCGAGCACCTGCTCGGGAATCTCGGCCCGCAGGATGTCCCAGCCGGCCTTCAACCAACGACCGGCATGGGGGTGGTCGAGCATCGCGCCACCGAACACGAGCGCCTTGGCATTGGCGAAGTAGTGGTTCCCCAGGAGGTGGAGTTCCAGAGTCTGCTCCAAGACGCCCATCTGCTGCGCCAGGCTCGCGGCCATCCCTTCGACGGGGGCACGTCCCATCAACGCCCACTTGCACCAGTTGATCGCGCGGCGGGAGATGGGATAGGGCGCCCAACCCGGCTGCGCCATCGCCGGATGCTCGGCGATCCAGCGCGAGACCAGGCCCGCAACCAATGGCTCGCTTGCACCGGGATCTGCTGCGTCGTCGAAGTAGTGCAGATGGTAGCCCCACAGGTCGGGCACATCGGCGAGCGACCAGTCAGCGGCGGAAGCCAACGGACGACGAAGGTTGGCGAACTCGAACGAAGGACCTTCGTCGAAACACCGGTGATGGACGCAATGGTCAATCCACGAGCGCGAGGGTTGTTTGAACGAGCAAGGAACCATGGACGGAACCTGAACCTTGCGCAGTTTGCGGGCTACACGATTCGTGATCTGGACCGCTCTGAGGGGTCGAACGGCGTGGTACAGACGCACGAGTTTCTTCATGGTGGGCCGCGGCAAGCGGATCAATGCCTGCTCGCTCAAGTACAATTGAACCCGATGGACAGTCGGAACTTGCCCTGCCCCGTTGCCACTCGGGCGGTGCCCTGCGGATGAGCAAACTCCGCGTTCTGGTCATCACCGAAGACGACCCGCTCTATGTGCGCCGGTTCTTCGACGTCTTCTTCGACGAACTCCCCAAGGATCGGTTCGAGCTTGTCGGCGTCACGATCTCCAAGGCCTTCAACGAACCATTGCTGGCCACGGCCAAGCGCGTGTTTCGCTTTTTCGGCCCGGTGGATTTCTTCAAGGTGCTGGCCCGCTATGTTGGTGTGAAGGCCAAGGGCGTGAGCATCGGCAAGCTGGCGCAAGAGCGCGGCATCCCCGAAATCCCGGCAACCTCGGTGAACGATCCTGAGTTTGTCCAAAAGGTCAAAGACCTCGAGGTGGACATTCTGGTCTCCGTCGCTGCGCCCGAGATCTTCAAGAAGCCGCTGCTCGAGTCCGCGCGCGTCATGTGCATCAACTTGCACTCCGGCAAACTGCCCAAGTACCGGGGCATGATGCCCAACTTCTGGCAGTTGCTCAACCAGGAGCCCAACGCCATCGTGACCGTTCACGAGATGGTACGCAAACTCGACGCCGGCGACATTCTGGGAGAGGCGCCCATTCCCCTGCGCGCCAAAGACACTCTAGAGCGCGTGATGATCGAGGCCAAGATCGTTGGGGCCCGACTCGTGATTTCGGTTATGAACCAAATCGCAGACGGAACCATCGAGAAGAAGCCCCTCGACCTATCGCAGTCCGATTACTTCAGCTTCCCCCAGCCAGAAGATGTCCGGAAGCTGAGAGCCATCGGCCACCGGATGATCTGACCATGGCCACCCCGCAGAACCCTGTAGCCTGCATGTCGGTCGATGTCGAGGACTGGTTCCAAACCGAGAACTTCAAGTGCGTGCTGGATCCTGCCCGTTGGAGCGAATTCTCGTTGCGCGTCGAAGGCGCCACTGATTGGATTCTCGAGCGGATGGCCGAGACGGGCGCCAAGGGCACGTTCTTCACGCTCGGCTGGGTGGCCGAGCGGTGCCCGGCGTTGGTCAGACGCATCGTCGAGCAAGGGCACGAACTGGCGTCGCACGGACACGCGCACGAACTGGTCACCAAGCAGACTCCGGAGGTGTTCCGCGAGGATATCCGCCGAGCGAAGGGAATCCTGGAAGACTGCGGCGGCGTGCGCGTGATCGGCTACCGTGCGCCGAGCTTCTCGATCACCGATTGGGCGGTCAAGGTGCTCCACGAAGAGGGCTACAAGTACGACTCGTCGCACTTCCCCACGCTCGCCCACGACCGGTACGGCCACCTCTCGGGCGCGGGCGCAGATGACGTGATTTTTCAGCCCATCGAAGGGTTCTGGGAGGTCGGCATGAGTACGGTCTCGCTGGGCCGCAAAGGCATCCCGTGGGCCGGCGGCGCGTACTTCCGGCTGATTCCCGGCGGGATGTTCCGCAACGGCATCCGGAAGATCCTCAAAGAACGCTCGCCATATGTGTTCTACATCCACCCATGGGAGATCGACGTCGATCAACCTCGTCTGCCCGGCGTTCCTCTGACCAAGCGCCTGAGGCACTACACCAACCTGCGTCTCGCTCCAGCACGGTTTTCGGAACTGTGCCGCGAGTTCAAGTGGACGACCATCCGCGAAGTGCTCGAGCCACAGTTGGGCGCGAACGCCTGGTCCCTCTGACCCCATGAACATCGTCATTCTCGCCCAGTACTTCTTTCCGGAAACCGGAGGACCGTCCAACCGCATCCTCGCCATGGCCAAGGGGATGCAGACGCGTGGCCACCGAGTCACCGTAATCTGCGAGAAACCCAACCACCCCACGGGCATCATTCAAGAGGGCTACCACAAGCCAAGGTACATCCACAGGGAGTGGGAAGGCGTGCCCGTCATCTACACCTGGGTGTATGCGCGCCCCGACAAGACCACGAAGACGCGCTTGCTCAACTATGCGTCGTACATGATCTCGTCCGTCTTGGCGTCTCGACGGGTCAAGGGCAAGGTGGACGTCGTGCTTGCTTCTTCGCCGCCGCTCTTCGTGGGCGTCTCGGGCTGGATGGTGGGCAAGCTCAAGCGTGCGCCCTACGTGTTCGACGTGCGCGACCTGTGGCCCGACTTGGCCATCGCGGTCGGCGAACTCAAGGGCCGCCGCGCCCAAACGCTGGCGAAGAAGATGGAGTCGTTCATCTACCGACACGCGGCGGGTGTGACCGCTGTCACGCGCGGATTCTGCGACTCCATCCGATCGAAATCGCCTAGCGGCAAGCCCGTGGAGATGATCACCAACGGCACCGTGTCGGCGACGTTCGATGTCGCAACGCCCGCCGTGGACCTCCGCTCCAAGTGGAACCTGCCCGCAGACAAGTTCATCATCGGCTATGCGGGCAACCTTGGCATCTTGCAGGGCCTTCCCCATGTGCTGGACGCCGCCGAGCGCATGCAGTCCAGCCACCCCGACGTCCATTTCGTGTTGGTGGGCGATGGCCCCATCCGCGACAAGCTGGTCGAAGACGCTCAGGCCAAGGGTCTGGCGAATCTGGAAATCCGCGACAAGGTGACGTTGTCCGAGGCTGCCGAATACATGGCGGCTTCCGACGCGCTGCTGGTCCCCTTGGGCAACAACCCCGTGTACGCCATGTGGCATCCGTCGAAGTTGTTCGACACGATGGCCGCCGGCAGGGCGATGTTGCTCTCGGTGCCCGGCGAGGCCAAAGCCATCATGGAGGAGGCGCGATGCGGCGTCTACTACGAGCCCGAGAGCGCCACCGGGTTGGTGCAAGCCATCCAAGAACTCCGCGCCGACCCCGATTTCGCGAACATGGGCGAGCGCGGACGAGTCCATGTTAAGGCACACTTCGACCGCGACGTGCTGGCGGACCGCATGACGGACTTCCTCGAGCGTATCGCGGCCGACCACAAACGGTAAACCATGCGTATTCTCGTCACCGGCGGCGCCGGATTCATTGGCAGCAACCTCGTCGATCGCCTTGTCGCCGCCGGACACAGCGTTCGGGTGTTGGACGACCTCTCCAGCGGCAAGCGCTCGAACCTCGATGGCGTCCGCGACCAGATCGAGTTCATCGAAGGCACGATCCTGTCAAGGGACGACTGCGGGCGCGCCATCGAAGGCGCCGAAGCGCTCGTTCACCTGGCGGCCATGGTCAGCGTGCCGCAATCGGTGGAAGACCCGTTGTTCGCCCACGAAAACAACGCCACAGGGACCGTCCGCATCTTGGATGCCGCTCGACGGGCCGGGGTGAAGCGGGTCGTTCAAGCTTCGACGTGTGCCGTTTACGGGCTCGAGCCCACGCTTCCCAAACGGGAGAGCATGCTCGTCCAACCGGGCTCACCGTACGCGTCCAGCAAGATGGCGCTCGAAGCCTATGCCCAGAGTTTCGCCGAATGCTACGGCATGGGTATCACCAGTCTGCGGTTCTTCAACGTGTATGGCCCCCGGCAGGACCCGACCTCCCCTTATTCAGGCGTCATCTCCATCTTTCTCTCGCGAGCCGTGGGCAATGGCAAAGTGACCGTCTTCGGCGACGGCAGCCAGACGCGCGACTTCGTGTTTGTGGGCGATATCTGTCAGGCCATCGAGCGAGCCCTCGGCAGCGACGAGCCGGGTGCTCGCGTGTTCAACGTGGCGACGGGCAACAGCGTCTCGCTCAACCAACTGATCGACACCATCGGGGTCGTTGCCGGGCGCACTCTGGAAGCCACCTATGCCGACTTTCGCGCCGGCGAGATCATCCACTCATCGGCGGATATCGGGGCCATTCGGGCGGGTCTCGGCTTCCAGCCAACCGTGGGTCTTCGCGAAGGATTGAAGCAAACCTTCGATTGGTATGCCGCCTCCCTCGAAAGGCCGGGCGTGTAGCCATCTCGCCCAAGCCCTTATCAAGGGCTTCACCGCGCGGAATCCTTAGACGAACACCGTCCGCGCGCCTGTTTGAACGCTATACTCGCGTCCATGCTCTCGTTCCTGTTGGCCCTGGCCCTTGTCCCTGCTCAAGTCAAGCCTTTCGACTTCTATGGACTCGGCCCCTACAACGCAAAGGTGCCCAAGCCAGAGTCCGTGCTCGGCTACGGTCCAGGCGAATGGCACACCACGTACCGCGACCAAGAGCGCGTGGTGGATGCCCTGGTCGCCGCTGCTCCGGAGCGGCTGAAGAAGTTCGAGTTTGGCAGGAGCGCCGAGGGCAGACCGTTGCGGATCGTGGTCGCTGCGTCGGCAGAGAACATGAAGCGCATCGAGGACATCCGCCGCGCTGCAGCAACCGTCGCCGACCCGACGGATCGGGCCAAGGCCGAGGCTGCAGCCAAGACGTTGCCCGCCATTGTGTGGATCAATCAGTGCATCCATGGCAGCGAAACGGCTTCGGCAGAGAGTGCGATGTGGTTGCTCTACACGCTTGGCGCATCGCGGAACGAGACCATCGAACGCATCCTCAAGGACGCCGTCGTCATCGTCAACCCCATGTACAACCCCGACGGCCACGAGCGGCACGTGGTTTGGTACAACTCGGTCGCCACGGGCAGCGAAGTGCGGAACGCCGTCGAAAAACGGGCTCCAGACACCGTCTACGGCCGTGTCAGCCGCTATCGCTTCGATATGAACCGCGACCGAGTGGCCATGTCGCAGGACGAGACACGGGCCGAAGTCGCCGAGTTCCTCCGCTGGAATCCCCACGTCTACATCGACCAACACGGTCAGACCAGCAACTACTTCTTTCCACCCAACCCCATGGCGATCAATGCCAACGTGGGCCGTGAACGGCTGAACCGATGGACCAACGTCTTTGGACGGGCGATCGGCAAGGCGTTCGACGACCACTCCTGGCTGTACTTCATCAAGGAAGAATTCGACTTGTACTACGCGGGCTATTTGGACAGTTGGACCGCGCTCTCGGGTGCCATCGGCATGACGTTCGAGGCCGACGGCGGCGCGTTCTTACGCACTCGGCGCGCCGATGGTTCGATCCTCACGTTGCGCGACGGCGTCGAAAAGCACTTCGTGTCCGCCTTGACCACGGCCAAAGCTGCCGCCGAGGGTCGAGCCGAGTTGGTTGGTTCCTACCTCGACTTCAAGACCCAAGCTGTCACAGGCCGCCATGCTGGCGACTTCCAACGCGTGATCTTGGCTTCGGAGGACCCTCGGCCTCTCAGACGATTCAAAGAACAGCTTGCGTTGCACGGTATCCGCTCCGCGTATGTGGGACTCTCCTTCGAGCAACCTGCTGCCAGAGACTTCTGGAGCGGCTCGGTGGGTACGGTGCAGGTCAAAGAAGGGTCGCTGGTGGTGGATATGAACCAGTCGCAAGGCCCGCTGGCCAAGGCGCTGCTGGAAGCCAACGATATGTTCGAGCCCGAGTTCATCCAGCGGCAGAAGGAACGGCGCAAGGGAGTTCCCGAAGGAGAAACGTACCCTGGACCCCGAGATCCGGAGTTCTACGACATCACAGGCTGGAGCATGATCTACGGTCATGGCCTCGACGCCTGGTGGTCCGACCAGCAACCGAGTTTCAGTCACGGAACGGAGTCGGGCGAGATGCGGGAAGTCCTCGTGGGAAAGGTCGGTTGGTACATCCGGTACACCGATGAAGACGACGTGTTGGCCGTTTCCGACCTGTTGAGCGCCGGCGTCCGATGCCATGTGGTGCAAGAGCCGATTCAAGTTCAGGGCACGACGTTGCCGGTTGGCACCGTCTTGATCTTGCGGGGACGTAACGAAAGTCGAGATTTGCCCTGGATGCTGGACCGGCTTCGCGAGGTCGCGGTCAAGCGTAACGTGGGGATCGAAGCCTTGGACGCCGGGTTCCCCGACGAAGGCGCTTTCGGGCCAGGTTCGGCCTCGAACCGTTCATTGCGTCAGGGCCGTTTGGGCGTGGTGTTCGGCGACGACTTGGGGTCCACGGACTACGGCCCGCTGTGGTACTTGCTCGAACGACGGTTCAAGCTTGCGTTCGATCCCCTGCGCTCGAACGCCCTGGACGGCGACTTGAGAGAGTACGCCACCATCGTATTGCCCGCCGGGCGCTACCGGGCGCTCTCGGACAACTTCAAGAACTGGATCCGTTCGGGAGGTTGCGTGGTCGTTTTGGGAGAGCCGGGCTGGGCCATCGGCTCCAACGGGCTCGTCGAACTGGAACGCGCCAAGAACCCGGACGACGGCGAGGGCCTCCCAGGATCCCTGTTCCGAGCCGAACTCGACGCCCGCTCGATCTTGGCCTACGGCTATCCGGCCCGCAACGGCAAAGCCCGGTTGGGCATCTTGGCCAGCGGCGACACGTTCTACAACCCACGCAAAGAGGGCGGCAGCGTGCTGAGGATTCCCGCATCCAAGGAGGGAGACCCCAAGAACTTGCTGAGCGGCTGGGTGTGGGACGACTCGGAGAAGCGGCTGGCCGGCACCGTCTGGGCGCACGAGCAACCGTACGGCAACGGGCGCGTGGTGCTGTTCATGGACGATCCGTGCTTCCGCGCGATGTGGCCCGGCCAGTACAAGATGTTGCTCAACGCCATCGTGTTCGGAGGCAACCCGTGAGCGCCAACAAGACCGTGGAGAACGACGCGAGCGTCGAAGACTTCTTGGCCACGGTCACGCCTGAGTCCCGCCGCGAGGAGTGCCTCCGTGTGGTCGATCTGATGCGAGCGGCAACCGGGCTCGAGCCCAAGATGTGGGGCACGACCATCGTCGGGTTCGGCAACTACCCATACAAGACCGCCGCTGGGCGAACTGGCGAGTGGTTCGTCGTCGGGTTTTCGCCCCGCAAGCAGAACTTGACGCTGTACTTCTGTCCCAGCCTTTCGGATCATGCGGATCTCTTGCAGCGTCTCGGCAAGCATTCGACTGGCGTATCCTGTCTTTATGTCAAGAGGTTGTCCGACATTGACGCCGACGTGTTGCGCCAAATGGTGTTTCGCTCGGTTGAACTGATGGCCAAGTAATGACGCCCGAAGTCGCCATCGGCGTATTGCTACTCGCTCTCGCTGCATCGACTCTGGGCGGTGTCCTGGGCTTTGGGACCGGGGCGATCATGTTGCCCGTGCTCACGCTGGTGCTGGGTGTCAAGGTGGCCGTGCCGGTGATGGCTCTTGGCATGACGATGACCAACGCGGCACGGGCGGCCTTCTCATGGCGCGACATCGATTGGAAGGCGTTCTGGGCCCTGACCTTGGCGGGCATGCCCGCGAGCGTCATCGGGGCCACCCTGTTTGTCAATCTCGATACCCGCTGGCTGGATATCTTCCTCGCGGCCACGTTGCTCTTGTTGATTCCCGTGCGCAGGGTCGCGGCACGAGCCAAGGTCTCGGCGAGGCTCAGGGACCTGCCCATCGTTGCGGGCGTCGCGGGACTCATCACCGGCATGGGTGGAGTGACTGGACCTCTGGCGACCCCCTTCCTGCTGAGCTACGGGCTGGTTCGTTCCGCCTTCTTAGGAACGGACGGACTCTATTCGGCGCTCAATCACGCGGCAAAAGCCGGTGTTTTCGCCACAAGTGGCGCACTTGCGTCGCCCGTTTGGGAAACGGGGTTCGTCCTTGGCGGAGTGATGATGCTGGGTTCTTACCTAGGTCGCAAGATCGTGGACCGACTTGACGCCGCCCGCTTCGTCAACGTCGTCGAAGTGTTCTTGGCGGGCCTGGCCGTGACCATGCTTGTCCGAGCGCTTGCGTCGTTCTGACCCAAGCGCCCGGACCTCCGGGTCAGTCGCTCACCTGGATGCGGTATCGCTTCCCGTCGGCGCGACCATCGAGCGTCAGAGAACGGGTGGTGCCATCGGGTCGAACCGAGATGGATCCATCGCCGGTGACCGGTCGGCTGAAGCCCTTCGTGATCCGAAGCTTGAAGTCGTTTCGGCCCTGCCGCGACGCGGTTCCCTCGAACGTGACGTCCTTCTCGCCCTTCACTCGAATGGTGAATCTGCCGTTGGATCGCACGTCGATCTGGGCGAATTCGAGATTGGAGCGTCGTCCGTCGATGGTCATGGTGCCCCGACCACGCACCGTGTCGCGATAGTCGCGCATCCCGCCGATGGAGCCCCAGTCGCCTCCACTGCCAGAACCGGATCCGCCCCAACCGCCTTCGCTGAGCTGCGCGTCGTAGCGGATCCTGAACGAACTGCGCTCAACCTCGCCATCCAGCTCGAAGTTGGTGACCTGGAATCCTCCCGTGAGCGTCAGGTGACCCCTGCCGCTGACGTTCCTCGAAATCCCGTTGACCGTCTTGATGTTGAGAAGGACGTCGCGGGACCCTGACATATCCCAGACTCCCGTGAACGTGCCGGTTCGCTGACCAGAGACGGTGAGCGTGAACTGTTTGTTTTGAAGGAGCCGGACACTGGCACGATCGATGCGTCGGGTACCCGAGCCGCCTTGGTAGAAGGTTCCCTCACCCTTTGATGCATCATTCAGGTCCCGAAACTGGGCCTGGGCAACACCGAATAGAGCGAGTGCGCTGAGCGCAAGGAGGGAGCGAATCTTCATGGCTTACCTCACGATTGTGGATGCAACTGTTCAATGATACGTTGGATGGACACTTTGAGTTCGCGGTCCTGCCGCACCAGTTCCGTGATCCGCTGGTACGAGTGCATCACCGATGTGTGATCTCGGTTGCCGAATTGGCGCCCGATGTGCTTCCAGCTATCGCCCGTCAGCTCGCGGGTGACATAGACCGAGACGTGCCGCGCATGGGCGATGGGGGCCTTCCGACTCTGTCCGAGGATGTCGTTGACCGGAATCTTGAAGTGTTCGCTGACGGCCTTGACGATCTGCTCCAGGCCCGGTTTGCCAAAGTCCTTGAAGTCGCGTGCGACGATCTGCCGCACGAGGTCCATGCCGATGGCCAATCCATCGAGGCTGGCCTGTGCGCTGAGTTTGGTCAGCGCGCCTTCGAGAGTCCGGATGTTTCCAGGCACGTTTTCGGCCAGGTACATGGCGACGTCTTGAGGCAGGGCGATGCCATCCCGCTGAGCCTTCGAGCGGACGATGGCGCACCGGGTCTCTGTGTCCGGGTGCTGAATGTCGGCCACCAGACCGGCTTCGAATCTGGACCGCAGCCTTTCGTCCATCAAGTAAAGGTCGCGCGGCGGGCGATCCGAGGCCAAAACGATCTGCTTCCCCGCTTGCTGGAAGCTGTTGAACAAGTGAAAGACCTCTTCCTGGGTCTTGTCTTTGCCCGCGATGAACTGGACATCGTCCAAGAGCCACACAGCCAGGGTGCGGTGCGAGCGGCGGAATTGCTCGGTGCGCCCCCGCTGGACCGCCGACACGAAGCCCTCGACGAACTGCTGGGCACTGGCATACCGGATCGGCATTTCGGGGTTCTGCTCTCGGATCTGCCGAGCGATCGAGTGCAACAGGTGGGTTTTGCCCAAACCCGAGGCGCCATAGATGAACAACGGGTTGTATTTGGTGCCCGGCGCGTTGGCGACGGCGACAGCACCGGCATAGGCGAGCCGATTGCTCTGCCCTTGAACGAACGTGTCGAACGTATAGCGGTCGTCCAGAACGAGTGTGCCCTCGTCCGCGTCGCTGACCGCGGGCGCCACGGCGGGAGCCTCTGCCTGCTTGCGGTTGGAGGCCAGATCGCGCGGTTCCGCCTCGATCTCAACGGTCACCGAGCGCCCCAGTTCGTCCGAGAGCAAGTGTCCCAAATCGTCGAGGTAGCGGCTTTTCACCCAATCGGCGACAAACCGGCCCTGAGCCGCAAACCTGGCGACCGACCCCTGGATCCCGAGAGGCCTCAACGGTCGAATAAAGCGCGTCATGTGCGCCGAGGGCACCCGAGTTTCCAATCGGCGGGCCGCACGCTCAAAGGCCGCGCGGAGCTTGATGCGGTCCTGCGAATCTTCTAGGCTGTACTGATCCATCCTTGGTGAAACCTGTGCTGCAGTCGCCTCGAGAGAAGGGCCCGATGGGCCAGTGAAGAGGGCTGAGGCGCACGGATAGGATAGCCCAAACGCGGCCCACATGGGGCACCATCTTCCCCTTTTCTTTCAGGTCCGAGTCAGGGTATTGGGGCCTGTCGCGGGGTCGTCCAAACCTCCCGGACGGTATACTCGCCCCGTTGCCGGAGCCCTTCCGGCCCCGATTTTCAACGTCGAAAGTTTGGTGCCCCCATGACCCAGCAAACCTCCACCTTCAACAAAACGGAATTCCTGCGCCTCATGCTCCTCAGCCGCGAGGGCGACCGCCGCGAAGGCATCCTGCTCCGCCAAAGCAAGGGGTGGTTCCAGGTCAGCGGGCATGGGCACGAGGCACTTGGCGCGATCGCCCTCCACCTGCGCGAGAGCGACTACCTGTTCCCGTACTACCGGGACCGCGCGCTGATGCTCCAACGCGGCATCCCGAACTACGACCTCGCTCTCGCGTACTTTGCGAAGCGTTCCTCGGGCTCGGGAGGACGCCAGATGCCGGGGCACTATTCGGATCGATCCCGCAATGTGTTCAGTGTCGCCACACCGACCGGTGCCTGTCTTCTTCCGGCTGCGGGCACCGCTTGGGCGATGAAACTCGCCGGCGACGACAGCGTGGCCGTGGCAAGCATCGGCGATGCCGCTTCCCGCCAGGGAGAGTTCTTCGAGGCCGTTGCGTTCGCCTTTCAAGAGAACCTGCCCGTGATCTTCGTGGTCGAGGACAACAAGTACGGCATCTCGACTCCTACGGAAAAGTTTCTGCCGTTCCATCTGGACATCATCGCCAAAGAGAAGTTCCGCCATGTGGACGCCCGGCACGTGGACAACGTTTACGAAGCCGCCGGCGAAGCGGTCCGGAAAGCCCGCGCCGGTGAAGGACCGACGTTGCTCTGGTGCGATCTCGATCGTCTAGGCAGCCATACCAGTTCGGACGACCACCGCGTGTACCGTTCGCTTGAGGACATCGACGAGATGTTCAAGCGCGACCCGATCCGCCTGCTGGCGGAGGAACTCATCGGCAGTGGGCAACTCACCGAGGCTGAGTTCGAGCAGATGCAGGAGGACGTGAAGGCGCAGGTCGACGCGGACTATCTGCAAGCCGAGAAGGAACAAGACCCGCTGGCCTCGGAGGTCTACCTCCACAACTTTGGCGAGCCCGTCGAGGCCGAGGTGCCGCCGATCGAAGGTGGAGATCGCATGACGATGGTCCAAGCCATCAATGCAACCTTCCGGAAGGCGCTGGAAGACGATCATCGCGTCGTCTTCTTCGGCGAAGACATCGAAGACCCGAAGGGAGGCGTGTTTGGACTCACCAAGGGCCTCAGCGAGTCGTTCCCCCGCCAAGTTTTCAATGCGCCGCTGGCCGAAGCCACGATTCTCGGCGTCGCGGTGGGCATGTCCATCTATGGTATGAAGCCGCTGTTCGAACTCCAGTTCATCGACTTCATCTCGCCCGGCTGGAACCAACTGGTCACCAACATCTCGACGCTGCGGTGGCGCACGTTCGGCCATTGGAAGTGCCCCATGGTTCTTTACGCTCCGTACGGCGCGTACCTGCCCGGTGGCTCCCTGTGGCACAGCATGAGCAACGAGGGCATGCTTGCCCACGTGACGGGCATCAACATCGTCATCCCATCGACGCCCGAGGACGCAGCCGGCCTCATCTGGACGGCTTCCAAGGGCGACGACCCGACCATCGTGTTGATCCCAAAACACATTTTCCGCAAGCCGGTTCCTGTGTCCAAGTACCATGCAGTGCCCCTTGGCAAAGCCCGGATCGTCAAGGAGGGCGGCGATGTGACATTGGTCGCCTGGGGCAACACGCTCGAACTGGCCGAAGAGGCCCAGAAGCGCCTTGGAGACACAGTGTCGCTCGAGATCGTGGACTTGCGGTCAATCGTGCCCTGCGACTATGAAACGTTGACCGAGTCGGTCGCCAAGACCGGGCGGCTCGTGGTGGTTCAGGAGGATACGCGCACGTGCGGTTTTGGCCAAGCGATTCTCGCCGAGATGACCGGACGGCCCGAGCGGTTCGAACTGTTCCTGTCGGCTCCTCAACTCGTGGCTCGGGAAGATGTGCAGATCGGCTACAACCCGATCTACGAGTACGCGGCCTTGCCGGACATCGAGCGCGTCCTGGAAGCCATCGAAACCGTCATGCGGTGACCCGGACCCCGGCCGTCTGCCCCACCTTGCTACAATGGGGCATGCGCGATTGGATGCGGCTTCTCGTTGTCTGCGCCTTTGCGGGCGCGCTTGTTGTCGGATGCTCGGCTCCGCCAAAGGAAGAGCCAGGAACCAAGCCCGAAGAGTCGAAGGCCGAGAGCCGCGCCGAAGACGAAACGGGAGTGACCGAGGTCAAGAAGGAGGGCGACACCTTCAAAGTGACCCACCAAGACAAGGAGACAGGCGCCACGGACCAATGGGAGGCGGGGTCCACCGTTGATTTGAGCGCCATGGTCACTCCGGCATTTCCAGGCGCAACGGTGAACAAGGAAGAGAGCGCACGCGTGGAGGTTGGCGACCGGGTCCAGTACTTGGCCAGCTATGACTCCACAGCCAAGCCGGACGATGCGATTGCGTTCTATAGGGGCAAGATGTCCAAGGTCGAGCAGGAGATCAAGGTCGGCGATGGCGGCATGGTCAACGGCGAGATCAACGGCATCAAGGTCGGAGTCACCATCGCCAAGGCCCCCGAGGGCGAAGGCCTCAAGATCAGCGTTGTCGAAGACCACCCCAAAAAGCAGTAGCGCGTCGCGGCTGGAGCATGTCGACGGGTTGCGGGCACTGGCCGCGCTCTGGGTGGCCCTCTACCACGCCTACGAGTTCTTCTACCGAGCCCCCGGGAAACCTCGCGACGGAATCTGGTTCGATTTCATGAGCGCGGGCCATCTCGGGGTCCCCGTGTTCTTGGCGCTCTCGGGCTTCTGCCTGGCCTATCCCTACGCTCGCAAGAAGAACTACCGCGTCCACGGACCCGGATTCGCGCTGCGCCGCGCGTTGCGGATCGCGCCGCCCTACTACGTGGTGATGGCGGCGCTGGTGTTGCTTGTCCAGATTCCCGCCTTTCGGGAGCGTGCCGTCCAGCAGCCCACCGATGCGAAGGACATCGTCTTGCACGTGGTCATGGCTCACAACCTGTTTGGCGACCACATTTGGAGGATCAGTGGGCCCTTTTGGAGCATCGCTCTGGAATCCCAACTCTACGTCGTGTTTCCATTGCTTTTGGCCATGTTGCCACGCCCGTGGTTGCTTGCCGGTGGGACGCTCGCACTCGGCGCCGCATGGTGGTTTGTCGCTCCGAGCCATGCGAACCTCGCCACCGACGCCTCGAGGTTCGCCTTCTGGAACTCCCTGCCATCGTTGCTTTGCGTCTTCGCGGGCGGCATGATCGCGGCCAAACTGGCGGCGGAAGCCAAGGGATGGGGGTGGGGCTGGGCGTGTCTGCCCCTTTGGGCGTTGGCCGTTTGGCTCGATGTGAGCGGCCAGCCTCCGCCGTGGTCCGTGGTGGTCGCCGGGCTGGGAGCGTGTTCCGCGTTGCTCGTCACGACGGGTCACCCGTTCCATCGATGGTTCTCATGGCCCCCACTGGTTTCGGTGGGATTGGTCTCCTACACGCTGTACCTGACGCACAACCCCGTGATCAGCTTGGCGGGCAAACTTGCGGCACCCCGATTCGACGGATGGCTTTTGCACGGCGCGGCGGCCGCAGGAGTGGCCCTTGCGGTGTTCATCGCGTCCGCGTTGTTCCCGATCATCGAGAAGCCCTTCCACGAACTGGCCCGCCGCTTGGCTCCCCGGGTGTAGAATCGGCTCGTGGACCGCGCCAATTCCGAGGGCTTGCCCCGCAACCAGTTGCTCTGGGCCCTGTCGCAACCGCGGTTCGTCCATAGGGCCCGGAAGATGGATGCTTGCCTGCTGTGTTGCGCGCACCGCGTGAATGAGGCCGGGCTCTGCGAATCGTGCCACGCATCCTTGTCGGACGAGGAGCTGCGTGTCGTCGAACGGTGGCTGATCGGCATTGGACCCTAGGTTGCTGATTCCGGTCGGGTTGTTGGGGCTGCTCTTCGGGCTCCTTGCCGGACGGGCCCGCGCGCGCCGGCAACCACTCGTCCATTGTGAGTATTGGATCTACGTGCCAAAGGCGGTGCTGCCCAAGCAGGATGAGGTCGTGGACCTGATGATGCAGGGCCAAGGCCGCGCCGGGACCCTCGCCGGACCAATCGGGCCCGCCGAGGGGTTGCTCCTGAGCCACGTGGGGCTGCATGTTGGCCTGGTGTTGCGGTCGAAGAACCCGACTGCGTTCAGACCAGACCTGGCCCATGGCGTCGAGGCGTTGGACGCTGCGATGTTGGACGCGTTGCACGCTTCAGAGGCCTTGATCCGAGTCGTGTTCGTGTCTCGAAAGCCGCCCGCCAGGCTGGTGCATCTCCCATTCACCGCTTCGATGGCTCTTGGCTACATGAAAGTTGCGGACGGTGCACTGGTCTACGATGTCGCCTCGGACACGGTTCACTTGCCGGAGGCATTCCGGAAGACCTTGGAATGTCCGCCGACCGAGGCCTCTTCGCACGTGGTCGTGCGATGGACGTACGACTCGGTCGGGTGGACGGCACGATCCAAGGGCATGGGCAAGATGGGATTGCCGGAGCTCGCACTCGGCCCGCTCGAAACCGATCACCAAGCCCTCGCCGTGGAATTGGTGCGCGCAGCAGCCGAGGCTCTCTGGAAATCGGGTAGCTTTCCCAAGAGCCTCACGGTCACGGCATTCAATGACGAATACACGTTGCGACTCGGGGAACCCCGACGGGGCATCGTTCCGTTGAACGTAGAAAGCAGGTCAGTATCATGAGGTCCGTCCGCGTCATTCCTTGCCTTGATGTGAGTGGCGGACGCGTGGTCAAGGGGGTCAACTTCGTCGGACTAAGGGACGCTGGCGATGCAGTCGAGTTGGCCCATCACTATGACCACGAAGGTGCCGACGAACTCGTGTTTTTGGACATCGGCGCCTCGCATGAGGAACGCCAGACAGTCGTCGATCTGGCTGACCGCGTGGGGAATCAAGTGTTCATCCCATTCACCGTGGGCGGAGGCTTGCGCTCGGTCGAAGACATCAGGCTCGCCCTTCTCGCCGGTGCGGACAAGGTGAGCTTGAACAGCGCCGCAGTCGCTCGCCCACAACTGATCTCGGAGGCCGCCGAACGGTTTGGTTCGCAATGCGTGGTTCTCGCCATCGATGCGCGCAAGTCGGGCGACGCATGGGAGGTCTACACGCATGGCGGCCGCCGACCTGCTGGCAAGAATGCCGTGGAGTGGGCGAAGGAAGCCGTCCAACGCGGTGCGGGCGAGATTCTGTTGACCAGCATGGATGGAGATGGGACACGCGATGGCTACGACCTGGCACTCACCGCCGACGTCTCGCGCGCCGTGGGCGTCCCCGTCATCGCGAGCGGCGGAGCGGGCAAACCCGACCACCTCGTCGATGCGGTCCGAGTAGGCGGCGCAGACGCCGTCTTGGTCGCCGGAATCCTTCATGACGGTGTTTGCCGTGTGCGCGACCTCAAAGAAGCCATGTTGCAGGCCGGGATTCCGGTTCGCAACCTCCCGCCTGGCTCCCGCGCCTACGTGGGATAGCGTTTTTTCACGCTTGTTTCTCAACGATTGGCTTGAACTGGCGTATCCTATTGCACGAAACCATGCGTAGCCGAGCGACGATGCTGATCGCGGCGTTAGCCGCTGCAGGAACCACTCACGCCATCTGGCCCGACGTCGCCGCCCCTTCCGTCTTTCAGTTCTGCGGCATGATCGGAGGCGGAGACAACTTCGTGATGGAGGGTTCATGCACGCCTGTGGGACCCCGACACGTCCTCACCGCCGCGCATCTGGGATCGACCCGCGTGAAAATCGGCGGCGTGGTGTACATGCCCGTACAAAAGATCAACCATCCGAGCGCGGACCTTTCCATCGTCGAAGTCAACGGAACGCTCCCCAACTGGTACCAGATCCACCTGACGCCGTTCGCCAACCTCGACAAGAAACAGACCGCCTTGGTGGGCCACGGATTCACGGGGACACCCAGGCCGGATGGGTCTGGCTATATCATCAACAACACGTCGAACTCGGTGCTCAGGTCTGGCATGAACGTGTTGGGCCTGAGGGACCAACTGGACGTGAACGGCCGCACGACATGGTCGATGCTGTGGGACGTAGACCACGAAGGCTACGTGGACCGATTGGGTGACGGTCCAGCCATACCGGGCGAGTGCCAGGTTGCCGTGGGCGACTCGGGAGGCTCGATGTTCGTGATGCACGAGGGCATTTGGCAACTTGTCGGCGTGATCGCATTCACGTTCCGCGATCCGAGCAATACGAGTTCGAACACCTATGGCGCCGGCGGCGGCGGCACCGAGTTGTACTCCTACCGCGACTGGATCAACGCCAACCTCCCGCCCAAGATCAACTCGACGGGCATCGCAACCCTTCAGAACCTGAGCACCAGCCCGTCGAACCACACGATCCGAGTGGAAATCCGAGCGCCAGGCGGCTCGACTCCCTTGGAAGTCCACCGCCTGAACTTGAACGGCGCCGGAGGCTACACGTTGCCCACGTACCGCGTGGGTCAGTTCGACATCCTGGTCAAGGCAAGCCACTGGTTGACATCCAAATTCTCAGGTGTCTGGCTCGGCGCAGAGGGCACCACCGGACTGAACATCTCGCTCAGGAACGGAGACGTCGACGGCAACGACGCGGTGAACATCGCGGACTTCCTGCTCCTTCGCGGTGCGTTCGGCTCCAGCACGGGTGGACCCGGATGGAATCCCAACGCCGATCTCAACGGCGACGGTTCGGTAAATGCGGCCGACTTCCTGATTCTGCGTGCGAACTTCGGCCAAACCGGCGGCTAGGGAACCCCAGTTCGGTTCGATGGCTTATGATGGGATAGCCATGCGTTGTCTCTGGACCGTTGCCCTGATTGCCCTCGCCCTGACCAGCCACGCCCAAGATTGGGCCAAGAAGAGGCTGGATGATTCGCCTCGGCACCAAGAGTGGGTGGAACTCAAGAACGGCAATCGTACGGTGAAGGCGTTCGTGGTGTACCCGGAGGTCAAGGAGAAGGCCACCGTCGTCGTGCTCATCCACGAGATCATGGGATTGACCGATTGGGTGATGTCCGTCGCCGACCAACTGGCCGAGAAGGGCTACATCGCCATCGCCCCCGACTTCCTCTCGGGGATGGCTCCGAACGGCGGCCGCACCGTCGACTTTGCAGACGTCGGCAAGGTGCGAGAGGTGATCAGCATGCTGCCTTCCGAGCAGGTGATGGGAGACCTCGATGCCGCCGTGGCGTATGGCGCAAAGCTGCCTGCCTCGAACGGCAAGGTGGCCGTGGGCGGATTCTGCTGGGGCGGAACGCAGACGTTTCAGTTCGCCACGCACAACAAGAACATCGTCGCGGCCTTTGCATTCTACGGCTCTGGCCCCACCGATGCCGCCGCCATCGCCAAGATCTCGGCACCGGTTTATGGTTTCTACGGCGGGAACGATGCACGCGTCAATGCCACGATT
>JBDHZD010000026.1:0-39360 GCA_039811705.1 Fimbriimonadaceae bacterium | reverse complement strand
TATCAGTTCGAGGCGATTCACCCGTTCCCGGACGGCAACGGGCGCACGGGACGCGTCATCAACATCCTCTATCTGGTCGCGCAGAGACTCCTGGACATCCCCGTGCTTTATCTGTCCCGCTTCATCATCCAGAACAAGGGCGCCTACTACGAAGGGCTGCGGCGCGTGACGGAAGAAGCCCGGTGGGAGGAGTGGGTCCTGTTCATGCTCGACGCCGTCGAGCAAACCTCGCGAGACACCAAGCGACGCATCGAAGCGATTCGGGACGCCCAGACCGAGGCTGTCGAACTCGCTCGAACCCAAATGAAGCGCGGCTACAGTCGGGAACTGGTCGAATTGGTCTTTTCACAGCCCTACATCCGTATTTGCATGCTCGTCGATTCGAAGGTGGCCAAGCGCGACGCGGCCTCGGAGTACCTGCGCGAGCTGGAACGCATCGGGTTGCTCAGATCGGAGAAGTACGGGCGAACGCGGTTCTATCTCAACGAACGGCTGCTCCGCATCCTCGCGGATTGACCTTCAGCCCCCGGCGCGGGCGCCGTCGTCGCGGCCCTCGTTCAACAGACGGAACGACTCCAGGTACCTCCGCACGTCGGTGTCCTTGCGGTTGTCCTTGGCCCCCATCACCGCGATCTGGTACAGCCGCTTGCCCACCAGATACAGTCGAACGGTCGCATACGCGCCGTCGGCTTGCACGGCAAACTCCAGACCCTGCAACGGGCCAAATGAAAACGACTTCTGCTCGGCGACCTTGCCTCCGACGCCCTCGGCAAAACCGTCGCGAGCCGAATGCAGGATGCCTTGAACTTCGTCGAGCGCACCGGAAATCGGCATATCGTGGAACGAGGCGATGTAGACGTCGTCCCCCAGTGCTGACGTGTACATATGGATGGTCGGATTCCCCGCCTCGGCGGGCTGCACCTCGTAGTCCGGCTTGCGGGGGAATCGGATCGCGAAACCTCCCTCGGGAGACTTGAACTCGGTCCACGGCTGGACGGGAGCCATAACGGCGGCGAGCAATACCAACAGGACCTTGCCGGATGCGAGCATGGGAATCACAGTGTAACACTTTGAGGAACGCCGCCCGACACCAACGTGTTCGCCCCCGTCTGCCAAGTAGAATCACCCGAGATGGCCAAAGTCGGATTCGTGGGTCTGGGTGTCATGGGTGCACCCATGGCCGGACACCTGCTGTCCCACGGGCACGAGCTCACCGTCTGGAACCGAACGCCGTCAAAGGCTGAGCCCTTGCGAACCCGTGGAGCCACCGTGGCCAACAATCTGGACGCCCTAGCAGCGAAAAGCGACACGGTCTTCCTCTGTGTCGCCCGCGACGAAGACGTGGACGAATGCCTGGGCGCGATGGAGGCTTCGGCCAAGCCCGGGACCCTCTTCGTCGATCATTCCACGACCTCTCCCGGTGCCGCGACGACCTTCCACCAACGCCTCTCCCAATATGGCCATCGGTTCCTCGACGCGCCGGTCACGGGCGGCAGCATGGGGGCACAGGCAGGAACCCTGACGATCTTCGTCGGTGGGGCGAAAGAAGACTTCGATGCCGTCGCGCCCATCCTCCAAAGCTATGCCAAACGGGCCGAACACGTTGGCCCCGGAGGCGCGGGCCAGGCCATGAAGATGGCCAACCAAATCGCCGTCGGTGGGGCGTTGCTCGGACTGTGCGAGAGCATGGCGTTCGCCCAAAAGGCGGGACTCGACCTCGCCCAGGCGCGAGAGCTGATCGCCGGTGGCGCAGGCGGGAGTTGGGCGTTCGATCACTACGGCCCCAAACTGCTGGCAAGCGATTGGACACCGGGGTTCAGCATCGGGCATCAGCGCAAGGACTTTGCCTACTGTGCCGATATGGCACGTTCCATCGACGCCCATATCCCCGGAACCCTTCTCGTTGACCGGTTGCTCGAGATCCTAGAAGCTCAAGGCCACGCGGGGTGGACCACCGCCGCCCTATTTGAAGCCCTCTTGGCCAAGGGGTTCGAACCTTGACGCCGACAGTCGAGTTCAGAGCCATCTCCAAGCGGTTTGGCGACGTGCGCGCTCTCGAAGACGTCTCGATGTCTGTTCGGCAGGGCGAGATTCACGCCGTCCTCGGGGAAAACGGTGCGGGGAAGACCACGCTCATGCGTGTGCTGTACGGTGCAGTCCGCCCCGACGCAGGCGAAGTGCTGCTGGATGGACGAGCACACGCGTTCCGCAACTCCGCCGAGGCCATCCACGCGGGCGTGGGCATGGTCAGCCAACACTACAGCATCATCCCCGAGATCACGTGCTTGGAGAACTTGATGCTGGGCGCTGAACCGGGCTTTGCCATTGCACCACGGCCGTCGATCGACCGGGCGGAAGCCATCGCGCAACGCATGGGATTCCAATTCGACTGGAAGGCGCGCGCCGACACGCTCAGTCCCGGCGGCGCGCAGAAACTGGAGATTCTGAAGCTGCTCTGGAGGCGGTCGCGTATTCTGGTGCTCGATGAGCCGACGGCGATGCTCTCGCCCGACGATGCCGATGCTCTCTACGCCAGCTTGCGACAGTTGGCCCAAGACGGTGCCACCGTTCTGGTCGTCACACACCGGACGCGCGAAGTCGTGACCCACTGCGACCGTGCCACGGTGTTGCGGGCTGGCCGCGTTGTCGCATCGCTCGACGTCAAGGATGCGGACGCATCGACGCTGGCGAAACACATCATTGGCCATCCCTTGGCCGAATTGCCGCCACGCCCCATGACCAATGCCAGCGGACCAGGCTTGACGTTGCGCAGCGTCTGGGTCAAAGGCGACCGCGGGGACGATGCCGTTCGTGGCGTCGACCTGCGTCTGGAGCCTGGCGAAGTCGTCGGCTTGGCGGGCGTCGATGGGAGCGGGCAGCGGGAACTCTTTCAGGCCCTCATCGGCGTCCGCAAGATCGAGCGAGGCGACGTGTTGGTAGGCGACCGGTCGCTCGCGCACGCACCCTCGGCTCAGAGGATCGCGGCAGGCATCCGCCTGATCCCCGAAGACCGCCATCTCGAGGGCGTCATCGAGCGCTGGTCGCTTGAGGCGAACGCCATGCTCGGCCTCCAGCGGCGGCAGGAACTGAGGTCGGGACCTTGGGTGGCGACCGGTGCGCGAAGGCGTTTGGCCGAAGAAGTCGTCGCCCGGTTCGACACGCGATTCGGCAAGCTGTCCGACCCGATTGCGAGCCTCTCGGGAGGCAACCAACAGCGGTTGGTCGCCGCCCGAGCCCTGGCCCGCGATGCCCAAGTGATTCTGGCCTTTCAGCCCGCTCGGGGCCTCGATCTCGATTCAACCCAGCGCGTCTACAACGCCATTCGCGAGGCATGCGACCACGGCGCGTGCGCACTCGTGGTCAGCTTCGACCTGGACGAATTGCTCGAGTACTGCGGTCGCGTGGCGGCCATCTATTCGGGAGTCCTCAGGTCGCCTGGCGCCGGCGCAGAGCGCGATCGGTATGCCATTGGGAGGTTGATGGTGGGGGCCGACGCGTGACCAAGGCCTTTGTAGGTTGGCGGTTGATCGCACTCTACGCGGGATTGGCGCTGATCGTGGTCCTGTTGTTGTTGGGTTCCGGAGTCCAACCTGCCACAGCGGGAGCGCGTCTGTGGGAAGGCGCGTTCGGCTCGCCACAGGCGTGGCGCGGCACGTTGCGTCAAATGATGCCCCTGCTCTTCGCAGGGTTGAGCGTGTTCATCGCATTGCGCGCAGGGTTGTTCAACATCGGTGCGGAAGGGCAGTTGCTGATCGGCGCCTTGGCCACAGCCATGACCGCGCTCACCCTCCAAGGCCCCGTCGGCATGGTGGTCGGGATCGTCGTCGGGGTGCTTGCCGGCGCCCTATGGACGCTCCCCGCGGGCCTGATCAAAGCGTACCGGGGTGGGCACGAGGTGATCACCACGATCATGCTGAACAACATCGCGTTGCTGGTCACGGGTGCTCTGGTGGCGGGTCCCCTCAAAGCTCCCGACAAGCAAATGCCCACTACGCCCATGCTGGACACCGCCGCTCGTCTTCCGAGCCTGTTGCGGCTGGAGAGCGCGAACGGTACGACCTGGACCTTCGGATCTCCGGAAGACCCTGGCATCCGCGCCTTGGGTCGGCTGGCGTTCGAAATGAATCTGGCCATTCCGCTAGGCGTGATCCTGATCGGCGCTTTCGGGTGGTGGTTGGGCCGCAGCGTTCGCGGCTACGAGGTCGGTGCGATGGGTGAAAACCCGGTCGCTGCCCGTTTCGCTGGCATCGACACACGACGCACAACCGTTGCCGCGTTGGCCGCATCCGGCGGAGCGGCGGGATTGGGCGGCGCGCTGTTGGTGCTTGGGCAGGAGGGTCGCTTCTTCGCCGGATTCTCTCCAGGCTACGGATTCGACGCCTTGGGCGTGGCGATTCTCGCTGGCTCGTCTCCGTTGGGCATCGTGCCGGCGGCGTTCGTCTTCGGCGCGCTCAACAAGGGCGCGTTGAGCCTGCAGGTGATCGATGTTCCCAAGGGCATCACGGGCGTGATCCTTGGATTGCTGATCGTAGCGTTCGCCGCGGCGAGGGTACGGGAGGCGCGAAACGATGACTGACTTCGTCCGCATCTTCCTGCCGACAGCGGTCAGCTTGGCCGCGCCGCTCATGCTCGCGGCGATGGGTGGTTACCTCAGCGAGCGTAGCGGCGTGATCAACATCGCGCTCGAGGGCAAGATGCTGATGGCCGCTTGCGCGGCGGCACTGGCCGCTTCGAGTTCGGGCAACGCGGCGGCAGGGGTTGCGATCGGCATCGTCGCCGCCTTGTTGATGTCCGGCGCCCATTGGCTTTTCACTCAGGTCTACCGCTTGGACCACATCGTCAGCGGCATGGCGCTGAACCTTGTCGCCGTCGGAGGAAGCAACTTTCTCAACAAGCGGTTTACCGACCTGAGCGCCATGGGCCAGATCCCGCAGTTGCCCCTGCCCGTCTATTACGCCCTGGCCTTCACCCTGCCTGTAGCTTTGCTTGTGATTGCGACCAGAACACGACCCGGTCTGCGAATGCTGGCCGTGGGGAGCGACCCGGCCAAATCGCGACAGATGGGTGTGGAACCGTTGCGCGTGCGTCTGCTCGGGCTTGTCGGCACTGGCTTGTGCACAGGCCTTGCCGGAGTCCTGATTGTCAGCAACGCAGGACGCTTTACCGACGGCATGACGGGCGGAAAAGGCTACATCGCGCTGGCGGCCCTCATTCTCGGTCGCTGGCGACCAGTGCCGGCCGCCGCAGCCGCATTGCTGTTCGGCATGTTCGAGGCGCTGCAGATCCAGTTTCAAGGGACAGCGCTGTTGGGTGCCCGATTGCCGTCCGAGTTTTGGCTGTGCATCCCCTACGTGGTCACCATCGTGGCGATGGCTGGCCTGCTGGGGCACAGCCGCGCCCCCGCCGGATTGGGCAAGCCCTAACCGGAAGACTTCGGAACATCGATCGCTTTGTTCAAGTAGACGGTCGCCCGCTTGCCCATCGGGATACGAGCGTCCTCCAGATCCAAAGCAAGACCGGCATCCGAAGCCAGCGCGAGAAAATCGAGCAAGGCTTCGACCAAGCCCTCGCGTTGCTTCTTCGAGGCCTCCGCCCATCGGCCGTTCCGAACCTCGATGAGAAAAGCATCCGCGTCACGATGCGTCTGACGCTTGGTCCAAGCGTCCCCGTTCGTCAAGCCCCGATCGTCCAGCATGTCCTTGACTCGGGCGCAGTTCTCCGGGTCCCCGAGCACATCCGCTACGCTGTCGCTCTCCAAAGCGAGGACGATGCTCTCCAGCAGAGTCCGGTCGCTGTCTGTCGCCATCCAAGTCGCCACGAGAGCGTCAGGCTCGCCAAGGGCGTCCAGCCGAAGCACGCCGTCCGGTTCCGCCGTGCCTCGAACCGAGAACGGCGTGTCGGTGCCGAGAGTGCCCTCACCGGCGTGGACCTCCAGGATGCTTCCCTTCGAACCCGCTACCGAACCCACGACGAGCGTGCCCAACGGAATCGCCACGCGCCCATCCACCACGACGTCTTCCGCAACCATCATGGGCACTTCCGTCCCTGCAGGCGAGTCGACGTTGAGAAACGCCAAAGTCGCCACGGGAATGGGCACCCCTTCGGCAAGCCTCAGAGTGCTCGGGACCTGGCCCGCATCCGGCTCGCCCGACCGCTGCCCACAACCGATGACAGCAAGAAGGACCATAAGGAGAGCGATTGGACGCATGAACCCACGATGCCGCACAATGGCCGCCCAATGCAAGAAGTCGGCAAACAAAAAGCCGCCCGACCCGTACGGATCGGGCGGCTCGGGGGTGTGGTTACTCGCTCTTGGCCTCGTCGTCGCTTGAAGGCTGATCTTCGACCGTGATGGTCTTCTTGGCCTTCTTGGCGACGGCCGGTGCGGCAGCCAACGCGTGAGCGGCCGCCTCGGCCGTAGCGGCTTCCAGGCTCGCACCCATGGAACCTCGCTTGGACCACCAGAACGAGAAGACCAACAACGCACCCGCAACGGACGCGACGATCGTCAACGTGGTCTGGTTGAGCGGCTGAATGATGATGGGCGCCAACAACAGGGCGACCAAGTTCATGACCTTGATCAGCGGGTTGAGCGCGGGGCCTGCGGTGTCCTTGAACGGGTCGCCGACCGTGTCGCAAACAACGCCAGCCTTGTGGGCTTCTGTGCCTTTGCCGCCGTGCATGCCGTCTTCGATCAGCTTCTTCGAGTTGTCCCACATGCCGCCCGAGTTGGCGAGCAACACGGCCATAAGCTGGCCGCTGATGATGGTTCCCGCAAGGAAGCCGCCAAGTGCTTGCGCACCGGTGAGGTTGTACATGGATCCGCCGATTTCGACCGGGGCCTTGCCGATGGCGAAGCCAAAGCCGACGAGTGCCGGCATGGCGATGGCCAACACGCCTGGGCCGAGGAGTTCCTTCTGCGCGGCCTGGGTCACGATGGCGACGCAGCGGCCGTAGTCCGGCTTGCTCGTGCCCTTCATGATGCCCGGGTCGTTGCGGAACTGGCGTCGCACCTCGTTGATCAGGTCGAACGAGGCGCGGCCCACAGCGTTGATCGAGAACGCAGAGAACAGGTAGGGCGCCGCGCCGCCGATGAGCAGACCGAGGAAGATCTCGGGCACTTCGATCGGCATTCCGACGCTGGTGAGCTTGGCCGCATCCACATAGGAGTGGAACAACGCGACGGCGGCGACGACCGCCGTCGCGATCGCAAAGCCCTTGGTCAGAGCCTTGGTTGTGTTGCCGGCGGCATCGAGACGCTGGACGCCCTTGGTGCCGTATTCGTTGTCGTGGCCCTCGCCGGACATCTCGTACACGCCTTGCGCGTTGTCCGAGATGGGGCCGAACGTGTCCATGGCAAGGATGTAGCCCGTGGTGGTCAGCAAGCCAAGACCCACGAGTGCGATGCCATAGAAGCTCAGCAGATAGCCCCCGTACTCGCCCGGCGGGAAGATCGAGAGCGGCACGATCAAGGCCACCACGATCGCAAACACCGAGATGACGCTGGATTCCAGGCCGTAGGCGAAGCCCTGAATGATCATCGGCGCGGGACCGGCGGACGCCACGGTGGCGACCTCGCGAACGGGCTTCTTGTGCGTCGAAACGTAGTAGTCGGTCAGCAACTCGATGGCGAACGCCATCAACACGCCGAACGCGATCGCGATGAAGAACAGATGCCACGGCACGAGCTTGTGCTCGGCGGTCGCGATTTGCATCGTCGAAGGAGGCGGCACCGCTTTTCCTGCGTCCTCCTTGGCGGCTTCTTCAAGCTTGCTGTACTCGGTCGGGCTGACCTTGTAGTAGCTGGGCATGCCCATGATCGAGGCCACCTTGTGAGGCGCGGGTCCCGAGCCCTCGATCGCGGCCACCACGTCGCCCTCCTTGTTGGCATAGAGCGTGACCGGGACTTTCTGCAATTGGTTGACTTTGACGTTGGCCGGAGCCTGCTTCAAGGCGTCGTCGAGCTTCTTCTGCGACAACGGTCCGTACCACTGCTTCTGAGAAGGGACGGCGGGCTGGCCTTCCGCCGGCGTCTGCGAAACTTCCAGTTCGAAGACGAACAAGGCCTTGTCCGCCCCGTCGAACGCCTCCTTGAACGTCACCTTGTTGGTCGTGAAGTTCTCGGCGTTGGGGTCGTTGATGGCGTATTCGGCCACGCCGCCCGGTTTGGAGAAGTCGATCTTCTGATACCCTTCGAGTTTCTTCGTGGGAGGCATCTGCTCGGGAGCGGTGAAGAGCGCTTGCGAGACCGCAGGGGTCCGCTCGGCCTCATCCTTGTACAGCTCCTTGATGGCCGGTGCCTCGACGAGGTCCTTGACGGTGATCTGCCACTTCTCGAGTTTCTTCTCCGCCGCAAGTTGGTCGCGAATCGAAAGCACCTGCTTGAGTTCGTCGAGTCGGTACTCGTTCGCGCCCTTGAGTTGGGTCGTCTTGATCGGGTTGCCCGCCCCGCCCATCATGAAGTAGGCGAGTGCCAGCGTTCCAGCCAACGCCACGACGGCGGAGAACGAAAAGCCCCTACGGATCGGCTTGAGCGCGTCGGTATCGACGTTGTCGCTGCCGCGCACGAACAGGATGCCGAAAATGCTGGCCACGATGCCCACGCCGCGCGCCATCAGCGCGAACAGGATGAGCTTCATCCAGGTGGACGTATCGAAGATCGCGGCCGTGGCCGCACCCAGAACGATCGCCGCGACCAACGTGACCTCGTACGACTCGAAGACGTCGGCGGCCATACCTGCGCAGTCGCCCACGTTGTCGCCCACGTTGTCGGCGATCGTCGCGGGGTTGCGAGGGTCGTCCTCGGGAATACCGGCTTCCACCTTGCCGACCAGATCTGCGCCGACGTCGGCGGCCTTTGTGAAGATGCCGCCGCCAACGCGCATGAACAGCGCGGCAAGCGAGCCGCCAAAGCCGAAGCCGACAAGCAGCTTCATCGCCGAACCACCGGCGAACATGAAGATGAGCGTCGCGCCGATCAGGCCCATGCCCACGGTGACCAAGCCCGCGACGGCGCCGCTACGGAACGCCACCTCAAGGGCCTGCTTGAAGCTGGTGAGCGCGGCGTTCGCCGTGCGCATGTTGCCGTTGACGGCCATGATCATGCCGAAATAGCCCGCGATGTACGAAGCGGCCACACCGCCCACGAACGACGCGGCCACGAGGGCTGCGGTCGTGTCGCCATAGTTGCCCCGGTACATCATCCACAAACCCACGGCGACCAAGACGACGAAGATCATCATCGTCTGAACCTGACGCCGCAAGTACGCCAGCGCGCCTTCGCGAATGGCCTGGCCAACGTCCTGCATCTTCTGGCTGCCAGGCGATTGACGCTTGACCGCGTTGCTGATCATCACGGCCGCGATGATCGCGATGACGCCAAAGCCAAGCGAGGCATAGAGGTACATCTGGTCTTGCGCGGTGAACACAAGTTCGACGTTCTCGCCGCCAGCGGCAAAGGCGCGGTAAGGGAGGGCGGCCAAAAGAGTCGCCAGCCAGACGCCCAACCTGCCAAACCAGGCGCGGGGAACGGCGCGGAGTGCGTGTCGAATCAACATCATGTTGCCTTGAAGCTCCATCCAGCGCTTCCTTGCGAAAGCACTCATCGTCATGCGTCCGACTGATACAGTCGGGCTCGGCGGAAGGATACCAGACGCGTCAAGTGGGTTGTTCGCGATTCGCGAAAGCACGCGCGAATCCAACGCGATCCCGGCGGGCCTTGGCAATTCAGGCCGCTCGGAACCCACAATGAGCCCATGACCACCAATGTGGCCAACTTGTCCGCCTCGGCCGTACGCGCGGGGTGGTTGTCGCTTGCAGCGACCATCGTCGTGGTGGGCGTCAAGTTGGCCGCGGCGTGGGCAACGGGTAGCGTCTCGGTTCTTGGCGAGGGACTGCAGTCGCTGGTCGACGTTCTTATCTCGGCGACGGCGGTGGCCGTGCTGGCCATGTCCGCGCGCCCACCGGACCGCACGCATCCTTACGGCCACGGCAAGGTCGAGGTGCTTTCGTCGGCGTTTCAGATGCTCGCCGTCATCGCTTCCTCCCTCTACATCCTTTGGGAGGCTTACCGAAGGTTCGCCGACCCCTCGCCGATCCGGGTGGATTGGGGCTTGGCGGCCATGGCCTATGCGGCGATCTCGAACACCGCCGTAGGTGCCTACCTCGACCGAGTCGCACGCAGGACAGGCAGTCCCGCCCTATCCTCCGAGGCGCTGCACCTGCGCGCGGACACGCTGAGTTCGCTCGGCGTTCTCGTCGGCCTGGTCCTCGTTTGGGCCACGGGAGAGCCGCGGGTGGATCCGGGTGTCGCTGTGGTGTTTGTGCTGGTCACCGTGCATCTGGCCATCCGACGCCTTCGCGAACTCGCCCACCCGCTTGTCGATGGGGCCTTGCCCGACGAGGACCTTGCGTTGCTCGAATCGACCTTGCGGGCACACCCGGAAACCAGAGGCTACCACCACGTGCGCACGCGCATGGTCGGAGCGCAACGACACGTCGAGTTGCATCTGATGCTGGAAGACTCGCTCACGTTCGTGCGGGCCCACGACATTGCCGAGGAAATCGAACAAGAAGTCGGCAGAGCGCTTTCCGGTGCCGTGGTCATGATTCATTACGAACCCTACGAAGCCGAACAAGCCCATCAAGCGCGTGCCCACGCAGGCGATCAAGCTGAACGCATCGCGTGGACCAAGCGCATGCTGGAGTAACATCGCAAGCACGATGAGCCTCAACGAATCGCAGTGGGCCTCTTTTCGCCAGAGCTACTTTGTGGCTGGACTCAACGACGAACAGCTGCAACGTGTTGCCGAACTCGGCGTCGTGCGCCACTTGGTCGCCGGCGAGCAAATCATGATGATCGGCGAAAAGAGCAACGACTTCTATGTGATCCTCGACGGCAAGATCTCCATCCGAGTCGCCGATGGAGACGAACTGGCCACCGTTGGCCCCCCCAGCGTGCTCGGCGAAATGGCGCTCATCGACGACCAGCCCCGAAGTGCGAGCGCGTTCTGCGTGACGCTCACCACCCTGGTGCGTTTCGAGGCCAAACCCCTGCGCCGCCTCATGTGGCAAGACAAGGAACTCGGGTTCATTGTGCTCTCGAACCTGGCCCGAGTGCTCTCTGCACGTCTCAAATCCACCAACGAAAAAGTGGACTTCCTCATGGACAAGGTCGATCCGTGGGAGCATTCGATTGGCTAAGCGCTGGGTACTGGCCATGCTGGCGGTCGGGCTGATCGGCTGCTCGCAGGAACCTCCCAAGGCCGAGGCGCCCAAGCAACCCGAGCCCCTCGCCTCGGCCGAGCCGGCACCCGAGCCCAAGCCAGAACCCGAAGCGTCCGGCATCCAAATCCGCTTCAAGCCGCCTGTCGGCGTCGCTGAGCGCTATCGTAACATCATCCGCGTCGAGCAATCGCCCGCGCCCGGGTCCCCGGCAGACGGCTACCCACCAGGACCCCACTCGTTGACCATGGAGACGCTGGTCGAGTCAAAGGCCGTGGCCAACGGAGATGACTTTCAGATCGAAGAGAAGGTCGTCGAAGCCAAGGTCACCGGCACTGGAGCGCTGGAGGCCCAAGCCGCGCAGATGCAAGCCCAACGCCAAGGTCAAAGCCGCACCTATCAGCGAAACGACCTCGGCGAACCGATCCGGGACCCGAATTCGCCCGGAGCCATCCCGTTGCTTGTTACGTTGCCGCGCGTGGGGATCTCGAAGGGTTCCAAGTGGACGGCGCAGATGCTCATCTCGCCCGCTCTCATGGGCGTCGAATACACCGTCACGGGTCTCACGGCAAGCGAGGTTCGCCTAGAAGGAAGGCTCTTCGGCGAGGGAGTCTCTCAGGAAAAGCCCCTACAGATCGTCCTCAACGCGCGAACGGGGCAGATCAAGACCATGGAAGGCAGCGTGACTGTGGTGCGCAATGGGTCCTTGTCCACGATCACCATCCAGCAGTCCCCCGAGTAACTCCCGCCTTCGTGTAGCCCTGCCGTCCCGACGGGGCTACACGATGAGCTTCAGAGTGAGGATCTCAAAGGGCTTGTACTCGAACGGGACCATGCCGTCGGCGACCTCGAGCTGACTCAGCGTGTTCTCTTCCAAGTCGCACAGCCATGCCTGACGGATGGGGCGCGCGCAAGAAAGTTCGGCACTGCCCCGAGCGTTGTGGCACTCGTAAAGGCGCACCACCAAACCGGAGTCGCCCTCGGCCTTCTTGACGGCCTCCACCACAATGTTCTCGTCCTCGCACGCCACCAGCGGCGGAGTCGAGGCGGCCACACCCGCCCCAGGCTCGACGGAGAGCACGCGGACCGGGGCATTCAGGGCATACGCCGCCGAGACCACGCCCGCATGGTGATAGCAGCCGATATGGGGCAACAGCACATAGGAGAAGCGATGGACGCCCATGTCGCACTCGGGGTCGGGCGCCTTGGGCGACCGAAGCAGGGTCAGGCGGATCGTGTTGCCGTGGATGTCGTGGCCGTACTTGCCATCGTTGAGCAGAGCCACACCCTGACCGCCTTCGCTCAAATCGACCCACTTCTGAGCGCAAATCTCGAACTTGGCCAGGTCCCAGCTCGTGTTGTAGTGCGTAGGCCGTTCGACGTTTCCAAACTGGATCTCGCACGTGGCCCGCGCGGCGTTCACATTGCACGGGAATGCGACTTTGAGCATCTTGTCTTCTTCGTGCCAATCGATCTCTGTGTCGAACCGGATGCCCGGCGTCGGTCCAAGGCTGATGCGTTGCCGGATGCGGCTCTTGCCGAACGAGCGCACAGTCTCGACAGCCACACGAACAGGTCCGCGCTCGACCACCTCGAAGCTCTCGACGCGCAACAGCTCGCGCACCGTCTCGTGGCTGAACACGTCGATGTCCCAGGCCGACCAGAACAGCGGCTTGTCGTCGAACAGCTGGAAGACGTTGGCCACGCGACCGGGGGCGACGAACTCCGTGCCGTCGCCGAGGCTCGTGATGCTGGTGATGTTGCCGTTCGCGTCGAACCGGACGCAGAGTTCGTGGTTCTCGATGCGGCGGGCCGAAGCCTTCAGTCGGTGCTTGACGGTCGGCTGCGCGTGGCCCAAGTCGCCGACCACCACACCGCCGAGCGCGCTCGCCGGAGTCTCGAAGATCAACGACCGTTCGCCGAACGCCTCGATGGCTTGGACGGGATACACCTCGTGACCGGCGGCCAGGCTGGTCGGCGTCTCCTCGTCGGTCCAAGGCAAGGTGGCTTGCGCGGCGACTTCGGCGTTGTGGAAGACCGCCACGGGCCGGTTCATGCCTGAACGGTCCAGCTTTGAAGCGATCGCACGCAACGAATCGTCGACGATCTTCCGACCCACACGGAGCACCTCGGCGTAGTCGCGATCCGAGTCCACGTACACTTCGCGCACCGACGAACCAGGGATGATGTCGTGGAACTGGTTGAGCAACACGAGCTTCCATGCCGCCTCAAGCTCGGCGGCGGGATACGTCTTGGGGTAGCCCTCCACGAAGCACGCCAGCGCTTCGGCGTCGCGAAGCAAGAACTCGCACTCGCGGTTGAACTTCTTGTTCTTGGCTTGACTGGTGTAGGTGCCCCGGTGAAGCTCCAGATAGAGTTCGCCCACCCAGGTCGCCAGGTCGCGGGACTTGGACTTGGCCTCGTCGAAGAAACTCAGCGCCGTCTTGCCGAACTCGACGTCGGGCAGGTTCGAGCATCGCTTGGCGCGGCGCAGGAACTCGATGTGCTGTTCGGTGGGGCCGCCGCCGCCGTCGCCCCATCCGAACACGTACAGCGACTTGTCGCTTCGCGCATGGTCCTTGTAGTTCTTCGTTCCGAAGACGATCTGCTTGGGCGTGCACTCGCCGATGTAGGTGTCGGCGGGCGGGAAGTGGGTCCACACTTTGGTGCCGTCGATGCCCTCCCACCAGAACGAGTGGTGGGGGAACTTGTTGAATTGGTTCCAGCTGATCTTCTGCGTCAGGAAGTAGCGGATGCCCATCTTGCGCAGGATCTGGGGCAGCGCGGCGGAGTAGCCGAACACGTCGGGCAGCCACATGTCGCGCGTCTCGTAGCCGAACTTCTCGCGGAAGTAGCGCCGGCCGTACAGGAATTGGCGCACCAGCGACTCCGCACCCGTGAGATTGCAGTCGGCTTCGATCCACATGGAGCCAACCGGCTCCCATTGCCCCCTCGCGATCGCCTCCTTCACCCGGTCGAAGAGCGTCGGATACTCCTTCTCCAGCCATTCGTACTGCGCCGCCTGCGAGTGGACGAACACGTACTCGGGGTACTGGTCCATCAGGTCGAGCTGCGTGGCCGTGGTGTGCGCCATCTTGTGCTTCGTGATCTCGATGGGCCACAGCCAAGCGGTATCGAGGTGCGCATGCCCGACGGGCGTAATCGAATGCTTGAGTTCGCCCGTGAGGCTGCCGGTCGCGTCCTTGAGCGCCTTGCGGGATGCCGGGACGGCGTTCCGCCCGTCCATTGCCCAAAGGTTGCAGACCTCGTTCATGCCGCGCAGCAGTGTCTGATAGGCCGGATCGTCTTCAGGTGTGGCATCCAAAAGACTTCGGGCAAACGCCATATCGTAGTAGAGCGCCTTGACGTCCTCGTGGATCAGCACCAATTCGGCGCCATCCACAGTCGCAACCAACGCTTCCCTCGGGAGTTCCTTCAGGTGGACACGGCATTCGGGGTTGCCCGTGTAGGATTGGATGTATTGGACGAACGCACCCGGTTTTGCGTCGGGCATCACCGGCCAGACGTCGTGCGGCCCGTCGATGCCCCGCACGGGCGAGTTCTTCCGCCATGCCGTGCTCTCGGAACCCAACCTCGCGAACAGGCCGACGCTTTCGCCCGCGAACCTCTTGGGCACCGAGCCCTTCAACCGAAACCAGACCGTGCGGTAGGCGGGTCCATAGCGGAAGCCCGGTTCGATGGGCTTGAACTCAGCCTTCTTGGCCGAATTCTCGTCGCGACAGGCAGTCTCGCAGTACTCGATCTGGAGCGGTTCCCGCTCGCCGAGAATAGCTGGCTTGAGGTCGTTCTCGATGAACTGGTCGATGCGGCGGCGAGTGAGTTCGGGGTGCTTGAGCATGGAGGATCGGAGACTCCGATGGCTCGGAGGATACCTTCCGTTCAGCTCGCTTGCCTTGGTCTGTGCGGTTCAAGGTCTGTGCGTCGGGGACGTCTGCAGTCCCCGCCAGACTGTGCTACCAACCGAGACGCCGAGGACAATGGGTGCCACGGTCTGTGCGGGTCGAGGTCTGTGCGTCAGGGGTCGCGTCTGGTCCCCGCCAGACCGTGTTCCCAACCGAGACACAGACACGGCCTGCCGGGAGAAAGGCCTTGACGGAGAGGAACACCCGAGCCCGGTCAGGCCGTGGCACCCCGAACCGGAGGGTGGTCGGCAGTGGGGGTGCCACGGTCTGCGCGGGTCGAAGACCGACGGTTTGGGATGTCCGTGGTCCCCGCCAGACCGTGTTCCACAAGGAGACACAGGCACGGCCTGCCGGGAGAAAGACCTTGCCAGAGCCGAAACACCAGAACCCGGTCAGCTCATTTCGGCGCAAGCCCTACGGCAGCGGCAGGCCGAACGCCGTCAGGTACTTGCGCATCATCTCCACGCGTCCAGGCGTTGTCAGTTCGACGTTGAACGGACGGCCGCGTGCGTCGAGCATAACGCCCACCGTGCCGCCTTCCAGGGTCACCGTTCGCTCTTGGCCCTTGCCCTTGCCGACATCGAATCCTCGGGCGGGCCGGATGACCGCTTCGCGGCGCTCGTTGCGTCCAAGCGGCACGACCTTGATTTCACCGAACGCCACGTCGTGCGTTTGGCCGTCCATGGTCACGCTCATGCAGGGTTCGCCCAACTTGCCCGTGCCCACCGGCGCGACGCAGTGCCCGCAACGGATGATGCAGTCGTACTCGAACACCTGGGTCGCGGCTTGCTCGTGATGCTCGCTCAGGACGCCGAGGTGCGGCGTCATGAAGATCGAGTCGATGGTGAGCATCGTCACGCCCTCGGGTTGATAGGCGTCCATCATCATCAGCGCCGACTGTGCGCGGCGCGGAGCATGGCTGAGCACGCCGCCTGAGCCGATGATCATGTCCAGTTCCATCATGCGGATGAGCGTGTCCGTGGCAGCGTTCTCTTCGAACATCTTGCCCACGTCCATCTGCCGCTGAACCCCCACCAGTCCGCGCGCGAGCGACTTGTGGTGGTGGAACGCCAAACGCAGGGCTTCCCGTGCCACGGCCTGCTCGATGAGCAGGTCCTCGTAGGCATGGGGGATCGTCGTGGGCCGAATCATCTTGTTGCGGAGCCGGTTCTTGACCTCCGAGGGGTCGATCTCGAACGGCAGCCACCGCGCGATCTTTTCGATGCCGGCCTCCTTGAGCACGTTGCAGATCGAATAGCTCATGCCCAGGTTCGCCGAGACCGTGCGGTTGAACACGCGGTCCACGGCTTGTCCGTCGGCATCGTACTTGATGACGTCGGAAAACACGTCGGTCGTCGCGCCGCCGATGTCCACGGCCAGGATGTTGAGGTTCTCCTTGCGCGCATAGTTCTTGATGAGCTTGCCGACCGCATTCGGCGTCGCCATGACCTCTTCGCTGGTCCATTCCAGCAACTTGGAGTAGCCGGGCGCTTGTTGCATGACGTGCTCCAAGAACAGCTCGTGAATCTCGTCGCGCGCAGGGTCGAGGTTCTCGCGATCGGTGGTGGGCCGGAGATTGGGCACGACCTTGGTGGCGATGCCTTCGCCAAGCGTCTGTTTCACCTCGTTCTGACAATCTTGGTTGCCCGCGTAGATGACCGGCAGTTTCATGTCGCCGAAGCGTGGCTTAGGGTCGGCCGCTCGAATGATCTCGGCCATTTCGATCTGTTGCTTGGATTGACCACCATCGGTGCCTCCGGACATGAGGATGATGTCGGGGCGCAGTTGGCGCAGCCGCTTGACCTTCTCGAAATCCTTGCGCCCGTCGTCTTTGGCCAGCGTGTCCATGAGGATCGCACCCGCGCCAAGGGCCGCGCGCTCGGCCGATTCCGCGCTGATGTTCTTGACAAGCCCCGCGACCATCATCTGAAGGCCGCCGCCAGCCGAGCTGGTGGAAACATAGAGGTCCGAGCCGTCCAAATCGTCGGTTCGATCCCCGCTCTTCACCCCTTCCTTGTATAGCCGCGCGACCGTACCGTTCTTGATCAGCTTTCGCCGTCCTGGCTTGAATCCTTCCGGCACCGTGTTCTCCGTGAGTTCCTCAAGCTCGGTGATGGCGTTGAGGACGCCGATGGTGACGTCTTCGAAAGGTTTCTCGACCGTTGTCGGAGCCTCTCCGCGGGCGACGAGCCGGTACTCGCCTTGGTCGTTTCGCTCGATGAGGATGGCTTTGGTGGTCGTCGAACCGCAGTCGGTCGCCACGATGCGCTTGATGTCGTCGGCCATGTGAGGCTTAGATTATGACCGGAAACACGTTTGTTCGGCTTGACGCCTCCCAGTACACCCCCTGGAAAAACGCGAAAGGGCAGGAAGGAGTCGGTCAAACTCCTTCCTGCAGGTAAGAACTGCACGCTTCCGTAGGAAGCTTGTTGTTCGTTACTTCGCGGACTTGCGTCGGCGTCGCAGAACCGCCGCGCCGAGGCCGGCGCCGAGAGCCACGAGCGAAGCGGGCTCCGGAACCGGGTTGACGTCGCCGGGGGTGATCTTGAAGTCTGCGGGGAGCGGGCCGTTGCCGGAACCGCCGCCATCGGCGCCGCTCATCGCGGAACCATCGGCCGCGACTTCGAAGGCGACCTTGTCACCGCTGGCGAGCACGACATAGGCGTCGGCGGAGTTGTTCGCACCGAAGGCACCGAAGTCCACACCGCCGAATTCGGCGCCGTAGAGCTTCTCGCCCGCTTGACCGGCACCGAAGGCCACCGAATCTTCAATCGCGGACCAGTGCGTCGCATCGACCGAGCCATCCATGTCGGCGTCGATCGTGTCGCCCACCTGACCCGTGAAGTTCTGGACCACGAGGTAGGTGCTGGTGCCCGTGTTGAGCGTGAAAGCGTTGCCAGACTGGACCGTCGAGCTCGTGCTGGCGTTCTGGGACATCTGGTGCTCCATGTTCTGGAGAAGCAGAAGGCCGTTCTCGCCTGAAATCACGTTGTCGAGGCTCAGGGCCGAAGTGATCGTGCCAGCGTTCTCGGCGCCACCAGCGATCTCGATGACCGTGAGGTTCGAGAGATTCTGATTCGCGCCAGACTTGATCTCGACGTACTGCCAGCCGGATGCGTCGATGCGGCTAGCGTCGCGAACGATCTCGCTGAAGTTGACCTGAGATTGCGCGGCAACCATGGACGAGGCGCCCAAAGCTGCGGACCATGCATAGAAGCGTACGTTCATAACCATAACCTCCCAACCGAATGGGAATCGTAACCTCGAGCTTTCTGTGCAGTCTCTTTCCGCTTCGCGGCAACCAAAGGGTAACCAGCCCTAACCGCGATAGCAAGACATACACTCCCGCTCGGTGTTCATTCTATCACGGGACCCCCCGAGTGTCAATGCCTGACCGAAGAAAAGTGGACTTTTTTCATCCCTGCCCACTTCACCCGACCCGGCGACGACAAACGACGGCCCGATTGCGCTGTTGTACCACGTCCAAGGGCTCGACACACACCTTCAGGGGCGTCGATGCCGCATGAACCACAGAGTTTTCATCCAGATGGATCGCGACGTGGCCCGGCCAATAGATCAGGTCCCCCCTGCGAGGGGCGCCGCTGACCTCGTCCCCCACGCTCGACGCCTGCATGTCGGTGTCCCGCAGCGCAGACACTCCAGCCAGGGCCAGGGCACCCTGAACCAGGCCCGAACAATCGATCCCGAATCCGGATCGCCCACCCCAACGGTAAGGGGTCTCCACGAACCGCAATGCGGTCTCGACGAAGTCGGGCAACGCGTGGTCCAGCGCGATCAAGTGCGCGGTGTCCACAAAGCCACCCTGATCGAGTTCCGCGTAGCGTGGGCCAAGGTCCACGACCCGTACACGCGAAAGCGCCGAAAGTTCTTCCAGGACGGGCGATTTGTAGTGCGCTTCGGCGAACACGAGCGTATGGACCGCAGCCACGCGGTGGGTGGGTTCGACGAGCTTGGCGCTCAGCGCATCCGAGCGGACGTAGCCCACATAGCCGTCGAGACCGCATTGCCCCCAGCACCAGCCCGCCTGGATTTCATAGACCATAAACGGTTCCCCGAGCAGCAGCTGCGAAAGGGCTCGCGCATTCGGGCGAGGACCGTCGGTAAGCATGGTATGGGGGACAACGACCTGGTGCGCCACCCCTGGAACGAATCGCTGGGAGGTCACCTGGCCCCGGAGATGGTCGGCGGCAAGGTCGTCGCGGTAGGGATGGAGGCGGGGGTCGAGCGGGTTCATGGTCTTTCCAGTGGCTTCCGCCCAAGCGAGAGCATCTTGCGCAGGTAGTTGCGATAGGCGTGACCGCGATGTTCGCTGGCCAAGCGCTCGAACTGTTCGTCGTCCACGAAACCCATGCGCCAAGCGATTTCTTCGACGCACGCGATCTTGAGGCCCTGACGCTGTTCGATCGTGCCGATGAACATCGCCGCCTGCAGCAACGACTCGGGTGTGCCGGTGTCGAGCCACGCCACGCCGCGTCCGAACATCTCCACGTGCAACCGACCCTGATCCATGTAGGTGCGGTTCACGTCGGTGATCTCCAACTCGCCCCGCGGCGAGGGTTTCAGGCTCTTGGCGATGCCGCATACCTGCTCGTCATAGAAATACAAGCCCGTCACCGCATAGTTCGACTGCGGCAATTTGGGCTTCTCCTCAATGGCTGTCGGGTGGCCGTCGGCGTCGAACGAAACCACCCCGTACCGCTCGGGGTCATCGACCCAGTACGCAAACACCGTCGCTCCAGAAGTGCGCGCCGAAGCCGCCTGCAACATCTTCGAGAGCCCCCGTGCATAGAAGATGTTGTCGCCCAGAACCAGTGCCGAAGGTTGCCCGCCGATGAACTCTTCGCCGATCAAAAACGCCTGCGCGAGACCTCCGGGGCTGGGTTGCACGGCGTACCGCAACTCAAGGCCCCAGGATGCGCCATCGCCTAAAAGAGCTTCGAAGAGCGGAAGATCCGCCGGTGTCGAGATGATCAGGATTTCCCGGATGCCCGCCAGCATGAGCGTGCTCAGCGGGTAGTAGATCATCGGCTTGTCGTAGACAGGCAGAAGTTGCTTGCTCACCACTTGTGTGGCCGGATGCAGCCTGGTTCCGGCGCCGCCCGCCAAGATGATGCCTCGACGCGTCACGCCAACACCTCCCGTTGCCCATAGTGGGATTCGATCCAGCGGCGATACTCGCCCGAGCGCACCGAAGCAACCCATTCCGGGTGATCGAGGTACCACCGGACGGTCCTCCTGATGCCGGACTGGAAGGTCTCCTTGGGCGTCCAACCCAATTCGGACTCGATCTTGCCGGTCGCGATCGCATAGCGCCAGTCGTGCCCGGGGCGATCCGTGACATAGGAGATGAGCGCCTGACGATCGGGAAGGCCCGTGGCTTCTTCGACGGCCGCGCAGATTTCGCGGACCACGTCGATGTTGCGCATCTCGCAATTGCCGCCGATGCAGTAGGTTTGCCCCAAACGGCCCCTCTCGGCCACGTGCCACAGCGCATCGACGTGATCGTCCACGAACAGCCAATCGCGAACGTTGAGGCCCTGTCCGTACACGGGCAACGGCTTGCCCTCGATGGCGTTCAGGATCATCAGGGGCACGAGCTTCTCTGGGAACTGCCGAGGTCCATAGTTGTTCGAGCAGTTGGTCAGCTTGTAGGGCAACCCGTAGGTGTCTCCATACGCCCGCACCAGATGGTCGCTGGCCGCCTTGCTCGCAGAATAGGGGCTGTGCGGGTCGTAAGGGGTGCTTTCCGTGAACTTGCCATCGTCGCCCAGCGAACCGAAGACCTCGTCCGTGCTGACGTGGTGGAACAGGTTGCCCTCGGACGGCATCCAGAATCCGCGACACGCCTCGAGCAGATGGTAGGTCCCGACAATGTTGGTTTGGATGAAGTCGCCCGGGCCGGCGATCGAGCGGTCGACGTGGCTCTCTGCGGCAAAGTGGAAGACCCAGTCGGGCCGGTGCTCGGCGAACGCTTTCCGGATCGCTTGCGGGTCACGAAGGTCTCCGTGGACGAACACGTAGTTGGGAGCGGGCTCTATGGCGCTCAGGCTGAGCGGGTTGCCTGCATAGGTCAGAGCGTCAAAGTTGACAAACCGGACGGTCGGATGGCGTGGAACCCAATCAAGGAGGGCTGCCGAGCCGATGAACCCGCAACCGCCTGTGACCAAAACCGTCCGCTGAAACTCCATTGGATTCGCCGGGCTTGAAGGTACCCGCTCCTGACTTGCTCCGGGTTCAACGAAAAATCGGCCCTCCGGAGTTTCATCCGGAGGGCCGACTGGTTTTCGCTTCGCCGAAACTAGCGGATCACGTTGAGCGGCACGGTCTTGCGGACGCGTTCGCCGGTCGAGGATTCCGCAAGAATCTCGACGCGATAGGTACCGGGCGCAACGGCGCGGTTCGCGTTGTCCCGCAAGGTCCACACAGCCGTGTTCTGGCCAGCCGCGTCCGAACGGCCTCGGGAGATCGTGTAGACCTCCTTGCCCGTGCCCGAGAGGACGCGGATCGACGTCGTCGCATCGGTCGACAGGGTGTAGCTGATCGTGAACGGAGCGTTTGCGTCTCGCGTCGGCCGGCTGACGACCACGTTGCCGATGACGGCCTTCTGGCTGGCGCCCGGCTCCATCTGGAGTGTGAACGTGCGAACACCGGGCTCGTTGACGTCGAACGTGTAGCCGCTGGCTTGACGCAGGTCGCGGGCCACGTTGGTGGCCTTATCGACCAGTCGGAACCGCATGTTGCTGGGCACCGTGCCGATGTTGGGCCAGGTGAGCGTGACTCGGCCGGCTTCCTTCACGTTGACTTCGACCGTCCATTCGTGACGCTTGTTGCTCTCGGCATAAGCCGCGGCTTGCCGCGTCTGACCTGTCGCGGGGACGATGGCGACGTCGACGTTCTGCGTCGGACCCATGGGCGGGTTCAACGCGGTGAGCGTCTTGGCTTCCTCAGCCGAGCGCGCCACACCGACGAAGTTCCAATCGTCCATGGACTTCTCCGTGCGGGCGACGAGGCGGAGCCGCCATTGGTCGGCCGTCTGCTTGAAGTCGTCCGCGCTACGGTTCGAATCCGGCAGGAACGGCACCGTGACGTAGGGCCACGAGAGCGTGAAGTCCTGCAAGGTGTTCACGTGGATCCAGTAGCCGCGATTCGGCTCCATCAGGCCCTGCTGGCCCTGAATGAACTTGTACGACTGCGTCGCGGCATCCCAGTACGCCACCTCGCCGCTGATGTAGCCCAGCGAGACGAGTTGCGTCCAAGTGTAGCTCTGCGTGGGGTTCGCGGCAGAGACGCCGTTGATCCCGCCCAGTGTGATGGCGAACGGATAAGGGTTGCCCACCAGGTTCCACCCGGACTTGAGTTGGGTGAGCATGCCGCCCGTCGCGACGTCGTTGGGAGTTCGGGGCGTACCCTGCAACGGATGCGAACCAAGGTCCATGTTCGACACGAGCCAGGCCGCCTTTCCGCGCTCGGCGCTCGTGCTCAGCACGTAGCCGAACTGCTGGGGATCCCAGGCGTAGGCGACGAAGTCGGTCACCGGACTCAGGCCGAGGACCGTACTCCAAGACGTGTCGGTGAACTGCCAAGGAACAGCCACCAGGTTGGCGCCCTGAGCGAGGTTGAGCCGAGGCGTAGCGGAAACGTTGATGGTTCCGGTCACGGTTTTGACCGGGCCAGGCGTGGGTTCGACCTTCACCGAGATCGGCAAGTTGCCGAACACCTGACCGCTCGCTTCGACTTGGTAGTCCACGTAACGGATCTCGCGCGGGGGCACGATCGGCAGCGTCTCGACGCCATCGGTGCCTGCCGCGAAGGACAGGCCGACTGGAAGAGTCAGCGTGACGCGGACATCGTTCAGCGGCACTTCCTGATCGATCGTGGTGAAGCCTCGGATGTTGTCGATGTAAACCCGAATGGTCATCGGGTTCGGCGTCAAACCGTTCATGCCGTTCGGATCGGTCGCCAAAAGGCGAGGCGCGTCCACGACGACGGCATAGGGTTTCGTGTAGTTCGAGATGGCCCACGGGCTGCGGACGTAGTTCACGACTTGGCGCGAGCCGCCAGCCGGAATCGACTGCTCGGGGAAATTCTGGATGTAGGCCGTGGCATCGATGAGCGTGTCCGGAATAATCGCGTTCTCGCCCCAGTTGAACACGCCATCGCCACCGATCGCGCCGAGGGGCGGGGGCGACATATAAGTGTCCGCGATCACGAACTCGTCCGCCGTGGTCGCATCGGATTGGCCGTTGGTCGTCGTGGCATCAGAGGGCTGATTTTCCACGCGGAACCCATAGGCGTCCGTCTGACCGAAGAGGAAGTCGATGTACTTGGGGAAACCGGACGGGTCCTGCGACCGGACGAAGCGGGTCATGGTCCGCACCTGCCGTCCGCCATCGCGGTAGGTGAAGCCGACTTTCGGGAAGAAGTAGCTGTTGCCGCCGACCCACGAGTGGCTCTTGTTGGCACCCGTCGCGTCAAACGTGAATGGCGAGTTGGTGAGCATCGCCACGTTGTGGCCGAGGCGGAGTCCCGCGTTCACGGCAGCGGTGCCCAAGTTGGTCATGGTCCACTGCATCCGAATCGCGTCACCCACGCTGTCGGCCCGAAGATTGACGCGCAGGCCGCTGTCGACGACCTCGGCGATCATGTAGCGGTCGCTCGCACCTCGGAAGAAGAGGCTGAATCCACCGCCGCCGAAGCGAGTCTGGGCGCCATCGCGAACAATCGTGGCATAGCCCATGGCACCGACGACGTGATACGGCATGCCCATTGTGAGCACCAGATAGTCGTCGAAATCGCTCTGGACCGAGCCCATGGGTCCGATCATGTAGCCGAACCGGCCAGCGGCGTTGCCCTGGAAGGACGGGCTGAAGCAAGGGCCCTGCTGTCCGCCGTAGGTCACCGTTCCAGAAAGGCCGATCGTCATCAGCATCAGGTCGTTGCCGATTTCGTTGGCCGCGAAGGTGTTGCTGATGGGGTTCTGAACGTTGGCGATATCCCAGCATTCGAATTGCCAGCTTGCCTGAGAGAACCCGGTGGCGCTCAAGGCGGCCATTCCGGCCAAGGCCATGCTCTTGGCGTAATTCTTGATCTTCATGGTTGCGTTCTGTGAATTCAAGTCGAAAGGAGGTTGGGGTCTCCGAGTTTGGGCGAACCCGGAGACCCTCGTTTGGCTAGGCTAGCCGCCCTTGCCGGTCTTGCCGCCGTTCTGCGTACCGCCGGTGTTCGCACCGCCGCGGGCTTTGACAGGCGGGGGCGGAGGCGTGCCCGGTCGCGTGAACCGCTGCGGCTCGCTGAACACGTAGCGCTCGCCTGTGGCGTCTTGCGCGGGTCCGGGGTTGTCCGTGACCGCTCGGGCGCCGACGCGCCACCACAGTTCCGTGGTCCCCGCGAACACGCCCGTCAGGTCGACCATCGGGGTGCTCAGGTCGCCGAGATCGTTCCGGTTGAACTTGGCCAGAGTGCGCGTGTTGCTCTTGGTGAACACCGGCGAGGTGGACACCTGGAGCGCGTACGACATCGTGGTCGGGAAGTTCGGATTGACGGCAGACGTGAACGTGAACGGAATCGGTTCGGAGACGACCGCGTTGGGCGCAGGGGACACGAGGCCCACCTTGCCGAGCGGCGTCACGACGCCCTTGGCCGCCACGCGGGTCGAAATGAAGTAGCACTCCGTGGCGCCCGTCGTGGTTCCGCCGCCCGTGGTGGTGCCGCCCGTTGTGCCGCCCGTCGTCGTGGTGCCGCCGGTGGTCGTGGTGCCGCCACCCGTGGTGAAGCCACCCGTACCGCCCGTTGTCGTGGTGCCACCGGTCGTCAGACCGCCGGTCGTGCCGCCCGTGGTCAAGCCGCCGGTGGTGCCGCCGGATCCGCCGGTGCCGCCGCCAGGAAGGTCGAGCGCCGCGATGCGGTAGACCAAGGCCACCGAATAGGTGTAGCCGCGACCGGGAACCACACCGGGAACGTCGTCGGTGGTCGTGAGTTGCGGGTCCTCGAACAGGCACTCGCGGCCGCCGACCGTTCCGCCGAAGTCGGACCACTCCACGTCTCGCGCGTCCACGCCGTCGGTCGCGCTGCTCATGTTGCCGGGCACCACCGCGACGGGCGTGCCGAGTTGGTCGTTCCGGTAGAGCTGCCAAGCGAAGGCCGTCGTGTTGCCGCGCACGAAAAGGTCGCGGGCCCAAGACACCTTGACTCCGGGCTGGCCGGCAGGATCGAGAATCGCTTCGGCGCGCACGTCGTTGGCCAGATCGGTGTTGCTGCCCCGACCGCCGCCGAGCGCGAGCGCCACGACGCCGAGGATGAGGAGCACCGAGATGACGCTGCTGTCGCCCTTCGTTCGGCGAGGAGCGCTCACCGAGTCGTCACGCGAAAGCTTCGACTGAATGTCCGGAACCGCAAAGACGACGCGAACCTTGTCGCCGGGTTGAACGCCCTTGATCGACTTGGTCAGGCGAATCTCGGCCGACTCCGGATCGACGTTGGTGACTCGGGCGGTGGCGACCTGCTCCCGACCGCGCACGATGATGACTTCCTGATCTCGCTTGAATCCGTTGCGCGAACCTTGGTTGATCAAGGCCATGCTGCGGTCGTTGAACCCGCCTTCGCCGGGCTGGGTGTTCAGAACCGTCGCCTGAGGCAGAATCTGCGTGTTGATCTGCGAAACGGCCACCGAGGCTGCCGCGCTGATCGCGTCGCGCAACATCGCATCGTTGGGAGCGTCGGCAGGACGCACCGGCGAGGAAGACTGCAGCGCGGCGCCGTTGATCGGCAGACCGGAGGCCACGTCGTACACCACCACGCGCAAAATGACCGACGCCTTCTTGCCCGAGCCCGAAGCCGTGATCTCCCAGTTCTTGACCTGACCGGTGACCAGGGTCTCGACGCGCAAGTCCTGAGCGAGACGCATCAGGCTGATCTTGTCGAGAATCGGCTGAACCAGGCCCAGTTCGGTCGCCTTGCGGGACACGGTCTCCTGGGGCTCGATGTCATAACGGCCCAAGTTGACCAGCGACGAGTTCACCGCTTCGGCGGCAAGCGCACCGACGTTCTCGCCGGCTTTGCCGCTTTCGTCCGTGAACTCGACGACCGCCCAGCGCGAACGTTGATTCACCTGAGCGTACGCCTGATTGGCCACGAGCACCGACACGAGGGGCATGAGAAGCCCGGCAATGGCGAGGTGGCAAGTGACCTTGCCGTAAATCGAGTTGACGAAACGCCTCACAGCGCGACCTCCTTGCAACGATTCATAGTTGTTCGACCGCCGTTATCCATTCGACAATTGTCCGCATCCAAGATCCGCCACGTACCTTCCGGGCGTCGCATATAAGACGTGCTTCAGCCTGAATGAGTTACGCGAAGAAAACGCAAAAACCTCGGAAGGTCTTTCGTCGGCTTCTCGGACAGCCCAGGCAAAGGCACGACCCCGCCGGTCGGACGGATTCGATGGCGAAGTATAGCACCACTTTTCCACGCGACTTCAAGATACGCCGGTTCGTCGCGCTCGCGCGAGAACCAGGTCCGCCACTTCGTCGCGCGACCGGTCCGTGCTGATCGACCAGTCCGAGAGCGCCGCCTTCACCGAAGACGGCAGCTGAGCCGCAACCCACAGCCGCGCCTGCTCCGCATCGCCCAACCTCGCCGCAAGGCGCTCCAGCTGAGTCTCTTTCGCACACCACACGGTCCAAATCTCTTCGGCCAAGGTCAGCAGCCCAGCTTCGAACAGCAGAGGCACTTCAACGACATCCGCTTGTGAGCGCATCAAGGCCTGGACGGTTCGGGCATGAAGAATGGAGTTCAGCTTGTGGCGCGCCGCGTGGTCTGCAGCGACGAGCGCGCGAAGGTCCTCGCGACTGTAACGCATCGGCAATCCGAGCGTCGCGGCGATCTCTTGCCGCACCGCCGTCTCCGAAGCCACCTGCCGCGCGACCTCGTCGGCGGACACGGTCCTCCAACCTGCCGCAGCCAAGGTCTCGACCACAGTCGATTTTCCTTGCGCCACGCCTCCGGTGACCGCAAGGCGGAACCTCAATCCCAGACCCCCGCACCATTGCCGATGGCGCAACGACCCCATCCGACCGAATAAGTACACTGAATGGCGAAGATGGCGACGGCGACAAGGGCCTCGACCCGACGCAACACCGAAACCGCGAAGCGACCTTGGACCGTTCGTGCTGTCCACGGGTTCGCGGCGTTGCTGTACGGTCTTGTGTTGCGCCTCTGCCTGTTCACGATGGTCGCCTGTCTGGTCATCCTACCGCTCACCATCGCCTTGCCTCACCATCTGGAGCAACAAGCCGTCTACGTTCAGCGCGTGGTCGTGGATCCCGACCTGATAGCGCTTACAGGCGAACCAGGCACTCCCGTAGGCGCGCCAGCTCTCATCGTCCTGGCGAACCATGATGCCCTTTTGGACGGGCTCAGCCCCGAAGGAGCGCGATGGGCGGACAATGGAAAACTCAGTTACCCGGTTCAACTCAAGACGGTGGTCGTCCTGTGCCGCCTGGCTCAAATCAACTCGACCGTGGTCGGGGTGGTTGCGTTGCTGATCTTCCTTGTCCTCCGGGGACACTTGGACCGACCTCGAAAGGAAGACGCGATCAGGGCCGAAGCCATTCGTCGGCGACACGCCGAATCGAGTCGCTGAACTCGGCATAGTCCACGCTCTTCCTCAGGTAATCGTTTGCACCGAGGGCCATGCTGCTGGCGACGTCCGACTCTTCGTCGGAGGACGAACACACCACCACGGGAACGCTTCCGAAGCGCTCGCTCTGGCGCAGGCGGCGCAACACCTCGATGCCCCCGACTTTGGGAAGCTTAAGGTCGAGCAACACGAGCGAGGGCTTGACCGCCTCAGCGTCAAGCTCCATTTGCTCGATGTGCCGAAGCGCTTCGTGCCCATCCCGCAAGACCACGATGTCCAGAGAAAGACCGGCCGACTTCAGGGCGCGCAACGCCAAGCGCTCCTCGTCGGGGTTGTCCTCGACAAGAAGAACCCGTATCAGTGCCTGGCGAGATTCCACGATCGTGAGAGTTGGAGATGCGATTGGCTGACGATACCCGCCTTGCTCTACCGATCACGGGTTCGAAGGCGTCGTTCTAGGCCAAACCAGCCGCCAGATTCCGCACCGAATCGGTCTGGTCAACCCGTATCGTCTTTGGACATCGCTTGGCCTGGTTCTGGGTTCCACATAGGGTACGCGCCGCCTCCTTGACGATGGCGGACCAAGGCGCGGACCACGGTCTGCCGGGCGTTGGGGGTCGCCCGAAACCAGAGCGAGACCACTTGTCCCACCTGGGTGGCCCGAAGCACCGAGCCGTTGACCAAACACGCCTGCCCATCGCCTCCCTCATAACATTGCCGCGGCGAAATGAGTCCAAACCGCAGGTTGATGGCTTGGTTGAGATTGGGCACGTCGGCCACATAGGCAGGCACACCGTCAACGGTCAGCAACATGACGCCGGGAGAGTGAGGGAGAGAGGGGTCGCGGAATCGGCAGAAGGGTCCCTGCCCCGCGGGCAGGAGGGCTCGGCCAAACGGATTCTCGTATCGGGTGTGCGCCTCGTATACGATCGGTTCTCCGCCAGGCGATGGGTCGGGAACCACGTCCACCACATAAGCGAACGGCACCTCGCCAAACTCAAGCAGTCGCCCGGTGTTCTTCTCTCGCTCGCTAGCCAAGGGGCCTAAGTATGACGGAAGGGCCCGCCGATGCGAGACCAACAGGGTGCCTCCGGGTCGAACGAACGAAGCCCATCGGTCCACCCAAGCGTCCAGAAGATGTGATGAAGTCTTCTCTCGGTTTTGCGCTTCTCGTCGCATCCGCCTGCGCCTCGGCTCAAGTGCCGGGCTTGGAGAAGCTGAACTCGGTGCGCGTGGGCCTGTTCCTGCCGTCCGGGAGCGCGGCCCGCGACGCAGGCAATGCCTGGACCTCGTTTGGCGCGGACTTCGACCTCAAGAGTCTGCTCAAGCTCGGTCCGATCGAAAACACCGTCGTGCTTTCGGTGGACTACTACGAGCGTGGCGGCGTACGCAGCCTCCCGATCTCGGCAAACTACAAGTGGACGGCGCTCCAATTCTACGGGTTCGTCGGCGCAGGGTTCGGGTTCCACCGCTCCGGCGGTTCGGATTCGTCCGGTGTGGGGTTCCAAGCGGGCGTGGGCATGCCTCTGGGCATCGGACCGTTGCCCACGTTCGTGGAGGCCAAGTACTTCCAATCGTCGGACGCGAACGTGCGCGGCTTGGCCGTCTACGTCGGCATGAAGTTCTGAAGCTCAGACGCCTTCGAGGACGGCGAGGACTTCTTCCGCGTGGCCGTCGGGCTTGACCTTGCGCCAGACCCGACGCACGATGCCTTCGGCATCCAGAAGGAACGTGGTCCGCTCCACGCCCATGTACTTCCGCCCATACATCGACTTCTCCACCCAAACGCCGACGGCCTCGCACAGCGCCTTGTCCGTGTCCGCCAGAAGCGTGTAGGGCAACCCGAATTTGGTCGCGAACTTGGCGTGCGACTTGACACCGTCCGGACTCACACCGAACACCTTGGCGCCCTCGAATCGCGGAAACACATCCCGAAAGCCGCACGCCTCGACCGTGCAGCCGCTGGTGTCGTCCTTGGGATAGAAAAAGACGACGGTCGGGCTTCCAAGAAGGCCGCCCCTTGTGTGGATGGCGCCGTTCTGGTCGGCAAGTTCGAAATCGGGGAAAGGCTGATTGACGTCCAACATCGCTGAATCCTACGGATCGAGGTCCACCATCATCGCTTGCATCAAGTCGCAACGCAGCACGATGCCGGCCAAACGGTTGTTTTCGACGACCGGCAACACGGTGAGACCGCTCATGAGCATCTTGTGGAACGCCTCGCTCACCTCGGCCTCGGGCGACATGGTGACGGGGTCGCGGGTCGCATAGCGGCTGGCCAACTCTCGGGCGAGGCTGGTGACATTGCCGCGCTCGAAGGCGGCGCGGCTCAGGTCGCCTTCGGTGAGCACACCCAAGGGCTCCATCTCTTCGCCGACCAACACCAGGCCGGGAAACTGATAGATATCCATTTTGTCCACGGCATCGCGAACGGTGCTCGCGGCGTGGAGCGTGGGGATGTGCGCGTGCATCACCTCGCGCAAGGTCATGGAGGCAGTGTACTTCAGGGACGCTCAACCCTCGGCGGTGGCCAAGATGTCCTCAGAGACGAAGATCGGGGCGCCGCATCGAACCGCGAGCGCAACGGCATCCGATGGCCGCGCATCGATCTCGAGTTCGTTGCCGCTTTGTTCGAAGATCATGCGCGCGTAGAAGATGCCGTTCCACAGGTCGTCGATCACGACGCGGGTCAGCCGCCCGCCGAGACGTTCAACGACCGTATTGAGCAAATCGTGGGTCATGGGGCGGTCCGCGCGGGCACCATCAAGGGGCAGACTGATCGCAGACGCCTCAAAGGGTCCGATAAGAATGGGCAAGCGCCGTCCTCCTTCGCTGAGAACGACAAAGCGCGTGATCGACCCGTCGCTTTCTGCGGCGAACACCCCGTCCACACGCACCTGAAGGAGGTCGCCGCCGCGCACCTCGTAGTCGCCCGCCAGATCCTTTGGAAAGAACGCTGGTGGTTCGCTCAGGTTCTCAGGTCCGTCGTGGTCTTCCGCCATGGATTCAAGATACCGAATCAGTGCCCGCGCGCCAGAAGGGCATCGAGTTGCACATTCGTCGCCCGGATGCGCGCACTCAGGATGCGAGCGATGTTTCTATAGACGACGACTGCGACCGAAGGGTTTGCATCCAGCAATCGCCGAAGGTCGGCGGCAGGAAGTCGGGCGACACGCGTTTGACCCACGCTGTTGACCGTCGCCGAACGAGGTGCATCGTCAACGAGCGAGATCTCGCCCAGCAGGCTTCCTTCGCCCAACTCGGCGATCGTCTCGCCCGAAAACGATTTGATCTTGACCGAGCCCTCGAGCACGATGAACAGATCCGAATTGCGGTCGAATTGTCGCACGATCGTCGCGCCACCCTCGAACGAGAGTTCCTCGGCGGTGCGCCAGATGCTCTCGACAATATCGTCGGGCAGGTCTTTGACGAGGTAGCTGGAGAAGATCGCTTGACGGATGTTCATGGTCTGATGCTGTCCATTCTGACGCCATCGGCCGCCGACGAGTGCCCGCACATCAGCCTTGTGGGCTGAAAGATACGCTCGAGTAGTTCTTCTTGCCGTCCGAAACACGCTTGGGCTCGCCGCCGGTGAGCGAGATCGTGTAGATCGAACGCGCACCATCCCTCATCAGGAACACGATCGTGTTGCCGTCGGGATGCCAAGAGGGCGAAGAAACCGGTCCCTGCAACAACCCCGTTCCCGAAGAGCCCGATGCCTCGGCCAAATCCATCAGGATCAGGCCACCCGGGACGAACAAGCCGTTGTCATCCGCCTTGCCCAGCACGGCGGCGATCCGAGTGCCGTCTGGAGAAACCGCGGGCTCACGGAAGATCGTCTGGTCGTCCGGTGTGGCAGCCATCACCACCATGCCCGGAGCCGAAGGCGAGAATCGGTTCGGCGTCTTCGTGGGATCGTCTGGGTCGACAAATCCGACCATATTCCTGAACGGACGAACAACCTCTCCCTTTTCGTTCACGAACGCCTCGGGCGGGTTGGCCGCGTCGGGAAAGTCGAACCCGTGAACAGCGAACACGATCGCCCCATTCTTCGGATTGACGTCGAAATCAACGCGTTCCCCGGCGATGATCGCGTGCGGCAACGAGTAGTACCCCACCTGCTCGGGCGTGGCGTCCTCGGGAACGAATTGACTCTGCACGATCAGCACCTGACCGCCTTCGGCGCGTTGCATGACGGCGGCGATCCAGCGCCGGTCCTTACCCCACTTGGCCGCCTTGAACGACTGTCCGAAGCGCTCGTACAATTGGTCGAACTGGCCGACCGAACCGCCGTCTTCGCTGCGGCCCACCTCGCGACCCAGCGGCGGCAACAACTGTCGCGTGCTGCCCTCCTTGGGGTCGAATTGAAGGACACGGCCACCCGCTGTGATCAGGCCGAGATCGCCACCTCCCGTGAGTTCGGCCGAGCCGAAAAACGGGGTGCCCTTGCTGCGCGAGTCGAGCGTCCTCCGTCTCGCTTCGTCGCGCGCCAGATTCCAGCGGTAGATGTGGAACGTATCGTCTTCACGGTCAGCCACGAAATACACGCGGTCGCCCGCCTTGTTCCACACGGCGTCCCGTTCCTGAAACTTGGGCTGGTAGCCCGGTGAACGGCGTTCGTTGCCATCGGCGTCGAACACTACGGCCTGTGACCCCTCGTCGGTTTCCTCGACGGCCACGATCCAGCCTGGCGTGGCAATGGTGCCCGGGTCGAAGTCGCTGACCCGTTGGATCATGTTGTAGCCAACGAACATCGCGCCGAAAATGACGACGGCGATCGCGGAGCGAATGGCGAGTTTCTTGTTCATGCGACGCTCTCGTGCGGAACCAGAGTCATACCCTTTGCCAGGCGGGCTCCGTTGGCGAAGTCCCGGCCCGACATGCGCTTTTTGCCCTCGGGTTGGACGGTCCGCAACTCGAGACAGCCCGTGGCGCAAGCGAGAAGAGGAACCGGATCAAGGGCAAGCAAGGTTCCCGGCGTCCCGTCGGCGGAGTTCCACCTGGCTTCCGACACCTTGACGTGACCCAGCACGGTACCCAAGTACGCTCCCGGGCTCGGGGTGAACGCCCGAAAGCGATCGTACTCGCGATCCGCCCGGCGCGTCACGTCGATGCGCGCCTCTTCCTTGAGAACCTTGGGCGCATAAGTGGCTCGATCGGAGTCTTGCGGAACACGGGGGTAGTCGCCGGCGACGATCCGCGGCATCCACTCCTCGGCCAGTTGGGCGGCGAGCTCAGCCAGCCGCACAAAGAGTTCGCCGGCGGTTTCATCTCGGCCGATGGGCGTTGCGACGCTCGCAATGGCGTCGCCGGTGTCCATGCCCTTGTCCATCTGCATCAGCGTGACGCCCGTTTCGGTCTCGCCCTCGAGGATGGCCCGCTGGATAGGCGCGGCACCCCTGAACTTGGGAAGCAAGGACCCGTGCAGGTTGATGCCGCCACGCTTGGCCACGTTCAGCAGACGTTCCGGCATGATTTGACCATAGGCGGCAACGACCAGCGCATCGGCCTCCAACGCCGCGATCCTCTCGATAAAACCGGGTTCGCGGCACCGTTCGGGCGTCTCGCAAGCAAGTCCCAGTTCGGCGGCGGCCTCCTTGACAGGCGAGGGGCGGACGTGCATCTTGCGTCCCGAAGGACGATCGGGCTGGGCCACAACCAGCGCCACGTGAGGAGCCAAGCGGCGCAAGGCCGGCACCGCGAAGTCGGCCGTCCCAAAGAAGACCAGCTTCATTCGTCGTCTTCGCCGTTGGGGTCTTGCCAGAACAACGTTGCCGGATCGACTTTGTCGATGAACAACACACCGTCGAGGTGGTCTACCTCGTGTTGGATGACGCGCGCAGGGAGACCCTCCATCTCGTATTCGACAGGCCGCCCGTGGCGGTCGTACGCGCGCACCACCACTCGCTTGGCTCGCTTCACATCGCCGTAGAGCCCTGGTATGGACAGGCAACCTTCCTGACCGATCTGCTCGCCTGTGGCTTCGACGATCTCGGGATTGATGAGGGGAATCGCCTTCGACCCGCCCGGTGCGATGATGACCACACGCTCCAGAACTCCGATCTGGGGCGCGGCCAGCCCCTGCCCGTTGGCGGCTTTCATGATGCGCACCATGTCGTTGATCAGGTGCTGGTGCCGCTTCGCGACTTTGGTCACGGGCTTGGCCGTCTGCCTGAGAACGGGGTCTGGCACTTTGTAGACCGGCCGCTCCGCATCGCGGACGTACAGCGGCTTGTACTCTTCAGGCACAACGACGTCCATTCCGGGAGATTATGGCAGAGGGCCGGCAACACAGAATCCAGACCTCCCGTCGTCCACTGTGACTGCGATCCGCTTACCGACCACGACTGCCGGATGGGAGAGGGGCCGGATGTGGAAGATCAGCTTCGACGGGCGACCGTGTTCGGCGCATCGTTCAAACCCGCGGCATCCAACACCTCCAGCAAAGTGGAGTTCGGGTGGGCGCCGCGCAGTTTGGCAACCACATTGCCTTCGCGGTCGATGATCACCGACGAAGGATAGCTGACAACATCGTAAAACGTGTGCCCTTCGCCGTTGTGGTCCAAATAGAACGGGAGATCGTAGGGCTGATCCTCGACAAACGCCTTCACCTTCGCCGGGTCCTCGTTGCTGATCATCATGACCTCAAGGCCCTGTTCCCGGTGCGACCGATAGAGTTCGTCCAGCGCGGGCATCCCGCCCACGCAGTAGGTGCACCATGTCGCCCAAAACTCGACCAGCACCACCTTTCCCTTGAGCGACGCGAGGCTCCTGCGCTCTCCGTCCATACTCGTGACTTCGAAGATGGGCGCCTTGCTTCTCGGCGCGGTCCTCAGCGCCTCGACCGGATCTTCGGCCTTGCAACCCGCCAGCACAACCAACGCAGGCAAGAGCAACCAGCAACGCAGAAGTCGGTTCATGATCCGAGATTGTAGCCGAAGGCGCCCCAACTTCAAGCCTAGCTCCCCGGCTCCGAGGCGGGCCAGACATTGGACAGCACGGCATCCACCCAGACCTGACCCTCGGCGGTTTCACTTTGAACCACCGCCTCCCGACGTACGTCGGCGATGAGTGTCACGGTCCCGTTCTGAAGGATGCGGATGGACGCCAACGGGCAGTTCTCGACCTTGGCCAGAGCATGGGCACCGACATGTGCGGCGGCCTCGCGCGGATTCGCGTCGGGCGGGCATTCGGCGGTCACCAGCACCAGATTCGTTCTCGGATCGAGCATCGCTTCCAGCAGTTGGACACCCTCGGGTGCGCCGGGAACCAAACTGCCCAACAGTTGGCGGTCGACGTCCACACGGCTGGGAGTCGGGTTGCGCGGCGTCTCCACCGACTCGATGCGCGCCGCACCCTCCTCGGTGCCTCGGTTGACCACCGTGGGCTCTGTTCCGGGAATGTGGATGGGAGCGTCCACGACCTGTCGACCCTTCGCATCGCTCGCGGCCTGCATCTGCCTGCCCGCCAGATACGAGCCGATGGCCACCAGCACGAACAGGCCCAAAAACGCCGCCGCGAACATCCCGACCTTGGGGCGCGTGGTCGGCAAACCCAACATCGCGGCGGTATCCGCGGTTTCGCTGTCTTTGAGGCGCTTGCGGACCGATTCCAGTTTTCTCTGGTCGGCCACCGATTCGGGGATGATGCCCAGCGCCATGTCGTACCACTCGGCGGCCTGCGCCAAGTCGTCCTTGTCCACGCAGATATCGCCCATCAACGTGTGCGCTGCGGCCGACTGGGGGAAGTCGTTGAGCAACTTCAGGCATCGAAGTCGCGCCTCTTCAAACTGTCCCCTGATGCGGAGCAGGTTGACTTGAGCCAGTTGCCGATCGATGTCGGCGTCGTCGTCCAGCGTCTCGAAGACTTCGCGAGATTCGGCGTCGGTCATGGGTTCCTCACTGTGTTCCGGTGCTGCCAAAGCCACCCTCCCCGCGGTCGGACGCAGCCAACTGCTCAACGAGATGCAACGCGGCACGTGCCACGGGGCAGACCACCAGTTGCGCGATGCGTTCGCCTTGTTCTAATTGGACGACGTCCGAGCCCCAATTGATCATCACGACCCCGATCTCGCCCCTGTAGTCGCTGTCGATCGTGCCCGGCGAGTTCACCATGCCGATACCGTGGCGCAAGGCCAGGCCCGACCGCGCACGGACCTGTCCTTCGTATCCAGGGGGGATCGCCAGACGCACGCCTGTGCGCACCAGCATTCTCTGCCCGGGCTCCAATCGCACAGGCTCGATCGAGCGCAGGTCCATGCCGGCGGCTCCCTGGGTCGCGTACTCGGGCATCGAAGCGCCTTCGGCCAACACGATCGGAATCTCGACGTTCTGCACGCCACGGGTGTACCCGTTCCGGGCCAAAATGGTGCCGATGGCGAAGTTCCTGGGCATCGACGTGGGCACGAGTTCGATCAAAGCGGTCTTGGTCGACGAACAGGGCGCCCTGTTGCGGCAAGCCAGCCGCGAGGTCCCGCTCCATATCCCGCGCCCCATGTGGTCGGAACAGGATCCCGGCGACTGGTGGGCGGGCGCGTTGGACGTGATCCGCGAACTTGGAGAAGAGCGCCCAGACGCCATCGGCCTCACGGGGCAGATGCACGGCTCGGTGTTCCTCGATGCTCAGGGCGACGTGGTGCGACGGGCCCTGCTCTGGAACGACCAGCGGACGACCGCCGAATGCGCCGAGATGGACGCGACCGTCGGGGCCGAGCGTCTGCGCGCCATCACGTGCAACCCGCCCCTGACCGGTTTTCAAGCGCCTAAGGTGCTTTGGCTTCGCAACCACGAACCCGAGGCGTTCGACCGCGTGCGGCAAGTTCTTTTGCCCAAGGACTACATCCGATACAAGATGACCGGCGAAAGCGCCACGGATGTCAGCGACGCGAGCGGCACCGGTTTGCTCGATGTGCCCCGCCGCCAGTGGTCTGCCGAGATGCTCGAAGCCCTCGCTTTGGATCATCTGCAATGGCCCCGCGTGTGCGAGTCGTTCGCGCAAACCGGTACGACGCGAGGCGTTCCCGGCCTTGCCGACGGGATCCCCGTCGTGGCCGGTGGCGGCGATCAGGCGGCTTCGGCGGTCGGGACCGGAGCGGTGGTCGAAGGCGTGGTGAGCGTGAGCCTCGGGACCAGCGGCGTTGTTTTCGTCTCGCTCCCCGAACCCAAGTTCCACTCGCAGGGAGCGGCCCACACGTTCTGCCACGCGAACGGAGGCTGGCACGCCATGGGCGTGATGCTCTCTTGCGGGGGCGCATTGCGATGGTATCGCGACACGTTCGGCAAGACCACTTACGATGCCATCGCCGCGGAAGCGGCCAACGTTGCCGCAGGCGCCGAGGGGCTGACGTTCCTGCCGTACCTCACTGGCGAGCGCTGCCCGCACAATGACCCCGGGGCGCGTGCGGCCTTCCTCGGCCTCACACTTGCCCACGGTCCAAACCACCTGTCGCGCGCCATGTTCGAGGGCGTGTCGTTTGGCCTTGCCGATGGCATGGCCCTACTGCGGGGTTTGGGGGCGAAGGTCGATCAAATCCGCGTCACCGGAGGCGGAGCGCGCAGCGCCTTCTGGGTGCAAATGCTGGCCGATGTGTTCGGCGCGCCCTGCCGGACGTTGGAGATCGACGAAGGTCCCGCCTTCGGAGCCGCGATTCTCGCGGGAGTCGGGATCGGCGTGTGGCCTGATGTGGCTCAAGCTTGCCGTTCGGTGGTCCGCGCCAAGAGCGAGGTCTCGCCCACGGGAACCGACTACAGCGGCGCGTATGCGGCGTTTCGGGCCGCGTATCGGCCTACCGCAACCGCGGGCTGATCGCGTCGCGCCACAGCACGCGGAGTCCTACAGTGGAGCCAAGCGCCGCCGCGCCATACACAAGCCAAATCGTCCAAGCCGTCGTCACACCCAAGTGATCGGCGGAGGGCGGATGGGGGGTCCCGGTCCGTTTGCGGGGGTCGGCCAAAGCCCGCACAGTTCCCAGCCAGCGACGTTGCCGACGCAAAGTTACCGGGTTCAGGCGGCGACGCGACGTTCGCAACGTAGTTCGATGCGGCGCGGAGTCAGGTGGATGCCCAGTTCGGAGGCGCACTCGGCGCGCAACGAACGCTCGGACCAACGCGAATCGTCCGCGACGGCCACCATGGCTTCGAGCCGATCGTGCCGGTCCCAAACCAGTGCACGCGAAACGCCTTGGCGGGAGATGAGGAAACGCTGAACTTGCGACGCGGGGGCCATGCCATCGTTCGTATCGGCACGAGTGGGCCAAACAGAAGACCCCGCATCGTTCACAGGCCGCAAAACGTAAGGAATCCACACATGAAAGCCGTTCGCGCAGCGCTCGCCATCGTGGTCCTATTGGCCCTCGGCTATGGCATCTTGCAGTGGAAGGTCGGCTCGGTCAGCGACGAAGCCCTGATCAACGAGGCCATGGACGAGGCCGCCAAGGCCAGCCAAGAAGGGCGTCCCGGCGGCGTGTTGGAACATCTGTCCAAGAGTCTGGTGTTCAACAACGAGGCGGTCGGATTCAACAGAAAGTCCATCGCCGACTTTGTGCGCGAGCAGAAGCCCAAGGTCACGCTTGGCGCGCGCAAAATCGAAATCGCCTCAGACGGAAAGACGGCCACGGTGCGCACGCCCGTCACCCTCACCGTGAAGATCCTGACATTCGAGAAGCCCCTCACCATCGACAACGTCGTGATCGAGTTCGCAAAAGAGGATGCGATGCAGTACTTGGTGGTGCCCACGCGAAAGTGGCGGATCGCAAAGGTAACGGCGCCGGACTTCGACCCCCAGTCGTGGGCCAGCGAAGCCATGGGCTTTTGATCCCGCGACTTGGAGTTTTGACGATGTTTTGGTACAATGGCGCGGAGTCCGTTCCCCTGATGGATGGACTCGGGCGGGAAACTGGATTCCCGTTCTTGATCAGGAGGCACAACTCAACATGAAGAAGAATCTGGCAATGCTCATTGCTGCCCTGCTCGTTGCGGGCATCGCGATCGTCGGTTGCGGCGAAAAGACCGAAGGCGACGCGAACAAGACCGAGACCACGGGTTCCACCGGCGAGGCCGCTGGCACCACCGGCGATGCCGCTGGCACGACGGGCGACGCTGCTGGCACCACCGGCGATGCCGCTGGCACGACGGGCGACGCTGCTGGCACCACCGGCGACGCCGCTGGCACGACCGGCGACGCTGCTGGCACCACGGGCGATGCCGCTGGCACGACCGGCGATGCCGCTGGCACGACCGGCGACGCGGCCAAGACGGGCGAAGGCCACTAATCGCAGTTCACGAACGACCGGCCGGGGCCCTTGGGTCCCGGCCCTTTTTGTTTGTCCCCGCACGTCAGATAGGAAGATGAAGCGCTGGCAGCCTTGGATCGTCGTCGTCATGGGCCTCGGAGTGGCCCTCGGCTTTGCATTCTGGTTCCGTGTCCGCGTGTCCGATGGCCCCGGAGAAGCGACGAGCGACGCGCGCGCCTGGATCCGGCTCATCGCGATCTACGGTGGCGTGGCTCTCGCCGCGAGCGTCACGGGTGCTCAGCTGAGCCGTCGGTGGCGAACAAGCC
>JBDHZD010000025.1:0-39933 GCA_039811705.1 Fimbriimonadaceae bacterium | reverse complement strand
GCGGGCGCACGGGAACTCCGGGATGGGTCCAACGGCGCACCGAAGGTCCCAAAGGCCTACACGCAGATCATCAGAAACATCAACTCTGGAGCAATCGAATCAAACCTCAGACAGTCTAGATAGGTTCGAACATCGTCATTTTTGCATCATCGTCAAAGATGCCAAACGTTCGGCGAAACGCGCAAGTCGCCTCGTTGCGAGGACCAGCGATCATCGGGTTGTCATGCGCCAATCCAATCGACGATCTGGGTTCACCCTCATCGAACTGCTCGTCGTCATCGCGATCATCGCCATCCTCGCCGCCTTGCTGTTCCCGGTGTATGGGCAGGCCAAGGAATCGGCCAAGAAGACGCAGAGCTTGAGCAACGTCAAGCAACACGCGATCGCTTTCCAACTCTACGCTGCCGACTACGACGATGTGCTCCCCAGCGCGACCATCATGGGTGCGGAGGGCCAAACCAATCCGGACAACTACGGCGCCTTCCACTGGCCCTGGCTCACGCTCCCCTACGTCAAGTCGATGGACCTCTACCGCTCGCCGAGCGACACCAAGGAGTGGTCCGGCTCGCTTTGCATGGGTGGATGCCGCGACAAGAACAATCCGTACTACGGTTACCTCTGGGGTCTCTATCCCAGCTACGGGTTCAACTGGTGGTATCTGGCGCCGGACTACCGCGTTCCCGAGGGCCAGAACCCTGCGACGGCCCGCACCGTTTACAGCATCGGCAAGCCGATGACGGCCGCCTACGAGCCAGCCCAGACCCTCCTGCTCGCCGACAGCACCTGGGCGCCGCCCACCAACCCCACCAACCTCGTCATGGGCTATTACGTGATCAATCCGCCCAGCCTTTGGACGGGCGCGCCCCCTCTCACGCGCACGTCCTACGGCTTCGTGATGCCGCGCCACAACAACGCCGCGAACGTTGCTTGGCTTGATGGACACGCCACCACGACGCGCATCGAGCGGCTGGCCGACGAAGCCCTGTGGGACCTGGAGTAGGTGACCGAACGCATGAAGTGGGCCATCGCACTCCTGTTGGTTGCCGTCGGCGTCATCGCCTATCAGGCGTCGCGCCACCGCGACCCGGCCATCCCCACCGCTCCAGCGGTGGCTGGCGCCACACCCATGACCCGGGCTCCGGGGGAACCGGTGGAGGGCGATCAGCCCTACCATTCGGTGCCACGCTAAGCCCCTCGAAGGCAGACTCGGCCAACGCCGTCCACCCGCACGATGTGCCCGTGGACGAGGGTTGGCCGAGCCGTTGCTTCCTTGGCGCAACGGACTTGTCGCGCCGAAACGTCGGGGACTCGCTCGCTTCGCGGTGAAATTTCGCGCCGAGTGGGAATCTTTCGCCCCCTCGGAAGCGTTGGCTCAAAGGGCAACCGCCGGCGTTCCTGAATCGGGAATGTTCGGCGGGACGGTATACTGCCGCCCTGATCACCCTGGAGGTGTTGCGACTCTTTGGCCGCAGCGATCGAAACCAAAAGCCTGACGAAGACCTACAAACTTCGCAACGGAAAAGTCAACGTCGTTGACAAGCTCGACCTGTACGTGGAGGAAGGCGAAATTTTCGGCTTTCTCGGACCGAACGGCGCCGGCAAGACAACGACCATCAAGATGTTGCTCGGCATCATCTACCCGACCTCGGGCGAGGCGAAGGTCCTCGGCAAGGAGGCGGGCGACATCAACACGCACCGGATCATCAGCTATCTGCCCGAAAAGCCCTACTACTACGAGTACATGACGGGCATGGAGATCCTGAAGTTCTACGGATCACTGTTCGGCATCAACGACCCCGCCAAGTTCCAGTCGCTGCTCGAGCGCGTGAACCTGGCCGGAGACGCGGGCAAGCCCATTTCGGCCTATTCGAAGGGCATGCAGCAGCGCATCGGCTTGGCGCAGAGCCTTCTGAACGATCCAAAGCTGCTGTTCCTCGACGAGCCCACTGGGGGCTTGGACCCGATCGCGCACATCGAAATCCGCGACCTGATCCTGCAGTTCCGCGAGGAGGGCAAGACGGTCTTCATCTCGAGCCACGCCTTGAGCGATGTGGAGCGCATCTGCGACCGTGTCGCCATCATCAACAAGGGCGTCATCGCCCGACAAGGCAAGCTCGACGAGTTGCTTCGCGGCGGCCGCATCGAGATCATCGCGGATCAGGTTCCGGCTGATTTCCCGGCCAAACTGAAGGACCTGCGGGTCACGTCTTCGTACAACAACGCGCGGTTGATCCTCGACATCGACGAAGATGAGGATGTCAACGGAGTTCTGGATTCCCTGCGATCGGCCAAGGCCCACATCGTCAGCGTCATTCCTCGCCGCAAGAAGTTGGAAGATCTCTTCTTGGAGACGGTCAAGAGCGTGAGCGAAAAGCGCACCACCACCATGTCCGGAGCCGCTCAGTGAAGCAAATCTGGTCCATTGCCGCCACCACTCTGGGCGAGGCGATCCGTCGCCGCGTCCTTCTCGTCATTCTCCTTGTCGGTGTCGTGTTCATCGCCATCGCGCCCGGTCTGGGCGTGCTTTCCGCGCGTTCGGAAACGACGGTTCTGCGGTCCATGTTGCTCGGCATCATCCAGATGACCAGCGCGGTCATCGCCGTGGTGTTGACCGTGTACATGATCCCGAACGAGATCGAACGAAGAACGATCTACACGATCCTTTCCAAGCCCGTCCAACGTTGGCAGTTCCTGCTCGGCAAGTACTTGGGCGCCGTTCTCTCGCTTGCGGTGATGATGGCCCTGATGACGGGCGTGCTTTGCATCGCCTACTGGATCCAGCAGGGCTACAACGCCCAGGGTCTCCAAGACCTTCTCAAGGCGCCCGTGATGTTCTTTGTCCAGATGTGCCTTCTGGCCGCCATCGGACTGTTCTTCTCGACGTTCGTCTCGCCGCTGGTCAACTTCTTCCTTTCCGGTGGTCTGTATCTGCTTGGCTCGACGTTCAGCCTGCTGTTCCAAGACATGCTGGCGAACCCGAACGCGCCGAGCATCGCCAAGATGATCGCGACGGTCGTCAACGTCATCGTTCCCAACTTCGCCTACTACAACATCCAGAACCCGATCATCAACCCGCAGGTCGTGATCCAAGACGAGTTCCAGAACTACGTCAAGATCATGGCTTATGGCGTCGCGTACATCGGTGCGCTGTTGGTGGCGGGCATCCTGATCTTCGACCGCCGCGAGGTGTGATGCCGTGACCAGAACGTCCAAGTTGCCCCTCGTTTTGCTCGCCGTCTTTGCCTTGGCGCAGGCCGTCATCGGTCGCGTCGTCGTGTTCCCAGTCTGGGTCAAGGACTACAAGCCCAAGGGCAACCAGGCGAACGCAGGAGGTCTGAGCCCCGACCAGTTGCTCCTTTCGCTGGCGGGATTCCGCGAACTGATCGCCGGCATCCTGTGGGTGCGCGCCGACTCGTTCTTCGACACGGGCAACTACGACGCCGTGTTGCCGTTGATCCGACTGGTCACCATTCTCGACCCGCACCAGATCGACGTGTACGCCACGGGCATGTGGCACATCGGCTACAACTTCACGGACGAGGACCAACGCTCTGACCGACGCTACATTCCGTCGGCGCTCGCCCTTGGGAAGGAGGGCGCGAACAACAACAAGGAGACGTACGAGATGTTCTTCGAGACGGGGTGGATGTGGTACCACAAGGTGGACGACGACTACACCCAGGCCGTCAAGTGGTTTGAAGACGCCCATCAAAGGCCGGATATCATACAGGCCCGAAAGAACCTGCTGAGCATGGCCTATTTCCGTGCCGGCGAACTGGAGAAGGGTATCGAGCTCCTGAACAAGCTGTACGACGAGGCCGTCGTGGCGGAGAACAAGGCCGACGCCACCTATGGCAACACCCAGGTGCGCGAGACCATCGAAAACAACCTCGACACGCACTTGGTTCGCTTTGTTCAGCGCGGCGAGTGGGCCCGGTTGCAGGATGCCAAGAACGGTACCAAGACGTTCGAGCAAGGCGACTACGACACGTTGCCCCCGCACGATGTGGGCTTCTCGGCGCGCGTCACCGTCGAGGCGCCCCGCGTCATTCGCGTCGAAGGCACCTGGAACGTGTTGCCCATCGGCAGCCGCATCCGTATCGTGCTCCGCGACGCGGACTACCCGAACGCCGTGCCGGCCGGCATGCAATGGGACATGACCGACGAAGTCACCCTGGACCCGCCCAAGGACATCACGTTCATGCAGGATCAGCTGTTCATCCGCAACCGGCGGTTCGACCGGCGGATCGACATGTCCAAGGACGTCACGATGTACCCGTTCACGAAGGACAAGTACGTCGTCGAGTTCTACTACAATCCGCGGAGCGCACCGCCGCACCTGCAGGACAAGTTCGGCTACACGGGCATCGGCTTCACCGACTCGAACTTCCTGGACCTTCAGGCCCGGAACGGCGAGCGTGTGATGTACGCCAAGCTCGAGTTGACTCGCGACCAATTGCTGCAGAGGGGCGAATGGGCTGACCGCAACGCCGTGGTTCAGACCAAGAACTTCGATCCAGGCAAGCGTGTCGGTTCGCAAAAGGACATCATCAACATCCCGAACCTGCGGGCGAACCGGTAACGCCGCGGTCTCGGCGGTTGCTCCGATGTCTCGCTCGGGTGCCTTGTGCGTGTAACATGAAGGAACCATGCTCACGCTCATCGCACTCGGCCTGATCCTGCCGCAGCAGACCTACGAGATCGTGCGGCAAGTCAGTCCCGGCGCCAAACAGGCGTACACGATCAAGACCACGATCCACGCCGGCCTTGCGATTGTCTTTTCAGGGCGGATGCTCGAAACCATCGAGACCGTCGAGCCCAACGGCACGTACACCGTTCGCGTGGCGACGACGGCAGGTGAACTCAAAGTCGGCGACGACACGTTCACCAGCGAGGCCGCCGAGCCGACGCTGATCAAGCGGAGCACCTCGGGCGCGGTTCTGGAGATCGTGGGCGTGACCAGCGACCCCGACCGATACCGGTTGGCGACTTTGGACGCATTCTACTATCCCGGCAAGGCGGTGGCCGTCGGCGATACGTGGCGGCGCGAAGGGCCGGGCAACGTCCGCCAAGCGGCGCCACCCTACCGCGCTGACTATACGGTCGAGGCCCTTGAAACCGTCGGAGGCGTCGAGACCCTGAAGATCAAGGCCACGGTCCAGGAGATCCGCGCTGAGAAGGCCGCACGCGCAGAGGGCACGTACTGGATCTCGACCAAGGACGGCTGGATCGCCAAGGCCGACCTTGATTGGATCGGCGTGCCGTTCTGGGGTTCGCCGAACCCGGTCAACGTCAAGCTCGCCATCGAGCGGATCCCATCGACCGACGGTTAGCCAGGCACGCCGCTCAGTCCCGGCGGCGGGAAGCCAATGCCAGTGCGGCCACGACGAATGCGTCCTCGACGCACTGGTCGGCCAAGAAGCGCAGCGCCGGGATTTTGCCCGACTGGGCCAAGATGCCGACCGCGCCGCACTCGTCGCCGCTGGAGTACGCCGCGAGCGCTTCATTGAGTTCAGGGTGGGTTCGGAGCGCGGGCTTGAGCACCTCCATCAACGCCTGGTCGCGCTCGAAGCCTTCGGCCAGAAACATGCGGTAGACCTCGCTCTCGCATACGAACATCCGGGCGACGCCCAGCAGGCAGCGCCGCCGCGTGATCATCGAGACGCTTTGCTCGGCTTCGGTCAGGATGATCGGCAGGTCGGTCGGGTCGCCAAGGCAACCGAGGGCGTAGGCGACTTCGCTGGCGGCCTCGTCGTTGTACCGCTCAAGCGACTGGCGCAGGTACGGTCCCGCTGGAAACAACTCGAGTTCCGAGACTGCTTCGGCAGCGGCGATGCGCACGCTTGGGTGCTGGTCGAGCAGGGCGTCGCAGATGGCGTCTGTCGCCGAGGTCGCGCCGAGGATGCGTAGAGCCTGGAGGGATGCGCGGCGCAGGTCGGGATCGCTTCGCTCGCCCGCGGCTTTGGTGAGGACCTCGATCGCACGGGGGTCGCCGATGCGGCCCAGCGCTTTGGCAGAGGCCCGACGCAACAGTGAGCGCGGGCTCTCCAAGAACTTCATCAGCACCTCGACGGCCTGGGGGCCACCCAATTCGCCCAGAGCCTCGATGGTTTCCTCTTCCACCAGGTCCGGGTGGTTCTCCAACATGTGGATGAGTTCTTGAACGCTCCGCGGATCTCCCAGCTTGCCCAACGCCACAGCCGCTTGGCGCCGGACCCGCGGCGATGGATCGTGAAGGGCTTTGACGACTTCGCTGCCGGCAAGCGCGTAGTTCTCCTTGGCCACCTCGCGGATGGCCGTCTCGCGGGCACGCTCGTCGCCGCTTTGGGAGTAGCGTTTGAACGCCTGGGCGCCCTTGGGCGAGACCCTCGAAAGGTGGCTCAGCGTTTCCCGGAACGAACGCGAACCCGACTCCTGAACCCCAGCCAGAGCAAACAGGCTCACGAAACGCAAGCCCATCGCCGTGCCGAACACGATCTTGTAGGCCACTTCGGCCTCGACGTTCGTGCGAAGCGCGGCCATCAGCGCCGCACCCAGGAGCGGCGCGACACCGCCGACCAACGCTTGTGTGGCCATTCCTGCGCCAAGGTAATTGGCGCGGTCTTCCGGTTTGGCTGTGGCCAGCAACAGGTTGAATTGGGTTGTCGCAATGCCGCCCCAGATGAAGCCGGTGAACAAGTGGCCGGCCATCAGGATGATCGTGTTCGCCTGGTCTTTACCCGGGTGGCAGAAGAGCCACATCACGGGCGTGAGCACCAGGCCGCTGCCCAGAATGCCGAGCAAGGGGCGGTTGCCGTACTTGTCCGCGAGAAAGCCCCAGATGCCGACCGTAAGTGTCATCGCCACGGCGTGCGCCACACCAAGCAGTTGGATGGTGGCGAATGGCAGCTTCAGGGTCTCGAGGGCGAACGCGCTGAACAAGTTGCCCGCAAACGCCTGCCCCGCGATGAACAGGACCAAGAACACCAGCACACGCCGGAATGGCGCGTCGCTGAACGGCGAGCGGATCGCGCGCACCCCGTCCCACAGGTTTTGCTTCACCGGGTTTTCGCGCGGCAGGTCCTTCATCTTCAGGAAAAAGAAGAAGCTGATCGCCGCACAGAGCGAGCCGAATCCGAAGATGAGGGCGAATCCAAGCGGTTCTTCGTCCAGCCGCCGGAAGTAGTCGAGGGCGAGACCGCCCAACATGCCCGCCGCCGCACCGACCGACGTGGCGATCGCTGTCCGACGGCTGAAGAACCAACCACGAGAACTGGCCGGGACCATCTCGGCCAGCCAGTCGTTGTACACGGGGTTGACCAGAAGCACGGCCAGGCTGGCCACGCCGACGCAGATCACCATGAGCGCCAGCTTCAGATCGGCCGGACCCGCCATCACCGGCAAGAAGGCCAACGGGATGTAGAACACCCGCCACAAAAGGCCACCTGGCAAGACCCATCCTTTGTAGTTGGGCCAACTGCGGCCAAGGATGCCGCCGGGGATTTGGAAGATGCCGAGCAGGCTCGGGACGGCGGTCACCAGACCGATCCAGAGGTCGCTCCCGCCCAGCATCTTGATGAATCCGACGATGAACGAACCGCCCACGACGGTCGCGAACGCCGTCGCAAACGCGCCGTCGAGGTTCGCGTAGCGCAACGTCCGGAGGTTGTCCATCCGGGTGGGGCGGGAGGCCGTGGCCACGTTGATGATTGTGAACCATGGGACCAGGGCGGGCCCAAAGAAAAAATGCGGTCGGCTTTCCTAAGGCCGACCGCGAGGAGGTGACTTTGCAGTCCTTGTCGTTATCTGCCAGAGATTACGGGCCGAATGTTAACAAGCGCATGAAGATGGGTCCTTGGACGGACGACTTCAGTTACCGTTCATTCGGCTTTTTGGCAGGAACGCCCCCTCGCTTCTTGAACGCCCGCCGGCGCAGGATCGGCACGACGAACATATAGGTCCCGGAGACGCTCAGCGCCAGCAGGACGACGGCGACCAACGAGAGCAGCCACTCGTGGAAGAAATCGCCAAAGAAGCTGAGGTCGTGGATGTCCTCGGTCAGCTGGTCCGTCCGGAACGACGAACTCAAGACCTCGCCCGTCTTGCCATCGACCTGCACCTCGCGGTAGCCATCCTTACTGATCACCTTGAAGATGTTGTGCTTCGGGCGGTAGTCGATTCGGTCGATGTCCTTGTGGCTCTGGAGTTCGGGATGGCCCAAGGCGAAGGCGGCCTGAGCCGCCTGATCTAGAGTGACCACCTCGGCGAGTTGTTCGAAGGCACCACCCTTGGCCTCGGGTGGGCGCATCCATGAAAGACGACCTTTGTTGGCCAGGAGAAAGCCCGTGACGGCGATCGAGGCGAGAAACAGGGCGGCACCTGCGCCCATCCACCGGTGCCAAACGCGTGATCCGTGATACATGGCTCAGTCCGTTGAGTCCTGCTGGTCGGGCGGTGTGGCCCGGTTGGGATCACGGAACGCCACGATGCCGCCGACGACGCAGATGAGTCCCAGAACGCTCCAAAACACCGCCGGGTTCAGTTCGGAAACATGACGCCCTAAGACGAGTTGCTTGGTTGCGCCGGTGAAATTGTGGGTGGCCATGAAGGCGAGCTTGACGCCCACCCATCCAACGATGACGTAGGCCAGATGGTCGAGCTTCGGGTAGCGCTCCAGCAATCCGACGAACACGCCTGCGGCGAACCGCAACAGAACGACCCCGATGATCGCACCAAAATAGATGACCCAAAGTTTGTCGTGCTGCTTGACCAGGCCCACAGCCACGAGCACGCTGTCCACCGCAAACGCGATGTCCGCGATCTCGACCGCTGCGACCGTTTGCCAGAACCCGCCGCCCTTCCTCGTCCCTTCCAAGTGCTTGGTGTTGTGGTGGACGAAGTGCTTGAGGGGCAGGTAAATCAGGTACGCGGCTCCAATGGCCTGCGCCCACCAAAGCTGGATGATCCACTGGGCCAGAAGAATGGCGATCAGGCGGAAAACGAACGCGCCACCCAACCCGTAGAGCAAGGCCTTCTTCTGGAGCGGCCTCGGCAGGTGCCGGACCATGATCGCCAGCACCAGGGCATTGTCCGCAGAGAGTAGCCCCTCGAGCAAGACCAGAAACAAGACGATGCCGATATCGCCTGTGCTGAAGGTCTGCTCGAACATAGGGGGTGAGGACGGTCTTGACCGACCGCCGCTCTATTCTGCCACAATTCGAGCCTGACTCCCTTTGGAGATTCAACCGATGCCAACCTACGTCTACGAATGCAGAGCGTGCGAGAAAGTGTTCGAGGTGGAACAGCGCATCACCGCCGACCCCCTCAAGGATTGCGATTGCGGCGCCGAAGGCCAACTGCGACGGCTGATCCAGCCGGTCGGCATCCAGTTCGTCGGCTCGGGCTTCCACATCAACGACTACAAGGGCTCCAGCGGCTCGGCCGGCCCAGCCCCGAAAGCCGATGCCGGCGCGTGCGGTACCGACAGTTGCGCGTGCAAGACGGCCGACGCCGTTTGACTTCGGACCCCCGACTCGGGGACAATCCTAGGCGATGAAGCCTTCGGATTGGAGCGGCGTGCTCCCCGCGATCACCACACCCTTCCAAGCCGACGGCTCGGTGGACCTCGCGTTTCTGGCGAAGCATGCCAACTGGATGATGGATGCGGGCTGCCGCGGCATCGTCGCTCTCGGCTCGCTCGGCGAAGGCGCGACGCTGACGTTCGAAGAGAAGGCGACCATTCTGAGCGCCCTCGTGGACGCCGTCGGCGACCGGGGTCCCGTCATCGCTGGCGTATCGGCCCTCTCGACCAGCGAAGCCGTTCGATTGGCTCAAGAAGCCGAACGCCGGGGTTGTCGGGGTTTGATGGTGCTGCCGCCCTACGTCTACAACAGCGGCGATTGGCGGGAGGCTCGGGCGCATGTGGAGGCGGTGTTCGAGGCCACGGGCCTTTCGTGCATGCTCTACAACAACCCGATCGCCTACGGCCTTGACTTCAAGCCAGAGCAGATCGCGCAGTTGTGCATCCACCAGAATCTTCACGCGGTCAAGGAGTCGAGCGCGGACATCCGTCGCATCGCCGCCATCCGCGCGCTCGTGGGTGATCGGCTGGCCATTCTCGTCGGCGTGGACGACGTCCTCGTCGAGGGCGTGGCGGCAGGCGCGGTGGGCTGGATCGCAGGCTTGGTCAATGCCTTTCCGAAAGAGAGCGTCGAGCTGTTCGATCTGGCGGTGGCTGGTCGATGGCGAGAGGCCGAACGGCTCTACCATTGGTTCCTGCCTCTCTTGCGGTTGGACACAGTCCCCAAGTTCGTCCAGTACATCAAACTGACGCAACAAGTGGTCGGCATGGGGGACGAACGCGTGCGTGCGCCGCGGCTGCAGGTGGTCGGCGACGAGCGCGACGAAGTGTTGGGCATCATTCAAGAAGCTCTGAGGACCGCCCCCGAACCCGCACCCTGACGCCTGTGCCCAGAGGTGGTCCATGCTTTGAGACAAAATAGCGAACCGGCAGTCCAAGCCGCCAACGAGCGCCCGTGATCGACTTCTTTCTTCATCTCGACAAGCACATCGGCGAGTTGATCCGCGACCATGGGCAGGGGACGTACCTGATCCTGTCGCTGGTGGTGTTTTGCGAGACGGGTCTGGTCATCATGCCCTTCTTGCCGGGCGACTCTTTGTTGTTCGCCGCCGGGATGTTCTGCAACGCCTCGAAGGAGGTCCCCCAGCCGCTCAACTTCTGGATTCTGTCGGGGTCTCTCCTGTTCGCGACGTTCCTCGGCGACAATGTGAACTACCATATCGGAAAGGCCATCGGGCCGCGCGTGTTCAGCAAGGCCAACTCCAAGGTGTTCAAGCGCGAGTATCTCGAGTTCACCCAGGACTTTTTCGAGAAGCATGGTCCGGCGGCGGTGATCATCGCGCGTTTCGTCCCGATCGCTCGCACGTTCGCGCCGTTCGTGGCCGGGATGGGTGCGATGAAGTACCCGCGCTTCATGATGTTCAGCATCTTGGGCGCGTTTCTGTGGGTGGGCGTGTGCGCGGGCGGCGGCTACCTGTTCGGCAACATCCCGATCGTGCGCGACAACTTCTCGGTCGCCATCATCGTGATCGTGTTGCTCTCGGTGGTGGCGGGCGGTCTCAAGTTCTGGAAACACCAGAAGGACAGTAAGAAAGCCGCCTGAACGGCTACCTTTGAGCGAGGACGTTTCGTTCGTAGCGCCGTACGTCGTCCAGCCACTCGGGTCCGGCGGGGACGTCCGAGCGCACGCAGAACTCTTCCCAAACCGCGCCATACGGCAGGTGTTTGGCTTCCTCGAGCAGGGCGAGCCGCGCCGTGAGGTCGCCCGAAGCTTCTGCTTCTCGGAGACGAGCAGTTGGTTCGAGCAAGGCCGTCAACAGACACTTCTTGGCCGCCCGGGTGCCGATGATCCATGCGGCAACGCGGTTGATGCTGGCGTCGAAGTAATCCAGCCCGATCGCTGTGCGTGGCAGGAAGCCGCCCCGTACCAGTTCTTCGAAAATCGACCGCGTCGGGTCGTCGGCGATCACCACGTGATCCGAATCCCACCGCACCCCACGGCTGACGTGCAGCAGAATCCCCGGGACGAACGCCATGACCGCCGAAATCTTGTCCCCAACCGATTCGGTCGGGTGGAAGTGGCCGGCATCGAGGCACAGCCACGTTCTGCGCGTGGCTGCATAGCCAAGATAAAACTCGTGCGACCCAACGGTGTACGACTCCGCCCCGATGCCGAACAACTTGCTCTCGACGGCGTCCACGGCATTCGTCAACGGCTCGGCGAACACCTCGTCCAGGGCGGTCAGCAGACGCTCGCGGGGACCCTTGCGATCGATGGGGGTGTCTTTGCTGGCATCGGGAATCCAGACGTTGACCACCGAGGGCGACTCCAGCCGTTTGCCGGCTTGGTCGCCGATGCGGCGGCAGGCCTGGCAATGGCGCACCCAGAACGACCGCACCACGGGGTCGGGGTGGCTAAGGGTCAGTCCGTCTTCGGCGAGCGGATGCGAGAAGCACGTGGGGTTGAAGTCGAAACCGAGGCCGTTGTCGGCGCACCAATCGACCCAGCCGGAGAAGTGTTCGAAGGCGAGTTCGTCGCGAGGCACAGGGCGCGAGGCTTCGGCGTAGATCGCGTGCAGGTTCAGCCGACAAGCGCCCGGAATGGTGCGGAGGGCCTGTTCGAGGTCGGAGCGCAATTCCTCAGGCGTTCTGGCCTTGCCCGGGTAGTTTCCGGTCGCCTGCAATCCGCCTCCAAGAGGCCCCCCCGGGGCCTCGAACCCGCCCACGTCGTCGCCCTGCCAGCAATGCAACGAAACAGGGGTCCGTTGCGCGAGCGACAACGCGCCCTCGACATCGACGCCCCAATCGGCGAATCGCTGTTTCGCCAGGGTGAACGCTCTCAAGGAGGACCTACCGGATGGCCTGTTCGGTGTCGCTGCAGAACACGTGGATGTTGTCCAGGTTGACGCAGAATTTGGCCTGTGAGTTTTCCTTGATCTTGGTGCCCGTGTCGATCGAAGCCAGCAGGTTGTTCTCGCCCGCGCCGAGATAGATGACGTACTGGTGGCCAAGCGGTTCGATGACGTCGACCTTGGCTTCAAAGACGTTCTGGTCGGTGGTCGCGATGGGGTTGTTCATCGCGGCGTCGTAGATATCTTCGGGCCGCAGGCCCAACACGACGGACTTGCCGTTCATCGCTGCTGCTGGGTGACCGTCGGCGAGGGGGAACTTCATGGCCCCGGCATCCACAAACGCCTTGCCGCCCTCGACAGCAATCTTGGCGGGAATGAGGTTCATGGGAGGCGAACCGATGAATCCAGCCACAAAAAGGTTGGCCGGATAGCGGTACACCACATCGGGCGTGTCGCACTGTTGCAACACGCCGTCTTTCATGATGGCGATTCGCTGGCCCATGGTCATCGCTTCGACCTGGTCGTGCGTGACGTAGATCGTCGTGATGCCGAGCGATCGGTGGAGCCGAATAAGCTCGGCACGGGTTTGGATGCGGAGCTTGGCGTCCAGGTTCGACAAAGGCTCGTCCATCAAGAAGACTTTGGGTTTGCGGACGATGGCGCGGCCGAGAGCCACGCGTTGCCTTTGGCCTCCCGACAACTCCTTGGGACGCCGGTGCAGGAGGTGCTCGATGCCGAGCATCTTGGCCGCCTCGCGCACCCGCCGGTCGATATCCGACTTGATGTTCTTGGCCTCGCCCATATGGGTGAGTTGCCACAGAAAGCCCTTCAATTCGCGCAACCGCAGACCGAACGCGATGTTGTCGTACACGTTCATGTGCGGATACAGGGCGTAGTTCTGGAACACCATGGCGATGTCCCGGTCCTTGGGCGGCACGTCGTTGACCCTGACCGTGTCGATGACGATATCGCCATCGGTGGCCTCTTCGAGACCCGCGATCATGCGCAACGCCGTCGTCTTCCCACAGCCCGACGGTCCGACAAGGACCATGAACTCCTTGTCCTGGATGACGAGGTTGAGATTGTTGACGGCCTTGACATCCTTGCCAAAGACCTTGGTGACGTTCTTGAACTCAACGGCTGCCACGCCGACGATCCTCCTGCGACTCGCACCAGTATAACCCAGTCCCGCGGGCTGAAGGCACGTTTCGTGCAATGTCATCGATCGCTCTTGCTCGGGGCGTCTGGTTCGCACCGGAGGGGCCGTGATTCCAAGGGGCGACGAGCTCGGGAGCGTGTCGGTTCCGAGCCCGTAACGGGGTGCCCAACCTAAAGAACGGGTCGCGATCTGCCGTCAAACAACTTAGGTGGTGCGGATCGCCGAGGGCCTCCTGTGGCCTTAGGTCTGTCGGTGCCTCTTTTGTTTGCAGATCGCCCGAACCTGTGTTACACTGACAATGGTTCACCGACGATGTCGAACCGAGGGATCGCACAAAGTTTTTTGACGAAAGTGCGAACAATCTGAACGGCTCGGTGGTCAGAACCAATGACAGACCCCATTGCCCCGACGGGTGGACCAGAAGACGGCACGCTTGGGTGATCTGAGGAGATGAAATCTAGATGGTTATGTCCAGAGCGAAGCGAGCTTTCACGCTGATCGAACTCTTGGTGGTCATTGCGATCATCGCGATTCTGGCGGCAATGCTCTTCCCGGTGTACGCACAGGCCAAGCTTTCCGCCATGAAGGCGACGAGCATCTCGAATGCCAAGCAACTGATGTTGGGCGTCATCATGTACGCCGCCGACTACGACGACACGAGCCCTCGCGCCTTGTACCTGCCGCCCAGTTACACCTGGCCGCAACCGATCGGATGGCGCGATGCCGACAACATGGCGCTCGTCTTGGATCCCTATACCAAGGCTGGCCGTGGATGCGGGCCGATGGGCGAATCCAACGGCGGAAGCCTTTGGTGGGATGCGGCCGACCCGCAGAAAGGACAACAGTACATGTGGGGCTCGTACATCACCAACGGCGTGATGACCGGTTTCGGGCGCAGCATGACCTCGATTGAAAACCCCTCGGCGACCATCTTCACCGGCCTGCGAGCCAAGAACTGGTCCCAGGTGGTCGAAGTCATCCCGCCGGCAAACCCCACGCCCAACGACAAGTTCTGGCGGAGCGAGTTCTACAACATGGCGACCATGCCCTGGTTCGACGCCTCTGGCGGCGAAGAGGCGGTCACGTCGCCCTACACCTACCTGAACGGCCGAGCGGCGCCCACGTGCGCCATCGCCCCCAACGACCCGTACTGCGTGAACTGGGACGTGCGGCTCGACACCGCCCGCTACAGCAATCAAGCGGTCTACTCGTTCGTGGACGGCCACGCCGCCACCAAGAACTTCGCCTCCACCTTCCGGGATGGTGGCAACGACAACCTCTGGGACGCGTTCTAACGACGCGACTCGAAGCAAGGCACGATTCGGGGCGGCCATCGGCCGCCCCGATCGTGTTACTGGCCGCTCGCTTGGCCGATTGGGCCCTTAGGACGTAGGGAGAAGGAGAACGGGCCTGACTGGCGAATCGGTTCCACGAGCCGCGCCTTCAAAGGCACCGGCTCATGGAGTCTCACTCGTGAAGTCCTATCGCACCGACCAGATTCGCAATGTCGCCATCGTGGGCCACGGCGGCGCCGGCAAGACCATGCTCGTCGAGCACATGATCTACACCGCCGGCGCGACCGAAAGGCTGGGCTCTGTGGACGGAGGCAACAGCCAAAGCGACTTCGACCCCTTGGAGATTCGGCGCAAGATCAGCCTGAGCGCGACGGTCCTCCCCATCGAATGGCACGACCACAAGATCAACCTGATCGACGTGCCCGGATTCCCCGACTTCATCGGCGAACTGCACGCCGCTGCAAGCGTCGCCGAATCCATGATCATCGTGTGCGAAGCCAAGCGAGACCTCGACGTGGGATTCGAGCTCGCCTGGGAAGTCGCCGAGAAGTACGGTCTTGCGCGCTGCATCTTCGTCAACAAACTCGAGAAGGACAACGCCGACTACGACGGCCTGATGGAGACTCTTCGCGAGCGCTATGGCCGCAAGGTCGTCAACGTGCAGATCCCCATCGGCCACCAAGCCGCGTTTTCGGGCGTACTCGACCTTCTCAACATGAAGGTCTACAAAGGCAAGGATCGGGGCGTCGAGATCGAAGACGTGCCCAAGGGGTACCAAGAGGCCGCCGAAGCCCTGCGCGAGCAGATGATGGACTCCGCCGCCGAGGGCGACGACGAACTCGCCATGAAGTACCTCGAGGGCGAAGCCCTGACCGAGGACGAGATCGAACACGGCTTGTTGGTCGGCGTGGAAACGGGCCGCGTGGTGCCCGTGCTGATGGGATCCGCCCTGAGCGGCATCGGCGTGGCCACGCTGTTGGACCGCGTGATCCACGAACTCCCCGGCCCCCATGAGATGCCGCGCAAGTGGGACGACCTCGAACTCGCCTGCGACGCCGAAGGCCCCCTCGCCGCATATGTGTGGAAGACCTCTGCCGACCCCTACGTCGGGCGAATCAACTACCTGCGCCTGTTTTCCGGTTCGATCGCCGTGGACCAGCACGTCCTCAACACCAACAGTGAGAAGGACGAGCGGCTCCACAACCTCTTCTACCCACACGGCAAGGGCCAAGAGCCCGCCACCAAGGTCGTCGCCGGCGACCTGTGCGCCGTCGCCAAACTCCAGCATACGCATACGGGCGATACGCTGTCCACGGCCAAAGACCGCATCAAGATTCCGCCCGTCGAGTTTCCAGAACCGATTTACCGCGTCGCCATTCATCCGAACACCAAGGCCGACGAGGACAAGCTCGGCGAAGCCGTCACGCGTATCCAGGAAGAAGACCCTACGTTCAGGTATCGACGCGACGCCGTGGTGAAGCAGGAGATCATCGAGGGCATGGGCGACATTCACTTGGAAACCGCTATCGAGAAGATGCGGGCCAAGTTTGGTGTCAACGTCACCATCGAGGACGCCAAAGTGCCGTATGTCGAAACCGTCAACGGCAAGGCGAAAGCTCAAGGACGACACAAGCGGCAGACAGGTGGCAAGGGCCAGTTCGGCGATTGCCACATCGAGCTTGAGCCCTTGGCTCGGGGCGAGGGCTTCGCGTTCGAGAACAAGGTCGTAGGCGGCGCGATTCCCAAGAACTTCATACCGGCCATCGAGAAGGGCATTCGCGAGGAGATGGAACGCGGATTCCAAGCGGGCTACCCGATCGTGGATATCAAGGTGACCGTCTACGACGGCAGCTACCACGATGTGGACTCGAGCGAACAGGCGTTCAAGATCGCTGGGGCTCTGGCGTTGCGAGCCGCAATGGAAAAGGCCAGTCCGACGATCCTTGAACCTGTCCTCGACCTCGAAGTCGAGGTCCCGGACGACAATGTCGGCGACGTGGTGGGCGATCTCTCGGGTCGCCGCGGCCGACCGCTCGGAGTCGATGCATTGGGCGCGGGCAAGTCCCTTGTTCGGGCGCAGGTGCCTATGGCCACGATGATGCGCTACGCGCTCGATTTGCGGTCGATCACCAAGGGACGGGGTCGATTCCGAGCCAAGTTCGCGACCTACGAAGACCTTCCGTTCAACGAGCAAACCCACCTTATCGAGGACTACAAGAAGCGACGCGCCGAGAACGAGGGCTGAGGCTGGCTCCCCACTGCCCCCACCCTCCCGTGCGTCCCGAGGGTGGGGGAGATGGTGAGCCTAGCCCTTTCGCCCGGGCAACTTGTTGAGCGCGCGCTCGAGATACTGGGTCTCCGGCATCTTCATCCAGTAGGTGATGCCGCCGTAGATCCACGCGCCGCCCAGTCCGAGCACGACCACCTTGCCGATGGCCCACAGGTTTCGGCCGACGCCCGTGCCCGTGGGCGTCACCGCCGAAGCAATGTAGACCACCGCGCCTGCAACCGCTGCCGCGAAACACACTTGACCAAGGGCCTTGAGCAACGATGGGATGTCGAAGCCGTCGGAGGACTTGACCGTCATGAGCAACATCGCGATGACCAGAACGATGGCCGAAACCGACCCGGCGAACGGCAGCGATCGGTATCCGAGGGGCGAATCCCGCAGCAGGATCGCCAGGCCAAAGTACAGCCCGGTGGCGATCGTCCCAAGAACGACCGGCGCCACGGAGCGGTGTTGCGCGAAGAACGCGCGCATGAGCACCGGATGGACGCACCAGGCCGCCACGCCAAGGGTGTACCACCGCAAGCTGGCCGCCACCACCACCACGTCCGCCTGTCGGAACTTGCCGTACTCGAAAATGGCGATGACGATCTCATCGGACAATGCGAACATCAACGCGCCAACGGGAATACTCAAATAGAGTACGGTGCGCAACGTCTTGAGCAGTTGGTCGCGATAGAGGTCCATGCGCTTTTGCGCATAGAATTGAGCGAGTGCTGGGAATGCTGCAATCGCCAACGACTGGCCGAAGATGCCGACCGGCGCGGCCATGAGCTTGTTGGCGAATTCGAGACCCGTGTTCACGCCCACGGCATAGTTGGTCGCTAGTGCGCGGGTGATCATCGAGTAGACACCCGTGAGCGACAATCCGAACACCACGGGCGCCATCAGTTTGAACACCTTGCGGACACCGGGGTGCTGCAGGTCGAACGACACGTGGAAGCGCGAGTTCATCTTCCGCATCACCCAGAACGGCACGACCAGGTTGCCCACGATCGCACCGACCAGCGCGCCCCAGCCCATGCCCACGATCCCTGGGTGAACGAAGTGAGACAGCACCAACGCGCCAAAGATGATGCCCAGGTTGTACAGGTTTGGCCCAAGACCAGGCGCAGCGAAGCTCTGCCTCGCATACAGTGTGCCAAACATGAGCCCGCCGATGAAGAATGCGAACTGAGCGGGCAACACGATGCGGCTGATGTGCACGATCAGCGGACGCAACTCGTCCCCTTTCATCGGCGCGATGACGTGCGTCAGCGGCTCGGCGAAGATCCACGCGAACACGATGAACCCAACGACCAACACCGACATCACGGTCGTCACGACAGAGAACACGTGCCACGCCTCGTCTTCGCGGTCGGTATGCAGGTACTCGGAAAAGACGGGGATGAACGCCGAACTCAGTGCGCCGCCCGCAATGAGGAAGAACAGCAGATCGGGGATTTGAAAGGCCAGAACGTAGGCGTCGGTTTCGGGTCCCTGCCCGAACGACCACGCCATGATCATATCCCGCAAGATGCCCAGCACTCGGCTGAGGAACAGGCTGGCCATCATGATGCCGCCCGCACGTGCGGTATTGGGTTTCAGGACTTCGCTCAAGTGGCGTCAGGCCATTGTGGCAGGTTCCTTAGTCGCCGCTTCGACCAAAGGCCGAACGCAGGATCAAGAAGTCCTGAACATTGACAGAACCATCGCCGTTGAGGTCGGCCCCCTTCGAATAGCCGGGTCCACCCTCGGTCGAACCGAACGCTTGGCGCAACAACAAAAAGTCTTGGACGTTGACCACGTTGTCGCCGTTGACGTCGCCATTGCGGAACTCGAAGTCGAACGCAGCCGATCCGTCGCCCGCATTGACCGTCGCCGATTGGCGCAAGAACGTCCCTCCCTGAACGGAGATGTCGATACGACCTCGTGGCACGGGGATGCGAAAGGCATCGTTCGTTCCGGGGCCAAGCGTGAACGTGTGGAGTACCTCGGTGTCTCCCGTGTTGCGGATGACGACCTCGAGAATTTCGGGTCGCCGCGCGGTCGGCCCAAGCCCTTCAAAGGAAAGCCGGGCGTCAAGAACGGCCGTGACTTCCGCATCGTCGGGTCTCACGCGCTGGATGCGCCCATCGAGATGGACGAGAAACATTTCGCCCGCGCGGTCTCGTGCAAGGGCCACGAGAGGCCCCACTTGACCGCTGACGTCGATATCGAACGAGTGATCGCGAAAGTCCTCGGCAACGGCTTCACCCGTCTTGCGGTCGACACGCAGAAACACCGACCCCAGACGACGCGACACGAAGTCGCCGAAGAAGACGCGTCCGTAGTGATCGGGTCCAAGTTCCGTTCCTCGGTAGATGAAACCGCCGGTGATCGCCCCACCGAATGTCCGCGTGTATTCGAACACGGGGTCGGTCAACGGCAGAAAGGAGGGCGTCCCGATGTAGGAGCCGGTGCCTTCCCGCGCGTTCCAGCCGTAGTTGCGTCCCCCTTGTCCGGGCGGCTCGTAATTGAGTTCCTCTCGGGTGGCTTCGCCGACATCGGCGATCACCATGCCGCCCAGGCCGTTGAGCGCTCGGTAGTCGAAGTGCCATTGCCATGGGTTCCTCCACCCTTTCGACCAGATCGAGGGTCGCGGGCCGTCTTGGAACGGGTTGTCGTTGGGAATGCCGTAGTTGCGAAGAGGGTCCTCGGGGTAGTCGTCGGCGCTCACGCTGATGCGCATGAAGGAACCCAGCCGCTTGGCGAGGTTCTGGGCATGACCGGGCACATCTCCGGCAACACCGCCGTCGCCCAGGCCGATCACGAGGTAACCCGATTCATCGAAGTGCATCGTCCCCCCGTTGTGGTTGATGTCGGGCTGCTCGATCTCGAGAATCAGGCTGGCCGATGCGGGGTCCGCCAATCGCTCGTTCGTTGCGTCTCTGGTGTAGCGAACCACCCGCGAGCCCATGGAGGGTGTTGCGAACGTGTAGTAGACGTAAAACCGGCGGTTCTCGGCATAGGCTGGGTCGAACGCCAAGCCCAGAAGGCCGCGTTCGCCGCCAAACACCAGTTCTCCTCGGATGTCCAAGAAATTGCCACTCAGGTGGACGCCGTCTTCGATGATGCGGATGCGCCCATCCTGCATGACCACGAAGAAGCGGTTGGCCCGCGACGGGTCTTCGACCATTGCGACGGGGCGAAAGATTCCGGAGACGAAACCCTCGACGGCGAGTTGTCCCTGTGCCACCGACACGCCCAAGGCGGCCAGCACCAGGGTCCAGCAGGTTCTTACCCTCATGACCTCGGTCCAACCTTACCCGGTTCGACGTTCGCGATCAGCCGTCGCGGAGCCGCTTGTACTGGTCGTGGCGACCGGGCTCCTGCACAATGGTGAAGATTTGGACGGTGCGAGGCGGGACGGTGGGGCGGATCGAGCCGACGCCGACCCGGAGGTCTCCGCCGCCGAGTTCATCGCGCAAGAGCGTATATCCCAGGAGGGTCGGCACGGGAACGACCAGGGTCTCGGTCACGGGTTTCGAGGTTGGGTTGGCGACAACGATCGTGGTCTCCAACGTCCGCTCGGTCGTCCGCACAAAGGCGAACAACGCATCGCTGGCAAGGGTTCTGCAGTCGCCGATCCGCAGCGCTCGCAACTTCGAGCGCACGGCGGACACTTTTCGGTGCCAAGCCAGGTCCTCGTTCGTGTCGGTGACCAAGTCCCATCGCATCGGCGCGCGTTGGGCTGGATCGTCGCCTCCGACCATCCCGACCTCGTCGCCGTAATAGACCATGGGCGAGCCCGGCAAGGCGAACTGAAGGGCGACGGCCATCTTCCGCAGCCCCGAATCGGGCAACCGTGTCGCCAGACGCGGCATGTCGTGGTTGGCCAGCACGATCCAGGACTTGAGCAACGGCTCGATCCCGCAATCGGCGATCATCGCATCGAGCGCGGCGGCCATCTTCCGACCGGAGACCTCCTCCTTGGCCAGGCCGACAACCAATTGCCCCAAGAAGATGTTCATCAGGGCGTCCATGGATTGGGTCCACCGCGACGGATACACCCAGGCCTCGCCGATCACCAAACTCCCGGCCTTGTGCTCGTGGGCGGATTGCGTCAACTCGGCGAGGTGCTCAAAGCCGATCTCGTGGGCCACGTCGAGCCGCCAACCGTCCACGCCCATCTTCAGGAAGTGGGCGACGACCGAATCCGGCTGGCGCCAAAGGTAATCCCGCACGGCCGGGTTCTCAAGGGCGACTTCGGGAAGGTTGGCCACTCCAGCCCATGCCCGGTAACCCAACGGATACTTCGACCCGATCTCGAACCAGGAACGGTAAGGAGAATCCGGGTTCGAGAGCCCGTCTTGAAACAGCTTGTTGGCCCGTCCCGCATGGTTGAACACGCCGTCGAGCACCAGCTTTCGTTTGCTGCGGTGGAGGTCGGCGATCAGCCCCTCGAGGTCGGCCTGGGTGCCGTACTCAGGGGCGACGCGCTTCCAGTCTGTGGCGTCGTACTTGTGGTTGGTGAACGCCTCGTGGATGGGGTTCAGGTACAGAACGTCCGCGCCTAGGCCAGCGATGTGGTCGAGCTTGTCGCGCAGGCTCGGCAGGTCGCCGCCCCAGAAGTCGAGTTCGTGGCTCCAGACCCCGTGCTCGGGCAGTTGCCGCCCTCCGACAGGCAGGTCGCTCCATGTCTTGAGCGTTCGTGGGGCGGCATAGAGGTGGCGCTTGGCGTCGAGGTTTCCTGATGGCGCGAAGCGATCGACGAACGCGTGGTAGACGACCGCTCCATTGCGCCAGTCGGCCTCGCGAGCCGCAAAGTCGGGTGCGGCCAGGCTGGCCGCGACGGCCAGAGCCAGCATGGCGGGCTAGCCTCCCGCGCCGAGCCCCGTCGGCTTGCCCGAAAGAACATCGGCGGCTTTGACGCCGGTCTCTTTCTCGATTTCGGCGTAGCGCTGTTCTTTCTCGGCCTGTGGCATGGGGCTGCCCGCGATGGCCCGGATCTTTTGCTCGGGCGGCATGCGGTCGATGGCGTTCTTGGCGTCGTCGGCAGACATGCCGGGAGGTGCGCTGCCGGGATCGGTACAACCGCTCATCGCGGCGACGACGACGGCGATAGGGAGCATCCAGAGTTTTCGCATGGTCTTAGGAATCCGAGTCAAGGGAGGTTTGGGCGGCCTTGCGGCCGCCCAAAGAGGTCGTCGAGTTTCGAACTTACTGGTTCGAGGGGTCCGCGAAGTTGGTGCCCCACCAGTTGTAGGCCTTGCCGTTCTGTTCGGGGTGCGGAGCGCCGCCCGACCAGGACGAGCCGCCGGGACCGCCCCACGGGCACGAGCCGCCTTCGCCGCCGCACCACGTGTCGGTGTAAATGAGGTTGCCTTCGCCGTCGACGTTGGGCAGGAGCTTGGTCGTCTTGTAGAACGATGCGTGGCCGTCCATGTGGGCGACGTTGTTGCCGCCGTTCCAGTAGCCGTTCTTCAGGCCCCAGAATCCGGGGATGTCGCGGCCCGGCCAGATCACGCCGACAGGCGGGAAGTCGATCCAGAGGACGACCTTGGCGACGCTCGTGAACTGGAGCGAACCGGGGCCGTTGCCTTCGACGCCCTCGCCGCCGGGGCCGCCGCTGACGACGTTGGGCGCCGGAGCGAAGTAGCCGTAGAGGCCGGTGCACATGCCTCCTTGATAGCCGAACACGTTCGGGTTCAGGCGATAGTCCATCGCCGGGTAGATGTCGTCGAAGTAGTTCGCGACACCGCGAGCGGACACGCCGAGACCGACGCAACCGTCAGCCGGGTCGAGGATGTAGTTGCCGAAGCCGTTTTCGGCCTTCTGCCGCTGGACCGAACCGCGTCGGGACGCTGCCGCCGGATTGCGGAAGATGTCCTTCGACTTGGTGTATGGCAACATGCGCGCCGCGAACACATAGTCCTCTTGCCAGTTGGTGTGGGGAATGTAATCGTCGTTGTCGTTGGCATAGAGCAACGTGGCGATCATGTTCTGCTTCAGGTTCGAGAGGTCCGTGGTCTTCTTGGCCGCGGTCTTCGCCTGAGCATAGACGGGGAAGAGCATCGCCGCGAGGATCGCGATGATGGCGATAACGACAAGGAGTTCGATGAGCGTAAAGCCCAGTCTTCTTCGACTATTCATGGATGAGTCACCTGACGTGAAGGCAGTCCGCGCGTGCGGACGGAATTCGTGCGCCGCGAAGCGGCGGAGCGGGTCGGAGTCAGCACTTCTGCCGACTGGGGTGGCAACGAGAGGCGGAGAGACGAACCGACTCGGGTCGGTTGCGCCACCCCTAGGCGAGATTCAAATCGTTGGTCTCTGGCGGCGGACACCTGACTCAAAGGCACGGTCACGGTTCGGGTCTCCTTGGAGCGGTTGACCGCGACAAGCGCCACGTCGCTTCCCTCGACGCGGGCGTAGGAGAGCGTTCCCGCTGCATCGTCCGAGGCCAAGGGCACCGGCTCGCCGCCGTGCAACACGGGGGTCGAATTGCGCAATCGGCCCAGCATCCGGTAGTGCCTCAGAAATGCGTTGTCGTCGGTTGCCCGATCCCACTCCATGCCCGTGCGGTTGGCCGGGTCCGCGCCGCCCTTCATGCCGATTTCTTCGCCGTAGTACACGCTCGGCGAGCCAACCCACGTGAATTGAATCGTGGCGGCCAACATCGCGGCGCGCTCGTCGTCGTTGGCCAGAGTCAGAAACCGGGGAGTGTCGTGGCTCGACAGCAGGTTCATCATGTTCCGCGAGGCTTGCGGCGCATAGTCGTGATACACACGCATCAAGCGACCCATGAACTGGCTGGGCGAATCGCTTCCCTGGGCCAAGAACCGAAGGACGGCATCGCGGAACCGGTAGTTCATCGCTGCATCCCACTGGTCGCCGCGCAGCCAGGCCGACGCGTCCGTCCAAACTTCTCCTACGATCCACAGGTTGGGATCCAGTCCCTTGACCACCTTTCTGAAATCGCGCCAGAACGCCATCGGCACCTCGTTGGCCACATCGAGCCGCCAGCCATGGATGCGCGCTTCTCGATGCCAGAAGCCCGGCACTTCGAGCATGAAGTTTCGCGCGTTCGGGTTGTCGAGGTTGACCTTGGGCATCGAGGGGAAGCCCCACCAAGCCGTGTAGTTCGGGTTCTCGCCGACCCGGATCGGGAATCCTTGGACGTAGTACCAGTCCTTGAACGCCGACGCCTCACCGCGCTCGCGCACGTCTTTGAATGCAAAGAAGTCCACCGCCGTGTGGTTGAACACGCCGTCGAGTACGGTGCGGATCCCTCGCCGTTCCATCTCCTTGGTCAACGATGCGAACTCGGCGTTCGTCCCAAACTGGGGATCGACCTCGAAGTAGTTCGTCGTCTCGTAGCGATGGTTCGAGGGGCCTTTGAAGATCGGATTGAAGTACACCGCGCCCACGCCGAGCGATTCGAGATGGCTCAACCTCTTGCGGACGCCTGCAACATCGCCGCCGAAACGGTTCGCGTAGGTCGGGCGACCGTCCCAAGGCATCACGTTGGCGGGATCGTTGCTCTTGTCGCCGTTTTCGAACCGGTCGGGGAAGATCTGGTAGATCACCGACGATTCGACCCATGCGGGCACGACGAGCGGCGCGTACGTCTTCGGATCGATGACGAAGGGTTGCACCGTTTGACCGAGGCCCGTGCGGCCAAAGGCGAACGTCTTGCCGTCCTTGAGTTCGAACGTGTAGCGCAAGGGCGACTTGCGATCCCAGGGCACTTGGGCGCGGAACTTGGCGTACAAGTCGTCGCGCGAGACCTCTCGCATGGCGATGCGCTTGCCATCGAACTCCACAGAGACCGATTCGAGGTCGTCCGGCCGTGCGCGCAGCGTGAGCGTGAGGCGGCCGCGATCCCAGTTGAGGTCGGGCACGCGCGTTTCGTGCGCCAGCGCCGCGGTCGCCAGCACCCCGTCGCCCTTGGCTGCGGGACGATCGTAGCCTGGCAAGGCCAGCATCAAAACCGAGTTGACGTTGCCGTTGCCGTCGTCTTCGTTGCGTTGCGCCTTGGGATCGGTGATCCACTCGGTGCCGTTGAGGACGAACTTGTACTCGTGGCGTCCGGGCGGGAGGGTGTAGGTTCGCGTCCACGTCCGGCCGTCGGCGCCGACCGTCATGGGGTCGGCGTTGGCCTGCCAGTTGTTGAACGTTCCGGCGACGAACACGCGGTCCAGTGCCCGGTCCGCCACATAGCGGAACGTGTGTTCGACGGTTTGGGCCGTCAGGGTCAGAGCAAGGCTGGCAAGGGCGATCACCGGCGCGCCACCTCTCTCGGCTGGGAGGTACCTCGGGAGACGAGGGCGCTTGGAATCAGTGTGCGTCTGGGGCCTTCGGGTTCACGGCCCTCGATCGTGTCGACCAGCCGCTCGCAGGCCGTTTGGACCAAGGTCTCGATGTTCAGGCTGACGCTGGACAGTCCGCCCTCGATGAGGCGACAAATGGCGCTGTCGTTGAAACTGACCAAGCCCATATCGCCGGGGATCGTCGCCCCAAACTCGCGCAAGGCTTGCACCGCTCCCATGGCCATGAAGTCGTCAAGAACGACCAGTGCATCGGGGACATTGGGTGCCGTCAGAATCCTTTCGCGGGTCGTCTCGCGAGCGGCCTGACTTCCGAAGTCGCTGTGCCACACGAGCGGAAGGTTCTGTCGCCCGCGAATGGCCTGCATGTAACCTTCCAGGCGGTCGCGGGTCACGGTCGTTTCGCTGGGGCCCGCGAGGAATCCGATGCGGCGGAAGCCTTGATCGAACAGGTGTTGGGTGGCGATGCGTCCGGCAAGAACGTTGTCGTTGTCCACAGACCAGATCGCTTCGTTCCCCATGGGGTTTCCGATCAGCACGAACGGGAAGTGGTCGGCCTGAAGTCGGTGCACCCGCTCGTCGAGGGCTTCCGATTCGACGAGGATCAGGCCATCCACGCGGCGCGACCGAAGAAGCTCGTCGTACAGGCCGACCTGCGACTGGGCGTCCAGGGTCATGTCGGCGCAGAGGTGGTAGGGCTTGCCGACAAGGAAGTCCATGATCGCGGAGATCAGGCTGGCGAAAAAGGGGTCGTCGCTCAAGCCGCCTTTGGGGCGCTTCACCACGAGTCCGATAAGTCCGGCGCGCTTGCTGCGCAGGGAGCGGGCGCGGGCGTCGGGCTGATAGTTGTGCGCGCGCATCACCTCGAGGACGCGTTGCCGAATGCCCTCTTCCACCCTGCCGTCGCCCGAGACCACGCGCGAGACGGTCGGCTGGGACACGTTCGCGATCTTGGCGATGTCGGCTTGCGTGATGCGCATCGTACGGTCTCTTCGGTGAGACAAACCACAAGAATTCGTATTCTTGTGAATTCGTATTCACGCATGATATCACGACTCGGCCCGTTTGACAAGACCTCGGCATGAATATTTCCAAGGATTTTCCGGGGCCGGTCTCCCCTGGCCGCAGGACCGTGTTCATGGAATATTCAGCATGCAAGGGTCCGTTGCCCTATCGGAACTTCCTCCCAATGGTTCAAGGTATGAAGTGGCTGCGGCTGTTCGTCGCCCACGACCACCGGAGGTTAACCAATCGGAATGAAATCTCGAGCCTTTACGCTCATCGAACTGCTCGTGGTGATCGCGATCATCGCCATTCTTGCGGCCATGCTGTTCCCTGTCTATGCGCAGGCGAAGGAAGCCGCGAAGAAGGCGGTCGGCGTGGCGCACGTCAAGCAGCTGAATCTGGCCAACATCATGTACTCGGCGGACTACGACGACACGTTCCCGCTGGCCTACGAGTACCCGTGGACGGGCCCTGGCGGCGGATTCCCCTGGCATCTGCGCGTCTTCCCGTACACGAAGAGCTACGACTTGCTCATCACCCCCATGGGCGCTCCGAACCCCGCCGCTTCGAACCAGAACAACGGCTGGGACTACATCTGGGCGTACGGCACCATGCCTCGCGCTCAGCTGAAACTGTTGCCCTACTACACGGTCGGCGACTGGCCCATCAGCCGCGCGCTCGACAAGGTTGGCGTTCGCCACGACTCGATCATGGGTTGGGGACAGAACGGCACGGTCTGGGGCTGCTGGGGCGCCTACTGCGGCATCCACTCCGGAGCCGGAGCGACGGTCGTCAACGTGCCCAGCAAGAGCCAGTCTCAGCTTGAGGACGTCGGCAACCAGGCCCTGATCTTCGACGCTGGCGAGCCGTTCGGCGACTATGCCACGTTCGGCGTCAACACCGAACTCGGCGTGTGCGTCATCCGCTCCTACAACCCGGGCAGCGCCTCCATCGGCGGCGCGACCCCGCGCTGGAACGGCGGCCCCAAGAGCTGCTCCGGCTGGCGCGAAGCGGGCGGCGGCGGCAGCGCCTCCATCCCGGCAGCGCTCGCGGCCAAGGTGCGCGACGGGCAAGCGGTCATCGGCTTCGCCGACGGCCACACCTCCGCCATGTCCCTGCCTCGCCTCTACGAAACCCAGCCCTGCTCGACCGATCCCGGCGTGCTGTGCATGAAGCGTTTCGCGGTGAACTGATGAAGCGCTGGACACTCGCCCTTGCCTTTGCAGCCGCCGCGTTCGTCGTGGTGGGCTGTTCTGCGGAGGAGCCCAAGGCGACTCCCAAGGACAAGGAGAACATCGACAAGATCCTCAAGGAGGGCATCGGCGCTCCGCAGGATGCCCAAGGCGGCGCCCAGCCGGGCACGGCCGCCCCGCCCGACCAAACGGATCCGTAAGGACCCACCAGGTCAAGCCCCGGGACTCCCGCAGTCTCGGGGCTTTTTTGCTGTTTGAGGAGTCGAGTCGGATATAATCCCCGTCGTAGGCCAGTTTCGGGCGGTTAGCTCAGCGGTAGAGCACTTCGTTCACACCGAAGGGGTCACAGGTTCAAATCCTGTACCGCCCACCACTCAAGTCTTGTTCCTGACACAGGCCTCACGCACGTTGCCCTCACCCTGCTCCCACTCAGCCAGCCGCTTGAGCAGCCGGTCGCGGATGGCGGGCTGCTCCGACGAGCGGTCGAAGCGCTCGCCCAAGTCCTGCTCCACCTGAAACAGCAGCGGCGTCTCGCGCGAAGCCGCGAACCCGTACGAGTCGCCGGTCTGCGAGGTGATGCGGATGTGCAGCTTCCAAGGTCCCTGCCGAATCGCCCAGCCCTGGTTGTCCGAGCCCGAATACACGAACTCGAACGAATCTGCGGGCGATTTGCCGGTCAGCACGGTGGAACACAGGTCGCGGCCATCTACCGGGTGCCCAACCTTAGCCCCAGCAAGGGCTGCCAGAGTCGGCAAAACGTCCAACGTGCTCATGGGGTCCAAGCGCTGGCCCGGGCGAATCGTCCCCGGCCAGTAGATCACTCCCGGCACCCGATGCCCTCCCTCCCACGACGAGCCCTTGCCGTCACGGAACGGTTGCGCATAGCCCACGTGCATCCGCGCCTCGCCGTACTTGGGGTCGGAAGCCGTGTTCTGGTAGCGGATCCATGGTCCGTTGTCAGAAGTCACCAAGACGAGCGTGTTCTTGGCCAGACCCATCTCCTCGACTGTCTTCCACAAGCGACCCAGGTGGTGGTCGAGTTCGGCCATCACGTCGCCCAACATCCCGCGCCGCGAGCGACCGGCGAATGCTTTGCCGACAAATAAGCCCAGATGCGGCATGTTGGGGGCCAGGTACACGAAGAAGGGCTTCTCGCGGTTCTGGCGCGCAAAGTCAATCGCGGCATCGGCGTAACGTTCGGTGAGGGAGGCGCAGACGTCCGGTTGCTTGGTCAAGCCGTTCGCAATGGTTCGGTAGCCCGCCGCATGGCTTTCCATTAGTCGGGAAGCGTCGTAATCGTGCGAGACGTCGGTCCCGATCCATCGGTCGAACCCGTGGGCAAGGGGGAGGGCGTCAGGCGTTTGCCCGTTCCGCTCGTTGGGGGTGCCAAGATGCCACTTGCCGAATATTGCCGTCGCATAGCACTTGGCCTTCAGCACCTCCGCCAGCGTCGTTTCGCTAGACGTCAAATGCTGTGGCGAACCAGGGTCGAGCACCCACGACGGAAAGCCCGACCGCTTGGGATAGCGCCCTGTGAGGAGCGAGTAGCGAGAGGCCGTGCACGCCGCCGAGGCGGCATAGAACTGCGTGAAGTTGGCGCCTTCGCGCGCCATCCGGGCGATGGTCGGCGTCTCGATGACCGGGTTGCCGTTGTGCTCGAAGTCGCCGTAGCCCGCGTCGTCCAAGAACACGAGGATCACGTTGGGACGGTCCATCGCCGGACGAAGGTCGGCACGGACCAAGGCGGCGACGACGAGCAGAGACACCATCGCGCCAATTTTGGACCGATCCCGCGCCCTTACGCCTCCTGAAGCACGCGCAACGTGTGCAACGGCGCCGGACGACCCGCGTACGGCTGGTGCAGCGCGAACTTCCGCATGTCCCATGCGTAGGTCGGGCAGCGTTCGGCACAAAGTCCGCAGTGCAGGCACAGGTTCTCGTCCTTCACCATGACTCGGCCCGTCTGCCTCAATGCGCCCGAAACGAACAACGGCTGGTGCGGCTCCAATCGAGGCGCCGTCAGGGCACCGACCGTATCCCCCTCAACGGGAGCAATAGTCAGGCAGTCGGTCGGGCAGATGTCGATGCACGCGTCGCACTCGATGCAAAGCTTGTCGGTGAAGTGCGTCTGGATGTCGCAGTTCAGGCAGCGCTCGACCTCGGCGCGGGTCTGCTCCTCGGTAAAGCCCTCCTCGACCTCGACGGTCATGTTCGAGAATCGGACCGGCAGGTCCACGTGCTTCATCTTCTGCCGCGCGCGGGGGTCGTAGTTGTTGCTGTACGCCCACTCGTGCAGGCCCATCTTGGTGCTGGCCAGGGTCATGCCCATCGGCGGACGCTCGTCAAGGGGCAAACCCTGGCAATAGCGGTCGATGGAGATCGCCGCTTGGTGGCCGTGTTCGACGGCCCAGATGATGTTGGCAGGACCGAAGGCGGCATCGCCCCCGAAGAACACGCCCTCGCGCGTGGACATGAACGTCGTCTTGTCCACCACGGGCACGTCCCACTTGTCGAACTCGATGCCGAAGTCGCGCTCGATCCAGGGGAAGGCGTTCTCCTGACCGATGGCGAGGATCACCGTGTCGCACGGGATGGTCACGCGTCCGGCGGGTTCTTGGATCAGTTTGCCGTCCACCTCGGACGAGACGAACTTGTCGAACTCCATGGCCACAAGCTTGCCGTTCTCCACGACAAACTGGACCGGCGAGAGGTTCTCCAGAATCTCGACCTGCTCTTCTTCGGCGTCTTCGAGTTCCCACGGGGAGGCCTTGAAGTACTTGCGCGTCTTGCGGGCGATGACCTTGACGTCTTTCGCGCCGATGCGCTTGGCCGAGCGGCAACAGTCCATCGCCGTGTTGCCCACGCCGATGATCAGCACGCGCTCGCCGACGGTTTCGATATGGCCGAAGTGGATCGAGGCCAGCCACTCGATGCCGATGAAGATCTGGTCGGTGTCGTGGCGGCCGGGCAGTTCGAGTTCCTTGCCCTTCGGCGCACCGCTTCCGACGAACACAGCATCGTAGCCGCCTTCTTCGAGGAGCGATTTCAGGCTGGTCACGGGCGTGTTGGCTCGCAGATCCACCCCCATGTCCAGGATGTAGCCGATTTCTTCATCGAGAACGTGTTCGGGCAACCGAAAGGAGGGGATGTTGATGCGCATCAGGCCGCCCGGTCGTGGGCCAGCCTCGAAGATGGTGCACTCGTACCCGAGCGGGGCAAGATCGTTCGCTACGGTGAGCGAGGCCGGTCCCGCGCCGATGAGCGCGATGCGCTTGCCGTTCTTCTGGGCGGGCGCTTTGGGCAGCCGTTCGGCGATGTCGCCTTTGTGGTCCGCGGCAACGCGTTTGAGGCGGCAGATGGCCACGGGCTTGCCCTCCACTCGCGTGCGGCGGCAGGCCGGTTCGCACGGCCGGTCGCATGTTCGGCCCAGGATGCCGGGGAACACGTTGGACTCGCGGTTGAGCAGGTAGGCGTCTGCGAATCGGCCTTGAGCGATGAGTCGGATGTACTCGGGCACGTTGGTGTGCGCCGGGCACGCCCACTGGCAATCCACCACTCGGTGGTAGTAGTTCGGATCGCCGACGTCGGTGGGTCGCATGCTGTTTTGGATTATGTTCAATGCCGGCGTAGGATGACGGATTTCGGACCCTAGGCGGCCGAGTTTATCGTCCGAGCACGCGCATGGCCGCGTTGTGACCCGGGATTCCGCTCACCGCGCCACCCCTTTGGGCGGACGAACCCGCCAGATAAACACGCGGATGCGCGGTATCAACTCCCCAGGTTCCCGCGTCCTCGGCCGACTCCGCATAGAACCAAGACGGCGCGTTGTGGAAGATGTTGCCCTGGTCCAAGTCGATCTCCTGTTCGAGGTCTTGAGGGGTCTTGATCTCGATGCACGGGCGTCCTTCGCGGTCCAGGGCCAGACACTCGCGGAACGAGCCTTCGCAGACTCGGTCGAGCCCGTCGAGATAGAGGTTCAAGACTTGTTCGCGCCGGGCGTCGTGGTCCTCCGCAAACAGACGATAGGGCATGTCGAGGCCGAAGAGCGTGAGCGTGTGGAAGCCCTTGGCGCGGAGGTCGTCGCCGAGGATCGAGGGGTCGGTCAGCGTGTGGCAGTACATCTCGCCGGGAGGCGGGTTGGGGATGACTCCGCCACGGGCCGTCTCGTAGGAACGTTGCATCTGGGCGTACCCCTCGTCGATGTGGAACGATCCTGCGAACGCTTCTTCCGAGGAGACCCCCTGGGCAAGAACTCTCGGGAGTTGCTTCAGGAGCATGTTGATCTTGATGACCGATCCTTCGTCTTCGCATTCCGGGTTCCATTCGCCCCCGAAGATGCGGGCGAACGTCTTGGGTCCCGCATTGACCAGTACGTGCTCGGCTTCGACCATGGTCTCTCGACCGTCTCCGTTCACAAAAGCGACCGTATGACGCGCGGGACCCAAGTCCACCCGCTTGACCTCTGCCGATGTCATGAACTCGACGCCGGAGCCCCGACCGGCGAGCACCAACGCGTTGACCAGCGACCGCATACCGCCCACCGGGACCCGCCACTCGCCGTCGCCACCGCCCACAACGTGGTAGAGGAAGCACCGATTCTGCAGCAGGCTGGGGTCGTGGGGCTCGGTGAACACGCCGATCTTGCCGTCGGTCATGAGCAACCCGCGCAACACATCGTGGTGGGCGTAGCGCTCGATGACGCGGCCCAGCGGCTCCTCCACGAACGACGTCCAAGCCTCGCGCTCGACCTCCGTCTTCATGGCCGCTTCGAAGTCTCGTTTCGAGCGGAGGGGTTGCAGCAGCGTGGGCCAGACGTGGGCGGCCAGCGCCAGTTCCAACCGCATCAGGCGTTGGTAGTCGGCCCACTGCTGGTCGCCGGCCAACTCGCACACCGACTGGCGCGAACGCGCCTCGTCTACGTTTGACATCACCAGCCCCCGGTGGCTTCCGTCGGGGGCGATGTACGGGGTGAACGAAGCTGTCCGGCGTTGCCTGGTCTCGAAGCGGAGAGCCAGGTCTTCGGCGATCTTCTTCGGGAACAGGGACACGAGGTACGAATAGCTGGAGAGGTAGGCGTCGTAGTCGGGAAACACCTTCTTCGATGCCGTCGCCCCTCCCAGGGTTGCGTTGCGCTCCAGGACCAGCACCGACTTGCCGGCCTTGGCCAGGTACGCGGCGGCGACCAAGCCGTTGTGCCCGCTCCCGACAACGACGACGTCATAGCAGGTTCGGTCCGGGGCGTTTGGCATGGCCGAGTTTAGACCATGACTCTGGGTTGTTGCGACCTAGGAGGCCGAGCTAGCAGCCGTTGTTGATTCTTCTCCAGCGGATGGTTCAAGTGCGGCCCGGAACTTGAGCCGGCAAGGTCCGTTCGAATGGTTTTCAAGTCTGCACAGTAAGTGTTGACACAATGTGAAGGGGGGGGGCATACTCTGCTCATGGAGCTAACCCTGCAATTGAGCATCGTGTTGGCGTCGGGTTTGGTCGCGGACTGGTCAACAGTTCCTGCGGACACATACAGCTATCCGGAGAGCTATGCCTTCGAACCCGTGCGCACGATCGCCAACATGAACATCTACCCAGTACCATACGGAGTCCAGTCCCACAGCCATGCCTATCAGAGCGAGTGCGATGCTTCGACAAGCACGTTGCCGCCCTGGAACTCATACTTCGCGACCCGATTCATCATCAGCCACAATTGGTCTGGCGAATCGGGCCCCCGCATCGTTCCGGCTCAAACGGCTCGTTACTACAAATTGCGGATTACGACCAATGGTGGTCAAGAGAAGTGGGTGTCCATCAATCCCGTGCAGGGTCCCTTCAGCCGCTACCGAAACGACCGCACCGCCGCACTCCTGACAGAGGACCAGAGCTTGGAAGAAGGTCCTGGTGGTGGCGGGAATGGTTGATTGGACAGTTCTGCTCCTCGGCGTGGCCTTGCTCGGTCCGCAGGCGAGACCGCCTGTGCACCCAGTCACCGTTTTGGCCACGCACGCCCAGCCGTCCGAGTTCGAAACGCGCCTGATCAAGCTGACCGGTGACGAACTGAGGCGCGAAGCCGAGTCGAACGGTTATCTCGTCGCCCGCCAGGACGAATTCACCTTCGTGCGATCGAAGAACCTGTTCAATCTGGCCGCGATGGACGAACTCAACGCTTCCCTCGGCGCGCTCATCGAGGCCGCTGGGCCAAACGAAAGGGTGCTGAGAGACCGTGAAACCGTTGCCAAAGCTCGTGAGCTGTTGGCGACGACGCAAGTGGCCAGCGAACTAGGCGACGCGCTACTCGACTGCGAATCGCTCCTCCTTTATGCGTCGGCATCCGTCACGCTCAGCGAAGGCGGCCGCACCGTGCGCATTGACCTGCCTAGCCGGCCCGGCGACCCCCTTAGAGCCCAAGACTTCACAGAGATCAAGCCGGATCGGCGCAAGCTGGAGAAGCTGCCACGTCCACAGCCGTACCCCGATGCTCTCGTCTTCTCGTTCGGGCCGACCTTGGCGTCGAGCGACCGCAAGGCGGCGGGCTCGGCGCGATTCTCCGAACAGGTCGCTGCGGAACTCGCGCGCCAGAACCGCAGAGCCACCGAGGCCGAAATCGCTTTGCGCGCCGCTATGTCGCAAGGCGTCGCCTTGCCCAATGTGGGTGAGAGCTTCCAAGCGTTTGCATCGCGACAATCACCCGACTATATGGAGAGCTTGATCGGCGGCTTCAAGGCCTATGGCTTTGAATCGGCGGGCGAATGGCAGGCCTTCTTGCACGGAGCCAGAGTCACGCGGACGCGCGTGGTGCCCATGATCGGCGTACCCTACAGCGACGGCAAGATCAACCGGATTCGCGCGGTCTCCCCGATCCCGCAACGCAACCCGCCCGTACCTTGAGCCACCCACCAGCAAGCCCGTAGCACCCGGAAAGGTTGCACCTCGGGGTGCCGCGGCCTGACCCGGGCGTCCATCCGTATGGTCCTTCGGGGGCGTCGCTGCCCGGCAGGCCGTGCTGGTCCGACCCGGTGGGACACGGTCTGGCGGCACAACAGGGGTTGCTGGCGAAGAGCCTCTTGCCGCACAGACCGTGGCACCCCGGAAGGTGGCGCATCGGGGTGCCACGGCCTGACCCGGGCGTCCATCCGTATGGTCCTTCGGGGGCGTCGCTGCCCGGCAGGCCGTGCTGGTCCGACCCGGTGGGACACGGTCTGACGGCGCAACCAAGGTCGCTGGCGAAACGCCTCGTGCCGCACCGACCGTGGTACCCCCGCTTCCCACGCTTGGCCCTGAACTCCTTCGGTAATCTTCGCGCCATGGCGAAGTCGCCCTGGATCGGACGTGCGGGCCTTGCCGCGGGCGCGGGGTGGTTCGTCGCCGCGTGCCTGATGACGCCCCAAAGCGCCCCGGCCCGCGACCCCGTTCACTTCGGGCGCGACATCCTCCCCATCCTCAGCGACAAGTGCTTCAAGTGCCACGGACCCGACCCATCCAGCCGCATGGCCGATCTCCGGCTCGACACGCCGCAGGGCGCGTTCGCCGCGAGAAACGGCAAGTGGCCCATCGTGCCGGGCGACCCCGAGAACAGCCTGATCCTGAAGCGCATCCACGACCCCGAGAACCCCATGCCGCCCGAAGGCAGCGGCAAGAGTCTCACCGACCGTGAAAAGTCGCTCCTGCGCCAATGGATTCTCGAGGGCGCGAAGTACACCAAACTGTGGTCGTTCGAGCCGCTGCCCAAGCGGGTGCCCGTCCCGCAGACGGGTGAAGGGTGGGCGCGCGACGACCTCGATCGGTTCGTGTTCGCCCGCATGCGGCAAGAGGGCCTCTCGCCTTCGCCGCCGGCGAGCCCCGAGCGCTGGCTGCGTCGCGTCACGCTCGACCTCACCGGGTTGCCGCCCACAGAGGCCGAGATCGCCGACTTTCTTCGCACAGGCGACCGGGAGGGCGTGGTGGATCGGCTGCTGGCCAGTCCCCGATTCGGCGAGCGGTGGGCCACCGATTGGCTCGACGTCGCCCGCTACGCCGACAGCTACGGCTATCAATCCGACTTGCTCATGCCGACCTGGCCGTACCGCGATTGGGTGGTCCGCGCGCTCAACGCCAACATGCCCTACGATCGGTTCCTCACCGAGCAGTTGGCCGGCGACCTGCTGCCCACCGCCACGCGCGACCAAGTCCTGGCCACGGCCTTCAACCGGCTCCACCGGCAGTCGAACGAGGGGGGCTCGATCGCCGAGGAGTTCAAGACCGAATACGCCGTGGATCGGACGGCCACGTTCGGTACCGCTGTGTTGGGCCTGACACTGGCGTGCGCTCGCTGCCACGACCACAAGTTCGACCCCATCACGCAGCGCGAGTTCTTCCAGTTCTACGCCTACTTCAACTCGATCGAGGAGTACGGCCTGTTGCTCAGCACCGAGATCGTGCCCACGCCCTCGCTGCTCCTGCCGACGCCCGAACAGGAAGCCACGCTGAACACGCTCAAGGAAGCGCGGAACGCCGCCCGCGAGCGCTTGGCACAAGCCAAGGCTTCGGCACGCACGGCCGAACCCAAAGCCCCCGCCGGTCCGGCGCTGATCCTCGACTTCGAGAACCCGAAGGAAGGCAAGTTCGCAAGCGGCGTCTCGGGCGATGCCCACGGTGCGGCGCTGGCGGGCCTGGCTACCTCGGCCGGTCGCCGAGGCGCGGCCGCTGTGTTCGATGGCGACAACGGCGTGGCGGTCAAGGGTCTTCCGGCAAAGGACCGCTGGGAGCCGTTTTCGTGGTCGTTCTGGCTCAGCGACCCGGGCCAGAAGGGGCCGGTCGTGCTGCTGCACCGGACGGGCGGCACCGACGTCGGCTTCTGCGGTTCCGACCTGATGCTCGAAGACGGGTTCGTCACGGCCCGCGTCATGCGCCATTGGCCGGGAAACGCCGTCGCGGTGCGAAGCGCCTCGCGCATCCCCAAAGAGCAGTGGTCCCACCTGGCCTGGACATGGGACGGCAGCGGCTCGGCGAAGGGGCTGCGGCTCTACTTGAACGGCAAGCCCCTGCGCACCAAGACCTTGGCCGACGACCTGTGGAAGCGGACCGCAGCCTACGGCGACCACGGCCCAAGCGGCGGCGATTGGTGCTTCGGCCAGCGGTTCCGCGACGCCGGGTTCAAGGGTGGCAAGGTGGACGACGTCGCCTTCTTCGCCCGCGAGATCGGGCCCACCGAAGTCCGCGCCTTGTTCGACGGTCGCCCCGCCGACCCGCGCGACGCCTGGATCCATGGCGGCGAACCGGGCGTCGCCCAGGCGCGCCAAGCCCTGATGGACGCCGAGAAGCGGCTGGCCGAGTTCGAGGAGCAGATTCGCGAGATTTCGGTGATGCGCGAAGCCAAGCCCCCGATTCCCGCCCACCTGCTGGCGCGGGGCCAGTACGATGCGCCCAAGAGCAGGGCCACGCTCGTCAAGCGAGGCGTCCCTGCCGTCCTGCCGCCGCTGAAAGCCGCGCGCAACGACCGGCTCGCGCTCGCCCGGTGGGCCACCTCGGCGGATCATCCGCTCACGGCCCGCGTGGCCGTCAACCGCTTCTGGCAAGCGATGTTCGGAACGGGACTTGTGGAGACCAGCGAGAACTTCGGCGTACAGGGCGCTGCGCCCAGCCATCCCGAGTTGCTCGACTTCTTGGCCCGGCGTTTCGTCGAAGACGGCTGGGACGTGAAGAAGACGCTTCGCCGCATCGCGCTCTCGGCAACCTACGCGCAGGATTCGGCGCGGCGCAACAACCTCGATCCCGCCAACAGGTGGCTCGCCCGCGGCCCGAGTCAACGGCTCTCGGGCGAGATGCTTCGGGATGTCGCTCTCTCCGCATCGGGCCTTCTGGTTGAGAAGGTAGGCGGTCCTCCCGTGAACCCCTATCAACCCGCCGGACTGTGGCAGGAAAACAACGCGTTCAGCCCTCCGTTCGTCCAGAGCAAGGGCGAAGGGCTGTATCGGCGCAGCCTGTATTCCACGTGGAAGCGCACGACGCCCGTCCCCACGATGATGCTGTTCGACGCGACCTCGCGCGAGGCGTGCGTCACGCGCCGACCATCGACCAGCACGCCGCTGCAGGCGTTGGCTCTGCTAAACGACGTCCAGTTCGTCGAGGCCGCCCGCGTGCTGGCCGAACGTGCGCTGGGGGCTCGCGCCGACACGCCGAGCAGGCTCCAGTTCGCCTTCCTGGCGTTGGCTGGACGCAATCCGACGTTCGGCGAACTCGCGATTCTGGAGGACCTGGTCGCGGACCAGCGGGCACGGTACCGGACCGACCCCGAAGCGGCGGCCAAACTCGTCGCCGTCGGCGAAGCCGAATCGGCGGTTGCAGAACCGACCGAACTGGCCGCCTTGACGGTTGGGGTTCAGGCGATCCTCAACTCGGACGCCGTGGTATGGAAGCGCTGATCCGACCCATCGCATCCGGCTCCGACGAAGAGATCGCGTGGGTGGCCTGGCGCATGCGAGCCACGTTGGTCGAAGTGCTGGGCGAAGAGCGTGGCGGCTCGATGTATGCGTTGGACTGGCTTCGCGAGCGGGTGCGCTTTCATCTGGACCCAGCCCAGTGCGACGGGGGCGTGTTCGTGGCGGTGGTAGCCGAGGGCCTTGCGGGACACACCATCGTCCGCCGAGAGACGTGGGAGGACGGCTCGACGTTCGGTCTCTTCTCGACCTTCTGGGTCGAACCCGAACATCGTCGCTCGGGCCTGGCGTCTCGCCTCGTCGCGTCGGGCGAGCGCTGGATGCGGGAGCGAGGATTGAGCATCTTTCGCACCTGGACGGATCCCGGTAATGCGTCGCTCATCGCCCTGATGATGCACCTGGGTTACCGGATTGAAACGGAGCGCGGCGAGTTCGTCGTGTTGCGTCGGGGCGTCTAGCCTTCCGATCGGTCGGGTTTCGTGTTCCTTGATGCCAGGTGAGTGGCAGAGGGCTTGGAGACGGGGTCAATGGTTCCAGAAGTCCACGGGGCACACGCCGGCGACGTGACCTTGGGTGCCCGAGGAGACGTCATAATAGGAGCAGGCACCCGCTGGGTGTCTCGGTTTTGGTACATCCATGAAGCGAATCGTTGCATTCCTGGCAACTCTGACCGCGGCTGGAGCGATGGCTCAAGCCCCGTTCACCATCGTTCGTCCCGCCGACGGAGCCAAGGTGAGGGAGGTCGTCGAGATCGCCATGCCCAAGGACAGCATCCCGAGCGATGCGTTTATCGGCGTGTTCATCAACGGCCGTTTCATCGAAGGCACGATCCCAGACGTCAAGGGCAACTATTACGTTTATCCGTTGGACACCAAGGCCCGGGCGATCGCCGACGGGACGCACACCATCGAAATCAAGCTGTACCAGCAGGTCAACCGCCAGCCCGTGATCGTGGAGACCTCGTCGATCGAGGTGTCGGTGCAAAACTCGGCCACGATCCCGGTGCCGGCCGACGGGTTCCGATTGCGCTACGCTTGGCGACCGGACCGGACGTACACCTACTCGGTGGACAACACGGTGTCGTACACGAGCATCGAAGAAGAGCAAAACCGCCTTGGTGCGCGCGCTTCCGAACAGGAATTGGAGCAACAGAAGTTCCGCATGACCTATTCGGTGGACAACCTGTACCCGGATGGCAACGCGCTGATCCGCATGTCGGCGGCGCCATTGCCGGGCAAGAAGAACGTTTTCCTGTCCACTCTTCAGAATCCGGACGGGCGCGCGTACGACGAGTCCGAATTGGCTTCGATCTACATGCAGCTGAATAGCCTTGGACGGCAGCTTTGGGGTGCGGTGCCGGCCTATTGGCCGTTCGAGGGCACGTCGGGGGTGGGTTCGACCACGAATCTCTTTGCGAACTTCCCCATGCCGGTGTTGCCGTCCAACACGGTGCGGCCCGGCGATGCGTGGCCCAGCCGGTTTCAGTTCGGTCAGCTGGACCTGAACAACCTCTATGGAACGAACAATTTGGTGCAGGTCTTTCCGGCCCGAGGCGAGTTTCTGGGCGTCGAGTGGGAACGCGGTTTCCCGTGCGCGAAGATCAAGCACTCCGTCGAGATCGGCGCTCGCCCCGAGCGACAGCCCGGCAGCGACGACAAAGAACCCGCGAACGAGTTCGATGGCCAACGCTTGAAGGTCGACGAGACGTTCTGGTTTGCCCTTGACATCGGCCTCGTGGTGCGCCTCGATCGCGAACTGAGCGTCGATATGGCCAGCGTGCAGCAGTCGGCCGGCGGTCCGCCGGCGGGCGGCGTCGGAGGACCTCCGGCGGGCTTGAACATTCCAGGTGGGGTTCCGGGTGGATTCCGTGGACGCGACGATTCCGAGCGTCA
>JBDHZD010000024.1:0-40650 GCA_039811705.1 Fimbriimonadaceae bacterium | reverse complement strand
AGGTTGCTCAGGAAGTCGTAGTCTTCGCAGCTTGTGTCCGCCACGGTCCCGCGCCGCGCGTTGCCCGCGTTGACCACGAGCAGGTCCACCCCGCCATAGCGCAACACGCATCGGTCGAAGGCTGCCTTGAGGGCCGCAGAGTCGGTCACGTCGCAGGGGATGCCCAGTACCGCGTCTTTGCCCGCGATCTTAGCCACTTCGCCCACCGCTTCGGACAGCTTTGAAGCGTTGAGATCCAACAAAACCACCATCGCCCCGAGCGAAGCCATCTGCTTGGCCGTGGCGAGCCCGATGCCTTGCGCGGCTCCCGTGATCACCGCGATCTGGCGGCTGAGTTCGGCCTCGGGGGGTTGCCGCTTGAGCTTTGCTTCCTCGAGCAGCCAGTACTCGATGTCGAACGCTTCTTGCTCGGGCAGCGCCACGTACTCGTCGACAGTCTCCGCGCCTTCCATCACGGCGATGGCGTTGCGATAGAACTCGCCCGTGATGCGCGCCTCGGCGGCGTTCTTGCCGAACGAGACCATGCCCAGCCCCGGGACCAGCACCACGCTGGGATTGGGGTTGCGCATGGCGGGCGAATCGGGCCGCTTGCACCGCTCGTAGTAGGCGCGGTAGTCCTCGCGGAACGCCTCCAGTGCGGGGGCGAGCACGCTGGCGGGATCGGCAACGCCGTCCCAGTCGAGCACCAGCGGACGGATCTTCGTTCGCAAGAAGTGGTCTGGGCAGCTCGTGCCGAGCGCGGCGAGCCGGTCCCGTTTGGCGCGCCTCAGAAACTCCAACACGGGCTCGCTCTGGTCCACGTTGGCGATCAACCGCTGACCGTTGTGGGCGACCCGGCCGCGCAACATCGGCAACAGCCGCCGCCACTTGGCCTCGGCGTCGTCCTGCCGCAAGGCGCTGATCGGCTCGCCGAACGGATGCACCGTGCGCTTCGAGGCGATGAAGGCCTCGGCCTGGTTGATCAGGTCGAGGCTCAGAGCATAGGCGTTCTGCCAGTCGTCGGCCCAGCAGATATAGCCGTGCGAGCCCATGAGCGCGCCCTCGATGCCGGGGTTGTCGCGGATCAGGTCGCGCAGCATGAGCCCCAGATCGAACCCGGGGCGCTTCCAGGGCAGGTAGCCCATGCGCCCGCCCCAGACCTCTTGGCACAAGCGCTCGGCGTTGCGGCTGGCGGCGATGGCGATCACGGCATCGGCGTGCAGGTGCGAGACGGCCCGATAGGGCACGAACGCGTGGAGCGGCGTGTCGATGCTGCACGCGCGGGGGTTCAGGTTGAACGTGCAGTGGTTGTAGAGGGCGACGATCTCGTCCTCGGGGAGACCTTTGCCCTCGAGCGCGAGAACTTTGTCTTGGTAGAGGCTCGCGAAGCCGCCTGCGTTCGCCGAACCGAGGTCGCCGCCCGAGCCCTTGACCCAAAGCACTTCGACCGGCTCGCCCGTGAGCGGGTCGGCCATGGGGATCTTGGCGCTGGTGTTCCCGCCGCCGAAGTTGGTCACGCGGGGATCGGAGCCGAGCAGGTTGGACGCGTAGACCAGTTGCTCAAGGGGGTCCGAAGGAGCGAGCGCGGCATCCCAGCGGTTGGTTACGGGGGAACTCATGGCGAAACCGAGTGTACCGGTCGCGGTTCGAGAGGGGGTGAGGAGTTATGGGAGGGAGCTTCCGTGCTCCGACCTCCGTTTCCACCAGTCCGTGGTGACTCCTGCCGCCATTGTACCGGTTGACCCGCGATGGCGGCAAGGCTATGCGTTCGGGTGGGGTGCGAGCGACTCCAAAACCGAAGCCATTTCGATGGCGGCCAACGCTGCTTCGCGGCCCTTGTTGCCCACTTTCAGGCCCGCGCGGTCCAGCGCTTGGTCCATCGTGTCCGGCGTCAGGATGCCCCAAGCGATGGGCACGCCCGAACCGACTTGCAGGTTCATCAGGGCCGAACCCACCTGAGAAGCCAGTTGCTGCGCGTGGGGCGTTTGGCCCTGCAGGATGCAGCCCAGACAGACGACGCCTGCGAATCCTCCGTTGTGGACCAGCGGCTGCACCGCCGAAGGGATCTCCCACGAACCGGGGACGGACACCACGACCACCTCGGGCTCGCCGTGACGACGAAACTCGTCCAAGGCCCCTTCGAGGAGTTCCTTGGTGACCAACTCGTTCCACCTGCCCACGACGATCGCAAACCGCTTGCCGCCGGCATCGAGACGACCCTGTATGTTCACAGCCACGGCTGAAGTATACGACGCGGCGCGAGGCGACCAACCTGCAAGCCGGGGTGCCGCGGTCTGACCGGGCTCAACCACTACCCGCTCGCGAAGAAAGTCTCTGCCCGGCAGACCGTGCCTTTCTCGGGACTAGGCGACGTCGACTTCGAGACGCGCGGCTCGAAACTTGAATAATCAAGAGGCCGAACGCCCCCGCCGCGCCCTCAGCCTGACGCCGCCGGACGGACAATCCTTGAAGCACGACCCCGGGTCACCCTGAGGTTCGGCCCGCTCCATCCATCACGTCTCGCTCGCCCAAGACTCCAAGGGCCGAAGTCTCGAAGGGGAACCCGGGAACCCAAACACCTCCCAGCAACCCCAAAGAACCTGGGTACCACGGTCTGACCGTGCTCAACCACCATCCGCTCACGAAGAAAGTCCCTGCCCGGCAGACCGTGCCTCCCATGGGGCGGCACTTGCCGCCAATCCCCCTCAAACTCGTGAAGCGGATCATGTCTCGGCGGCGTATGGTTCGGTGTGAACCCACTGCGAACGGTCGCGGCCTGCTCGGCCCTCGCCCTGAGCCTCGTCGGTTGCCAGACCTCGCCGCCCCAGAGCGAGGCGTCGGCCAAGCCGCCGCTCGTCGTTCCCGCGGAAACGCCTATCGCGGTCATGACGCTCACGCGGCTCGAATCGGGCGTCAGCGGCGAGGGCGAGCGTGTGGTGTTGGTCGTGGCCGAAGACGTGACGATCGCGGGCGAGGTCGCGATCCCCAAGGGAACCCCGGTCACGGCGCGCGTGGTCCGCAGCCGCAAGGCCAACCTGCTCACCATGGTGGCCAACCAGCCCGCGCGGCTCGAAATCGAGCCCGAAAGCCTTCTGCTTCCGGATGGCGGCTCGTGCCGACTCAAAGCGAACATGGGCCAGGCCGCGCCCTTGGCGCTGACCCGAGAACTGGGAGGCACCGGTCCATCGTTGGGCGCATTGCTCGACGACCCCGATTCGCGCAAGACGCTCGAGATCCTGGCCGAGGCTATCGAATCGGGCGATGTGGCCGCCCTCGGCGACCAGCCCGCCGCCAAGGCGGCTCTGAGCGACGCCTTGGACCGCTTGGGCGTTTCGGGTTCCGAGTCGCTGGTGGAGCCCAACCAGTTACGCCGAGCGGACGACGCGCTCAAGACGCTGCGCGCGGGCAAACTGCTCGACTTGGCCACGGGCGACGCCTCGTCTGCGGTAAGCGCCGCCTTCGCTTTGGTCGGTGTGGCCGGCGAGGTGGGTCGCGGGCTGGCCCGCAAGCTGGATGCTCCGAACATCCGCATCCCCGCCGGCACCCGGCTAACGTTTTACACGGTTGACTCCGTCGAGGTCAAACCTCCCAACCGCTGACGTTCGGGTGCCACAGCCTGACCGGGTTTATTTCGCTTCGTTCGTTGCCTACGTCTCTGCCCGGCAGGCCGTGCCTGTTCTGGACACACGAAGACTCGGGAACACGGTCTGGCGGCGCGAGAGGCGGCCGCGGGCGGCAAACCCCGACCGCACAGACCGTGGCACCCCCGAACCTCCACTCGTAACGCCGCCGTCCCGGCGGCAGACAAGCATGAACCCAGGGGTGCCACGGCCTGACCGGGTTTATTTCGCTTCGTTCGTCGCCTACGTCTCTGCCCGGCAGGCCGTGCCTGTTCTGGACACACGAAGACTCGGGAACACGGTCTTTCGGCGCGAGAGGCGGCCGCAGGCGGCAAACCCCGACCGCACAGACCGTGGCACCCCGAACCGCCACTCCTAACGCCGCCGTCCCGGCCGCGGGCGACAAACCCCGGCCGCACAGACCGTGGCACCCGGAACCGCCACCCGTAGCCCCGCCGCCCCGGCGGTCCAGCGAGCCCGACCAGCCCGGTCCGCTATACTAAGGGACCTCAGCCTCAAGCGTGTCGGCCCCATGCAGCAACTCCTGGAGCAGCTTGCCCCGTTTACGACCCACGTCCTGTTGGGCCAGTCGGCGATCATCGCCACGCTCATCGTCGTGTTGGCCTCGATGGTGGGGCGGATCAAGCGCATCGAGGCTTCCAGGTCCACGTTGCTCCGCGGCGTGACGGGTGAAAACCTCGAGGAGATCGTGGACCGCCACCTGCGCGAGCAGGTCCGGCTGGAAGGCAAGGTGGACCAAATCGACCAGCGCACCTCGGTGATCGAGAAGAAAATGGCGCGCACCAAGCGGCACATGGGCATCGTGCGCTACGACGCGTTCACCGACGTCGGTGGCCAGCAGTCGTTCGCCTTGGCCCTGCTCGACGACAACGGGGAAGGGGCCATCCTCAACGGGGTCGTGGGGCGCAGCGACGTTCGCATCTTCTGCAAGCCGCTTCAGAAGGGCGAGTCCGACCGAACGCTCTCGGAAGAAGAGCAAAAGGCGTTGGCGCTCGCCGTGAGGGGGAGGTAACCGTGGCAGGATTGGACGATACCGTCCTGATCGAACGGTGCCAGAAAGGCGACCGGACCGCTTTCGACGAGCTCATCCGCCGTCACTCCGAGCGCGCCTACAAGTACGCGTTCCGGCTCACCGGCAACGCCGAGGAAGCCTCCGACGTGGTGGGCGACGCGTTCGTCCGCGTGTTCAACGCGATGAAGAACTTCAAGGGCCAGAGCGCGTTCACCACCTGGCTTTACCGGATCATCACGAACTGCTTCCTCGACTTGCGCAAGAAGGATCGGTCGAAGCAGACCACCAGCCTCGACGCCATGCTCCAGACCCCCGACGGCGAGATGGCGCGGCAGATCGAAGACCCCAACCGGAACCCGTATCAGGAGGCCGAACGCAGCTCGCGCGAGGACCGCGTGATGCACGCCGTGGACCAACTGGCCGAATACCAGAAGGCCATGATCATGATGTTCCACGTCGAAATGCTCTCGTACGAGGAGATCGCCGAGGCTTTGGACCTGCCGATCGGCACGGTCAAAAGCCGCCTGAACCGCGCGCGGCTGTCACTTCGCGAAATCCTCACGCGAGACGAGGAACTTTTCCGACTGGGTTGAGTCTCAATTTCCAGAACCGTCAGAGGAACCCGTAAATGAACGAGACCAAAGCCCGAGAGCATTTCTCGGCCTACTATCTGGGCGAGTTGGATGCCGGCATCAAGCAGGCGTTCGAGCGCACGCTCGAATCGAACAGCCAAGTCGCCGCCGAATACCGCGCCTTCGAGCGGACGATGAAGGAAATCGCGAGCCTGCGCGACGTGCGCGTGGACGTGCCCGAAGACCTGGTGGATCGGATCACCGCCCGCATCGACAAGCAGGTGTGGGATCAGCGGCGCACCGAGAAGCCGGGCTTTGCCGCTTGGTGGCGCTCGCTCGCCCTTGGCGGTGTGGCGACCGTCGCCGTGCTTGGCGCCGTGATCTCCTTCCGCAACGCGGGCAACGTCGCGTCCAGCAGCCTGATTCCGATCGCGGGCGCTCCTATGGAGCAGGTTTATCTGGCCGAGCAAGATGGCGCTTACGCGCTTGCTTATCAGACGTCGGATCATGCCACCGTGGTGGTTCGCTCGGGGATCGACGGTCCGGAGGTCGCGCGGTTCGAGCTGAACGGTCAGCGTCTTCACAGCCCGCTCAAGAACGAATCCAAGGTCTCGGCCCTGCTGTCGATCGAAGTCGAAGGCAAGGAAGCCCTCTTGGTGGCCGTTCCCGGCGCTGACAGAGTATCGGAGCCGAAGGGCGATGGTTCGCTGGTGGACTTGGCCAAGGCGATCGCCGGCTTCTACCGCAAGCCCGTCCAGATCGGGGCCGACAATCCCGACGCACGCGTGTCTTGGGAGTTCGTGGGCGCTGGACCGGAAGAGTCCAAGCTGACCGCCCTTGACGGCAACCACGTGTCGGTGGCCAAACTGGCGTCGGGTGCCTACTCGCTCCAAGACCGCTAAATCCTTGAGTCTGTCCAAAGCCGCGACCGCCCAGTGGGTGGCCGCGGCTTTTTGCGTTGTCGCGAGCACCTTGGCCGCCGATCGCTTGGTGGGTGGCGTGCCGTGGTTGCGCGAGATCGAACTCGCGTGGATGCATCAGCGGAGCTTGGCTTCCAATTCCCTCGAGCGCGAGGACGACGTCGTCGTCGTCGCCGTCAACGACCTCGCCAGAAGCGAACTCGGGGTAAGCCAGAACATCGAACTCAGGCCGCTCTACGCCCGCCTTTTGGAGACCGCCGCGCATGATGCCAAGACCGTCCTGTTCGACCTCGAGTTCAGGGGCACTGGACCCGAAGCCGACGCCGCGCTCGTCCGGGCGATCGACAACGCGGCGCCAGAGGTCGTTCTCATCGCTTCGCATATCGCACGCGAGAACCGCGACGCCTCGGGCGGCATCGCCTTTGCCAAACCCGACTTCGCGGATCGCATCGAGAACCCTAGAGTCCGCTTCGGAATTGCGTGGCCCTGGGAAGTGGGCGGACGAATGCGTGGCATTGTGACGCGAATCACGGACTACCTTGGGACCACGTGGCACCATGCCGCTGTGATTTCGAGCCGCCTCGATCCTCCCGATGAAGTCCTCTGGATTCGGTTGCCGGCACCGAACCGCGCCACGCCCGTCGTCCCGCTGCACGAGGCCCTACACGGTCAGGGGCCAAGCCTCGCGGGCAAAGTCGTCGTGGTTGGCGAGACGTCTGCCGACCAGATCATGGGACCCGAGGGGCGGACGTCGGGAACCGAACTCAATGCGCTCGCCGTTCGGAGTCTGATCCAAGCCGAGGACGCGGTCCCGTGGCTGCCGCCGCATCTGGGTTGGGTCTTGGCTGGCGTCTTTGCCGCCTTGGCGGCCTTCGCGTCGTTGCGGGACCGTCGGGCTCACCGTCTCGCTCTTGGCGCGGTCGCGATGTCGTTGGCCATCGCGGCACCCATCCTCATGGGGTGGCTTCACGTTGCGATCGTCCCCACGTTGACCCCGCTTGCCGCCTGTCTCTTGTCGTTTGCGTTGGTTTCGGCGGCATCCCATCTGGTCGCGCCGAGCAAGACCGCCAACGAGGCGACGATCGTATTCATCGATTTGGTCAATTTCACACCCCTGACCCTGGAACTTGGAGACGAGGGGATTCGCGACCTGATGGCTCGGTTCCACCGCCGCATCGGCAGCGTCTTCGAGAGCCATGGCGGCAAGATCGAGCGGACCCTTGGCGACGCCATCCTGATCCGATTCGAAGACGCCGACCCCGCCGCACGCGTGAAGAAGGCGCTCGCGGCTTGCAGGAAGGCCCGAGAGGAGGCGACCGGTCTCTCGGTAAGCAGAAGCCTGTCCGTCACGATTGGGATGGAAGATGGCCCGATCGCGGGGCAACTGGTCGAGACCAAGCGCCACGAGGAGTGGAGCAGCTTCGGCGCCGCCGTGAACATGGCGGCACGCCTGCAGGCGCTGTGCGGCAAGGAAGGGCTCCCCATCGCCATCGGCCCGAACGCAGCGGCCCACGCAGCCCAACAGGAAGGTCTTCGCGTGTGGGGAAGTGTTTCGCTCAAGGGCTTCGACGGCGAAGTCCACGTCCATACCTTCCTTGAGGAAGCCGCTTGAAATGAGCAAGAAACTCGCCGCACTGATCTCGCTGATCGCTGTGATCGCCGCCGTGGTGTTCGCGACGGCCACGGACGGATCCGTCCCCGAGGAAGACCTTCCCGTGTTGCTGGTCGCGTTCGACAAGCAGTCGCAAGTGATCCGGGAGGGTCAACCATTGAAGGAACTGCAGATCGGGATGGAACTCCGCGTCGGCGACAAGCTGGTGTCGAAGGGAATCAGCCCGATGGACATCTGGGTCGGCCGCATCGCCACGGTCCGCGTCCGTCCGGGCGGCGAACTTCTCGTCAAGGCGGCCATCGACAACCTGCGCGGCGTGGCGGGTGCCTCGGGCGTCGAACTCGAGGTGATTCAGGGTGCCGCACTCTCACGCGTGCGGCTGCTGGACCGCAACTCCCACTTCCGGATGAGCGGCGTCCCCGTTTTGACTGCTGCGCGCAGCACGGGCTATCAGGTCGAGGTGATCAAGGTGGGAGAGCGGGCCCGTGTGACTGTGGGCGAAGGCACGGTGACCGTGGCGTCAAGCCAAGACCCGAACAAGACACTCGAGGTGAAATCGGGCCAATCGGCGACGCTGGAACCCGCCCTGCCTGAGTCGGCCAGTCCGGACGCAGCGGGCACGCGCAAGATCCTCGCCGACCTCGCCGCCATGGGCCTTCCCCCTGAGAACGTCGCGCCCGGGACGGTCAGCCGCTTGCCCGAGCCGGCCCTTGCGTTCCAGCATCGAGAACTCTCCCTCGAACAAGCGCTCTGGGCGGTATTCGACAACCTGACCGGCGTCATGCGCCCCGGCGCGACGCCCGCGATCACAGAAGGCGGATGGGCCAACACCGACCTGTTGCGGGCCAGTTTCACACCCATCGCGGGCAGAAGCGATTTCCTCTACTCTCCGGTCCTGAACGTGGATCGGATCGATCGGCTCTTGCGAGGCGAGGACGACGACTCGGTGCGCAAGCTGGCCAGCTACCCGTTGCCCGTCTACTCGGCGGTCTTGTTCGGCACGCCCCAGTCCAATCTGGGCCATCCGACGCTGTTCCACAGCTACTTCGATCGAGATATCAAGGACAGCACCCGCGACGTCCCCAGAAGGGGCGCACCGATTTGGTACCGCAACGGGATGGGCGAAGCCACCCTGCTCGCCAAGGACGGGGCCATCGCCGACATGGACCTGAAGGGAACCAAAGTCGTGCTGATCACGCTGTCGGAAGGCCTGATCGTCGTCGACCTGACGAGCGGCTCTCGGACGGTCATCGACCGCGCGTGGTATCCGGTGTTCTACTCCCACCACCTCTCCACGACGACCATCTCCAGCAGTGGCAAGTACGTTTACTACAAGACGCTTGACCAGAAACACCGGGTCGTGAACGCCGAAACCGGCGAGTTGGTCGGCGAACCAGAGGATCCCAACCTGGGCTTCGTCTCGCACTATCGGTTCTTGGACGACCACGACCTCCTTTGGAACAGCAACCTGGTCTTCGATCCGGAGACCAAGAAGTCGGCCAAGCTCGAGGGCCATATTCGAGGCATGGAGCCGCAGGGCCGAGGTCGGGACGACTGGTTGAGGACCGCCGACTCGATCGTCCAGCACCACTATGATTTTCGCAACCAACCTGCGGTGTACACGCGCTGGAGCGTGGCCGCGATTCGCGCAGGGTTGGCCTCGGGAACAATCCAGCCAGAAAGTGTGACGCTCCCCAGTCCGCCAGGCGAGTGGGATTTCCGCCTCTACCAGTTCGTGCCCACGGCAAACGAACCTTGGGTTCTGCACTGGGCCACGATGGAGCACTGGAAGCTCGACGAGAAACTGTCGTTGGTCACGCAAGACCCCTACTCCCAAGCCATGCTCCTGCGAGTCCCCGGAGAGCCCGAGGGCAAAGTCCAGCTTCAGCTTTACGAGCCCGCCACCAAGACCATGGGGCGGAAGGTCGCGGTGAAGCCGACGGGTGAATGGGGACACATCTTGCCCGGAGGCGCGGCCTTCGCCTGGGGGAGCAACACGGTGGGCGAGGGCTTTGTGTCCGTGTACACCAAGGCCGGGCGATTGCTCTACCAGCAAGACGAGGGATTCGGGTTCTTGACGAACACATCCGACCGGTTTGCGTTCGTGTCTGGTTCGCTCCACTTCTTCGGGAATCCCGGTGTCGGCATTCGTGCGGCTGCCGCCTTGGACCGTTTGGGCGGCCTGTGGTACTTGCCGCTGATCCTCGCATTGGTCGCGTTCTTCCCCGAGATGCGCGGCTGGGTGTCCAGCAGAAAGCCGTCTGACCGCACCTCGCCGCTCGACGCCATCCTCATGCTGACGGGCGGAAGGGCGGCGTCGAACGCAACGCAACAGACCACCGAGACGGTCCAGCGATTCGAATGTCCAGGTTGCCGTGCGACGTTGCCGACCAACTTCACGCAGTGCTCTTACTGCCTCGTCTCGCTGGAGGGTGCGCGGACGGTCTCGGTTCCTGTCAGCCGGCCGGTGGCGAGCTCGGCAGAACCCTTCTCGGCGACCCACGCGCTGGTGCCCATCCTGTCGCTGGTCATCCTTGGAGCCGCACTCTGGCTGGTTCAGGCGACCTTCGGCCAGTTCGACTCGGTGGCCGCGAACGTCAGAATCATCCCGCTGTTCTCCGGATTGGTTCTCGGCGGCGCCGCCCTCACCATCATCGGAGCGGTCATCCCCTTGTTCCGGGTGTCGCTCGGCAAGAAGCTGGGGGTGCTGAATCTGCTGGGACTCGGCTTGGTGCTGATCGCATGGGCCATGAAGTTCAACCCCGAGATGTCGGCCCGGGAAGTGCCCATGGTGCCGGCGGCGGTTTTAGCCGTTGCCGTGGTGGCCCACTTCGTCCTGGTGAGGCGGGCCGACGACAGTGGGCGCTACCGTTGAGCCTCGACCGTTGGCCTTTGGTGGCGATGGCGTTTGGGCTGTCGGTGGCGGTCTGGCCGGGCGCCGACGCGTTCGAGTTGCCCAAGCTGGCCCTCGTCATAGGCGCACTCGCGGCCTCGGTCCCGCACCTGATGAAGTCGGATCGCTCTGTTGACAGGCAGGTCCTGGGTGCGTTCGGCGCGTTGCTCGCCTCGTACGTCGTTTCCATCGCGGCGACGGGGCCATCGCTGACGATGCTCTGGGGCTCGGAGGCGCGGGCCGACGGGCTGATCTGCGCGGTCGTCGGGGTTTGGGTGTTCGTGGCGGCGTCCCGCTCTGGACCGTGGCTGCTCCCTTGGTGGATCGGCGGATTGACCGTGGCCGCGGTCTATGCGTTGGTGCAGAAACTCGACTTCGACCCCGTGCCCTGGGGCACCGACCACGTGCCCGCGCTGGCGTACCGGCCGTTTGCGACTTTCGGAAGTCCGTCGTTTCTTGCGATCGGTCTCGCCATGGGCGTTGCCACTCTACTGCTGTGGCCGGATCGTCGGTGGGTGATGCTGCTGGGGGCGTTGTTCGCGGTCGCGCTGGCGCTCACCATGAGTCGCGCGGGCATCGCGGCGGCGGTCGGCGGACTCTTGGTTGCTGGATTCCGTACCGGGCAACGTCCCAGGGCGGCGTTCGTCGGCGCGGTCGTCCTAGGGCTTGTTGTGGGGGCGTTATGGAGCGGCGTCGGCGCGCCGATCTCGACGGCCCGTCGGTTCGAGTCAGACGGCGGCTCGGCGAAGGTCCGGGTGGAACTGGCGGCTTCGGGGCTTCGGGCGTTCGCTTCAAGCCCATTGGTCGGCATAGGGCCGGGGGCCACCGCCGAGTGGCTTGCATCCGACCGAAGAGCGAGCCTGACCGACCACCAAAGGCGCAACCCGTCATTCCACAGTTGGCTCTTGGATGCCGCGGCCCAACGCGGCGTGATCGGCTTGTTCGCGACGTTGTGGCTGATCCTCGTTTCTGCCTCGGCGGCGCGTGGGCCCTTGGCGGGAGCGCTCGCGGCTTTTCTGGTCGGGGTCTCGTTCGGCTTCCCCACGACGGCGACCTGGTTGGCCGCCTGCTTGCTGCTGGGAGTGGTCAGTAATCCACGGGACGCAGGTAGTACTCCCCGATCGCCGACGTGCTGAGCATGGCGACGGTTGGCGGGCGGCGTTTCCAGTGCGTTCCCGACAACCGCTTCCAGACCGTAGCGACCTCCTGCTCCGAGAACCCGTGGCGAACCAGCATTTCGGGAGTCAGGCCGCGCGTGAGGTGGTGGAGGATGCGGTCGGCGCGCTCGTAGGTGATGCCAAAGTCGCCTTCGTCGGTTTGGCCCTGCACCAGATCGGCGGTGGCGGGTTTGCCCACGATCGCTTCGGGGACTCCAAGCTCGCGTGCAAGTTCCCAGACGTGCGTCTTGAACAAATCGCCCAAAGGGTTGATCGGCGGCGAATCGTCGGCGTGCCACGTGTAGTAGCCCAGCAGCCGCTCCGACTTGTTGCCCGTCCCGATGGGTAGTGCGCGCAAGCGTGCCGACTGGTCGAACAGCACGATCATGCGGCAGCGGGCGCACACGTTGCCCAATCGCGTCCCATCCATGCCGGCTTGGCCCCCGACATAGCCGTCCACCATCGGCGTGATGTCCACCGTTTCGGCGGGCACGCCGAGGTCGTCGATCACCAACTGCGCGTGGTCCAAGCTGGCTTGGCTCGAGATCTTGTAGGGCATCCGGAACACGTACACGTTCTGCGGGCCGAGGGCGCGGGTGGCCAGATAGGTCGAGACGGCCGAATCCACGCCTCCGCTCAGGCCGATCACGGCACGTTCGATCCCTCGCCGCCGCACCATCTCGTCGCGGATGAACCGCACCAGCCAATCGGCGACGAGCGGGGCGTTGATCGGCTTGAGCGGCGTTTCGGCGAGCGAATCGGGGCGGATGACGGGCAGCACGGGGCTCATGGAGTTGCGTTGAGTGTACGTCACGGCCGGCTTGAAACGACGGCAAGGGCGATGGCCTCGATGGTGCGAATGGTCGAATCTGTCCCCTTCAGAAGGACGGTTTGGGCCGAAACTGTCCTGCTGAGAAGGACAAGTCGGTCAAGGCCAAGGACTGAAGTCAAGACTCACGCACCGAGCGCTTGCGCGAGGTGACGACCTCGGTGTTCATGCCCGCCCAGTGAAGCTGTCCGCCATACCGACCGTGTTCCATCTTGATGCACCGGTCCACGATGGCGACCAGGCCCGCTTCGATGGCGCGGTCGGCGGCTTCCAGATGGACGATCCGCAGCTGCATCCAAACCGCGCGCGCCCCGTTCGCGATCGCTTGCTCCACGATCTCGGGGACTTCGTGCGCAGGGCGAAAGATATCCACCACGTCCACCGGGAACGGGATGTCGGCAACGGTCGGGTAGCACTTCTCACCCAGAATTTCGCTGGCCTTGGGGTGGACGGGGACGATGCGGTAGCCCTCGTCTTGCAGGTAGGAGGCCACCATGTTGCTCGCCTTGGTCTTTTCGGTCGAGAGGCCGACGATGGCGATGGACTTCGCATCGCGGAGCAGGCGTTGGATGGTGCGCGGGTCCTGGTAGCGACGACGTTGCTCGGCGTCGAAGCGCGTGTTCAGGGTGATGGAGCAAGCGAGGCCGTCCACGCCCGGATTGTGGCACGCCTACGAGGGCTCGGCGAGATCGCCGGCCAAGTCTTCGCTGACCACGCCAACGTACCATGCGCCCCCTTCGACGGGCGGCGACTCGTGCCAGTCATAGAGATAGCCGTTCACCAAGCCTCGGTCGAGCAGACTCTTGGCGAGATTGTGCCGGGGCAGCAGCGTCTCGCAGAGAATGGGGTAGCACTCGCAGGGCAGGGGCGGTTGCATCAGCCGGTAGTCGTCGGTCACGTCGACCACCACAACCTTCGCCAGATTCCACTTCCAAAGTTCGCCGTCCAGTCTTGCCATCCGTGGTTCAACCTTGCGCGCCTGAGCGCACACTGTAGAGGACGGAGCGGATCGGCGAAGTGGAGCGAGGACTGCCAAAGGAACTGGAAGCCGCTATAATGGGCTTCCCCGCAGAGGTCGCATGAGTCGCTTCGTTATCGATCACGAGTACCTGGTTCGGGTCCTGGTGGACCTGCTGAACACGCCGAGCCCGACGGGCGACACCGAATGGGCGGTCAACTTCGTCCAACAGGAGTTGGAGGAACTAGGGATGACCAGTTCCAAGACAACCAAGGGCGCCTTGGTCGCGGTCGCAGAAGGTTTGGGCTACGACCGTCCCCGCGCGGTCAGCGCACACGTGGACACGCTCGGCCTCATGGTCGCCGAGATCAAGAGCAACGGCCGCCTGCGCTGTACGGCCCTGAACGGGATCATGTGGCCGACCGTCGAGAGCGAAGGTGTCACTATTCGCACGCGGGACGATCGCCCGATTCGAGGATCGATCGTGTTCGCCAACGGTGCTGCGCACGTCAACAAGGAAGCCCGTACCGCCTCGCGGGACGACAAGAACTTGGAGGTCCGCATCGACGAGCGCACGTCCAGCGCCGAAGAGACGCGTCTCTTGGGCATCCAGGTGGGCGACTTCGTCCACCTCGACCCGCGCGTCGAGCAATCGCCTTCGGGCTACGTGCGGTCACGGTTCCTGGACGACAAGGCGGCGGTGGCCTGCATTCTGGCGGCCCTGAAGTCTCTTCGCGACCACGGCATCACGCCGGCGCAGCAGACGCACGTGCTGATCTCCAACTTCGAAGAAGTGGGCCACGGCGGCATGGATTCGCTTCCCGACAATCTCAGCGAGTACGTGTGCGTGGACATGGCCGCTCTGGGCGAGGGGTTGCAGGGCGACGAACACCATTGCACACTTTGCGTCAAGGATTCCAACGGCCCGTACAGCCGCAAGCTCTCAGGCAAGCTCATGGATCTCGCCGACCGTGCGGGCATCGACCTGAAACTCGACGTGTATCCGCACTACGGCTCGGATGGTGGAGCGTACTGGTTCTCGGGCGGGCGCGCCGAGGTGGCGTTGATCGGGCCGGGCGTGGACACCAGCCACGGCTACGAGCGGACGCATGTGGATGCGCTGAACGACACCGCGCTGCTGCTTGCGGAGTATCTGGCCAGCGACTGAGATCGCGCGATACACGCTCTGGGACCCTGCGTTTGGGGTTGGCAGGTGCCGAAGGTACATTGATCACTTATGTGCGGCATCGCCGGATACATCGGACAGCGGAATGCGATCGACGTCGTGTACGACCAGCTCAAGCGGCTCGAGTATCGCGGCTATGACAGCGCGGGCATCGCCTACCTGAACGGGTCGGGCATCAACATCCTCAAGCGGGCGGGCAAGCTCAGCGAATTGGGCAAGCTCATGGGCCAGCGGCCCGACGAGTGCGGGCTCGCCATCGGCCATTCGCGTTGGGCCACTCACGGCGGGCCGACCGACACCAACGCTCACCCCCACTTCGACCGCTACGAGCAGGTCGCCATCATCCACAACGGCATCATCGAGAACTATCTCGAACTGAAGACTGAATTGGCCAAGGATGGACATGAATTCCGATCCGAAACCGATACAGAAGTCGCCGCGCATGTGATCGGCGAGGCCTATGCCGAAGGGGTGCCCCTAGAGGAAGCCGTTCGGCGCGGCGTGAAGCAACTCCGGGGCGCCTACGCGTTGGTCGTCATGTCGCGGCGCGAGCCAGGCAAGATCGTTGCCGTTCGCAACGCCAGCCCGCTCGTGCTGGGCGTGGGCCAGGACGAGAACCTGCTGGCCAGCGACATCCCGGCCTTGCTGCCCTACACGCGGGACATTGTCATCCTCGAAGAGAACACGATCGCCACGGTCACGCAGCATGCGATCGTGCTCACCGACGGCGACGGACGCGAACTGCCGCTCAAGACCGAGCACATCGAGTGGGATGTGGCCGCCGCCGAGAAGGGCGGTTTTGAGCACTTCATGCTCAAGGAGATCCACGAGCAGCCCGACGTGATGCGTCAGGTCATCGCCGGACGCATCGACGACGAGGGCAACATCAAGCTCGACAAGGTGTTCAGCGACTTCGTCTGGCACGAGATCGACCGCGTGAACATCATCGCGTGCGGCACGGCACTTCACGCGGGCATGATGGCCAAGCATCTGTTCGAAAAGTTGTTGCGTCTGCCGACAGACTGCTACTATTCCAGCGAATTCCGCTACGGAGACCCGGTCCTTTCGCCGCGTTCTCTGGCGATCTTCATCAGCCAATCGGGTGAGACCGCAGACTCCTTGGCGGCGTTGCGCCTGTGCAAAGAGAAGCGCATTCGGACGCTCGGCATCGTGAACGTGGTCGGGTCAAGCATCGCCCGCGAGTGCGACCGCACGATCTACACGCAGGCGGGCCCCGAGATTTCGGTCGCCAGCACCAAGGCCTATACGGCGCAGGTGATGACGCTCATTCTGCTCGCGCTCTACATCGCGCAAGTCAAGGAGATGCCCGGCGTGCGTGTGCCCGACATCGCCGCCGAACTCAAGGGCATGAGCGACCGCGCCAAGGTGATCCTCGGCCTCGAGCCGCAGGTGGTCAAGCTGGCCGAGCAGGTCCGCGGCGCGCCGTTGTTCTTCTTTATGGGTCGTGGCGCCGACGCATATGTGGCCTTGGAAGGCGCGCTCAAGCTCAAGGAGATCGCCTACATCCCGACGGTTGAGTGCCCTGCGGGCGAGATGAAGCACGGGCCGCTGGCCCTGGTCAGCGACGGCGTGATGGCCGTGTTCGGCGCATCGGAGAGCGATGTCCGGGACAAGATCGTGAGCAACATGCGCGAGATCCAGGCTCGCGGCGGCACGGTGTTGGCGATCACGACCGAGGACGATGCCATCGTGGAACGCGTGGCCAACGTGACGCTCAAGATTCCGAACGGGCCGTTCGACTTCCTCGACGCGTTGCTGACGATCATCCCGATGCAGTTGCTGGCCTACCACGTCGCACGGCTCAACGGTTGCGAGATTGATCAGCCTCGAAACTTGGCTAAATCGGTCACGGTCGAGTAAGTCGGTCTCAGAAGCCCACGGCGCAGCCGTCTTTGCGCGGATCTGAACCCGCAACGTAACCGCCTTGAATGGCCTCGATGATCTGGCCGCCCCCGAACAAACCGGGCGCGCCGCCGGGCGCGACCGGGTGGCCCCACTCGGCCAGTTGCGCGGCGCAAGCGGGATCGAATCCGACTTCCAGGTGCAACACCTTGCCGGTCTCGTCCACCTGCCACCTCGGTGCGTCGAGCGCGGCTTGAGGGTTCTGGCCCCAGAGGTGGCGCCTCAGAAACACCTGCACGTGGCCTTGCGGCTGCATGTGGCCGCCCATCACGCCGAACGCCATGAACGGCGCACCGTCTCGGGTGGCAAACGCGGGGATGATGGTCTGGTAGGGGCGCTTGCCACCGCCCACCTGGTTCGGGTGACCGGGGGTCAGCACGAACCCGGCACCCCGGTTTTGCAGGCTGATGCCCGTGCGCGGCACCACGACGCCCGAGCCGAAGCCCATGTAGTTCGATTGGATGAAAGAGATCATCATGCCCGAGGCGTCGGCGGCGCATAGGTAAACCGTGCCGTAGTCCACGCGGGGCTTGAGCACACGAGGGGTGGCGCGGCCCGGCTCGATGGTCGCGGCCAGAGTTCGGAGAGCTTCCTCTTCAAGCAGGCTTCGGGGTGAGACGTTCATGGTCGCCGGGTCGGCGACTTCGCGGAACGCCACCTCGAACGCCAACTTGATCGCCTCGACCTGCAGGTGGATGGCCTCCGGCGAGTCGACGGCATGGGCTCGGAGGTCGGTGTGGCGCAAGATGCCCAAGGCGATGAGCGCCACGATCCCTTGCCCATTCGGAGGTAATTCGTAAAGGTCTGCGGCATCAAAAATGCATGAAAGAGGTTCGACCCATTCGCCTTCGTGGGAGGCCAAGTCGTCGGCGGTCATGGCTCCGCCTTCAGAGTCCGAATGGAGCAGCATCTTGCGCGCGAGTTCGCCTCGGTAGAAGGCTCCCCCTTTGGTTTCCGCGATGGCCCGCAGGCTGTCGGCCTGTTCGGGGTGTCGGAACAGTTCGCCCGCGTCGGGTGCGCGGTGGTCGTCGAGGGCGAACGCGTGTCGAAAGTCGCAACGGCCCCTCAGCCGCTCGACCCCTTTGGCCCACGCCGCGGCTGTGATCGGCGACACGAGGAAGCCGTCCTCCGCGTAGCGGATCGCGTCTCGGAACAGCCGCTCGAACGGCAGTTTGCCGAAGCGCTCGGAGATTCGGACCCACGCGTCAACAGCGCCGGGCACGGTTACCGACTCCCAACCCATTGTCGGCATGGACTCCAGGGCACGAAACCGGTCGGGCGTCCATGCGGCGGGCGCCCGACCGGTTCCGTTGAATCCGTGAAGCGAGGAGCCGTCCCAGATCAGGGCGAACGCGTCGCTGCCGATGCCGTTGCTCGTGGGTTCGACGACGGTAAGGGCGATCGCGGTCGCGAGGCCAGCGTCCACGGCGTTGCCCCCGTCGCGCAAGGCTGCCAACCCCGCTTGAGCCGCCAAAGGCTGGTTGGTCGCCACCACGTTGCGCGCGAGAACGGGCATGCGGCGCGATGGATAGGGAAAGGCGGTATCCATGCCCGGAGTCTGGCACACGGGTTCAGATCGTGGCTTGGACCGGCGGGTGCGATACGGACTCGCGCGCGATCAACACGGGATCGAACAGGTGCTCGCCAGGCGGGCAACCGCCGCTTTCGATGGCCTCGACGACCATCTCGGCCACGCGCTCGGCCATGGCCTCCAGCGGCTGGGTGACGGTGGACAGAGGCGGGTGCGCCATGCGCAGGTACTCGGGGTCGTCGAACGCGATCAGCGATACGTCTTCGGGGACACGCAGGCCCAGACGTTGGGTCATCGAGAGGGTCTCGAGCCCGAGTCCCGCGCCCGCGGCGAAGATGCCCGACGGTCGCCGGCCGCTTGTCAGCAGGTCCTCCATGCGCGCTCGGGTTTCGTGGTCCAGCCGCAGGCTCATGGGCACCAGGATCTCGCGATCGGGCCGAACCGCGACGCCACGCGCCTTCATGGCCAGACGGAAGCCGCGCAACCGATCGATGGTGTCGGCCACCTCGGGGAAAGCCCCCAGGAACAGGATGTCTCGGTGCCCCGAGTCGAGCAGGCAGTTGACGGCCATCGCTGCGCCGAGCACGTTGTCGCTGTCCACGCAGGGCAACTCGGCTCCCTCCCATCGAGCGCCGAGGACCACGACGTGCACACCTCCGCTGGCGAGCGCCTCCAGATTCGGCAGACTCTCGCGGGGCGGGTTGAAGGCCACGATCGCGTTGGCTCCCGCGGACGATCGCGCGATGCTCCCATCCAGCACGACGAGTTCGGGAACGATCCCCGAGGTTCCGAGCGCGCCTAGAAGCGTCCAGTACAGCGTGCCGAAGTAGTGGTCGTTGCGGACGAACGAGGGATCGGAGGCGACGGCGATCTGGACTTTGTAGGTTTCTCGCGCACGTGCATCGCGGGCCACGAAGGTGCCGACGCCCTTGGTTCTTACGAGCCACCCTTCGTCGACCAGGGCCAGAATCGCCTTGTTGGCGGTCATCCGGCTGACTCCGAAGTCGGCGGCGAGCTGCGGTTCGGGGGGCAGTTTGGCGTGGATTGGCAACTCGCCGCTGGCGATGCGCGCCCGGAGCGTGTCGCGTACGACCCGGTAGGCGGGAACCTTTTTCTTGGAGGGCAGGGCCATGAGCGCGGTTTGTCTTTCATTGTGTCCGAATCTGGCGTCGTTGCGGAGCATTGTCTAGACAAAGATTGAGCGACATGCCGTCGACTCGCGGCACGCCCCCGCATGGGGGACTCCATTGGCAGGAATGCGCGGGCGCGCCGCGAATACCTTCGTCCATGGTTCGACGCGGTTTGCTCTTAGCGTTCGCCCTGACGGCCTCGGTGGCGCTGGCTCAACCCTCGCCCAAAGAGTTTCTGGGCCACGAGGTCTGCGAAGACTACATGCTGGCCAACTACAAACAGCTGACCGCCTATTGGCGTGCGCTGGAAAAGGCTTCGCCGCGCATCAAGGTGGTCAGCATCGGCAAGACGGAAGAGGGACGCGAACAATACATGGCGATCGTCAGCGACCCCGCGAACCTTCGCAACCTAGAGACCCATCGCAAGAATAGCGAGCGGCTGGCCCGAGCGAACACATTCAGAGACGACGAAGAGGCCCGACGGCTGGCTCAGACGGCGAAGGCCGTCGTATGGATCGACGGCGGGTTGCACGCCAGCGAGGTCCTCGGCCACCAGCAACTCATCGAGCAAGCGTGGCAACTGGTCAGCCGCAACGACGAGGAGAACCGCCGCATCCTCAGGGACACCATCATCCTATTGGTGCACGCCAACCCCGACGGCATGGATCTGGTTTCGGATTGGTACATGCGGCGCACAGACCCCAAGACCCGTTCCGCTGCTGGGTTGCCCGTGCTCTACCAGAAGTACTGCGGGCACGACAACAACCGCGACTTCTACGCGAACAACATGGCCGAGACGCGGAACATGAACCACGTGCTCTACAACCAGTGGTATCCGCAGATCGTCTACAACCACCACCAGAGCGCACCGCAGGGGACGATCATGTACATCCCCCCGTTCCGCAATCCGTTCAACTACCACGTTGACCCCTTGGTGCAAATCGGCACGGATCTGGTGGGCATCCACATGCACAAGCGGCTGATCGGCGAGGGCAAGGGCGGCACGGTGATGCGCAACGGCGCGAGCTTCTCCGCGTGGTGGAACGGGGGGCTCCGCACGACGACGTACTTCCACAACATGGTGGGCATCCTCACCGAGACGTGGGGCAGCCCGGACCCGCGGCCCGTGCCGTTTCTCAAGGAGCGCCAGATTCCCAGCACCGACCTGCCCAAGCCCGTGGACACGCGCCTGTGGCACCTGCGCGATTCGCTCGAGTACGAGATCGGGGCGAACTACGCGATCCTCGACTACGCCAGCCGCTACCGCGAGCGGTTGCTGTTCGACCTCTATCGTGCGGCGCGCAACTCGATCGAACGCGGACAACGCGACCATTGGACCCGCTACCCGGCACGCATCACGGACCTCGGCGAGGCCGCTCTGGCCAAGCCCGAGCTGCGCGACGCGCGAATGTACGTGATGCGCAGCGACCAGCCCGATTTCGCCACCGCGATGAAGTTCGCGGTGAAACTGCAACAGTGCGGCGTGGAAGTCCAGCAGCTCACGGAGCGGGCGGCCGAGTTCCCGGCGGGTTCGCTCGTGGTGCGTTGCGATCAGGCGTTCCGCCCGCACGTGCTCGACATGTTCGAGCCGCAGGATCACCCCAACGACTTCCAGTACCCCGGTGGCCCGCCCATCCGGCCCTATGACAACGCGGGCTATACGTTGGCGTACCAGATGGGCGTCCAATTCGACCGCGTGCTGGACCCGATTCCGCTGCAAACCGCTCCGTTCCTTGGCTTGCCGAAGGAGCGCGCGTTGCCCCGCATCGCGACGGACACGTGGTTCGCTTCCGACGCCCAGAACGACGCGTTCGCCTTGGCCAACGTGGCTCTGGCCTCGGGCATCGAGGTGCGCCGGACCGAAGGCGGATTCCTCTACACGGGTCGCGGCGAAGCAATGACGCGGTGGCTTTCGGCGTTCCCGCAGGCCCACATCCAACCCGCTGTGGGCCGCTCCAACGAGGGGACGGCCCTTCGCCAACCCCGCGTAGCCCTGTGGGACACCTACGGTGGCTCGATGGCGTCGGGATGGACGCGCTACCTCTTTGAGCAGTTCGCCGTGAACTTTCAGGTTGTGTTTCCCCCCGAATTGGATGCGGGCAGCCTGCGGTCGAAATTCGACGTGATCGTGTTCCCGAGCGGCGCGATTCCAGGCGGCGGGAGTCGGGGAGGCGGTGCGCCCGCCGGCAATTTGGCGAACGACACTACGATCCCCGAGGAGTACCGCCGTCGCATGGGGTCGGTCTCGGTCGACAAAACGATCCCCCTCCTGAGGGAGTTCGTGGAGCAGGGTGGAACCATCCTCGCCATCGGCAGTTCGGCCAGCAACCTCGCGGCGCAGTTCCAACTGCCGATCAAGAGTGCGCTGGTCGAGGCCGATGCCAATGGTCGAGAGCGTCCGATCCCGAACACGGCCTTCTACATTCCCGGCTCCGTCTTACGGGCGAAAGTGGTGCCTGGGCCACTCACGCGCGGCATGGGCGATGCCGTGGACGTGCTCTTCGACGACAGCCCGGCGTTCAAGGTGGACGAAGCCGGCCGCGACCGTGTGACCGTCGCTGCGTTCTACGACACCGACAAACCGCTGCGCTCGGGTTGGGCGTGGGGACAGGAGAAGCTGAAGGACGCCGTCGCCGTCGCCGAAGTGACGATGGGTCAAGGCCGGGTGGTGCTTTACGGTCCCGAGGTGGCCTTCCGCGCACAGCCGCACGGAACTTTCAAGCTGATGTTCAACGCGATGCTGCGGTAAGGCCGGGGCGGTAGTCGGCGAGTCGCCCGACCGCGACCACCTTGTGCCCGTCCAGCACGACGTACGCGGGCGGGTCGTCTTCGGCCATGCCGAGCGATTCGAGAAAGAAGGACGGCGCGATCAGGTGGCCTTCGGCGAGGTTAGCCGGTATGTCGCCAGCCGCCGAACGCGCGATCCAACGCCTCGCCGCCGGGTAGTCGGCGAGGAAGGCACTCAGCCCTCCGTTTGTCGCCGCGACTTTGGCGCACGGCGGGCAGTTCGTCCACACGACGACGGCTGTCTTGCCCGGGCCGATCGCGATGTCCGGGTGAATCGACTGGCCGGGCCGGATCCATGCGACGGGTTCTTTGCCTGGCGGCAAGAGGATCAAGGCCCACGTTTCAGCCTCCAAGGCAGCAGCCTGGTCGAATCGGGCCACCAAGGTTCCGCTGGCCGCGGCCAGAACGGCAAGCGCATGCAACATCCACCTCGACTTCGACAGACCCTTCTCGAACAGGACGCTCCCAATGTGCGCGAGCCAGAACACGATGCAAGCAATACACGCGTGCTCACGCAGCATCATCACGTACACCAACCAGATACCCGCCACGCTGGCTGCGAGCGAAGCAAGCCACGCAATGCTGCGTACCGATTCGTGGGCACGGCTGCCGGCTCCAAGGAACCGAACGAAGCCGTAGGCCAATCCGAGCCACGGAAGCGCGGACGTGAGCGGTCCGGCTCCCGCGCAAGTGCCGCAACCGACCGAAAGCAACCACACGGAAGCCCCGACCATCATCAGGTTGGGCAACTGGGCACGATCGAAGGACGGGGCAACAGCCGATAGGGTGAAGCTCTTGGCGCGCACGGTTGAACTCCTATCGGGGTGCCGGAAGTGGCGCAGGGGGGCCGGGTACGTTCTCCTCCCACTCGCCAGGCGTGACAAACCAGCCGATGCTTCCATCGAGTCTGGCACCCAGAAGCCGCAGCTTTTCCCCAAGGTCCAGGATGGGAACGTGTTGGACGACCGTCTTGCCCTCTGCGTGGTAGACCATCGTTTCGATCTTGCCCTTGTGGTCGTGGATGCGCGACGCTCGGACGATGGGGTCCCTGGTTTGGATGAAACCGAAGGTGCTCCAATCGGCTCCACGCACACCGTGCCACCGCTGATCCCAGGAGTAGAGCCACGGGCCCCCCATCGGGTCGGTGTCCGGGATGCCCTTGGCGACCAGCGCGAGCTCGGTGGGTGCCAGTCCGTCGTTGTCGGCCATGTACATATTGACGCCATAGGCCAGCTGCCTCAGGTGGTTCTTGGCTTCGGCGATCGCAGCCGATCGCTTCATGCGCGGGGCCACGACCAGAGCCGAAACCGCGACGAGAACGCCGACGATGGCGACCACTGCCAGCAGTTCGACGATACTCAATCCTGATCTGCGATTCATGTCGACCTCAATCCGGTATCTGGCAGTGGGAGCACAAGGAACCCGCACGAGTCTTGCTGAGCACGGTCCACGCACACGTGTAGAGGACGGTGTAGGCACCGGTCGCCTGATTGACGCATCGCGCCTCGCCCAACGTCATGCTCCACCACTCTTCTTCGTTGCATTGTCCTGCAGGCACAGGACATGCTTGAAAGCTGGCGTTGCGCAGGTGCAATACTTCGTGTTGCTGTTCTGACCCGTATTGTGCGTCTCGATGATCGAGTTTGCGCCACAAGCCTGCCCGTTGTCATTGTTGACACCACCCGGACATTCCTTAGGCGGTGTGCAAGGATGTGTCGGATTCGCCAACACGACTGCCGAAGCGAACCCCAGCAAGATGACGAGAGTCTCCACTCTGAACTTGACCGGCATGATAGGCATCTTGCCGAACTCCACTTTGACCTTCATCAACAGGCACTATAGCAGACTGTGTAGAATTTGTCAATGACTAGGAGGGATTTGTTCATCCTGCAGTCTTTCGTTCAAGCGGGCCTTGCGCCATGCCACGTTGTACCGACGGTACGGCCCGAGCGTCCATAATCTGAACCATGTTCGCACTGTGTCTGGCCCTGATCGCCGCCGCGCCGATGGAAGTCGCGCTCAAGGCCACGGAACTCACCGACCCATTCGAGGCCCTCTCGGCCAGTATGGGCGCTCTGTCTGACGAACTCATCGATGTGCAGCCCACGCGGGACGTCGTCGCGGGTGCGCAACACCCCTTGATGAAGGGCAAGTGGCAGGTCGGTCAGCACGCGTTGACCATCGCGTTGGAGGTGGAGTCCTCGGTGGGTCGGGCCCTGTGGCTCGACACCGACCGCAACGGCACGCTCGAGGCCTCCGAGCGGCACGTGGCGCGACGGCAGTCCGGTTGGTCGTTCTTCGGGCCGGTCACCGTGAACGCGCAGGGGGACAAGGTCCAATTCGCCTACCACGAGTCTTGGGGCCTGATTCCGGCCATGGTCCGCGTCGAGGCGGGCGTGCTGCAATTGGGCGGCAAAGGCGTGCGGGTCGCACGAGTGCCCTCCCTGGAGAACCCGAGCCACTTCGCATTCGTGGCGGACTTCGACGGCGACGGGAAGTTCGGAGGGTGGACAGCCGATGGACCGCAGCCCGACTGGCTGGTCGAAGCCGTTCCGGCAGTCGGATTGGTTCAACTACCGGACGGAAAGGTGTACACAGCACGATTCCAGAAGGACAAGGCCGTCTTCGAGGCACCCGCCGCATGGGCCAAGGTCGTCTCGCCCAAGCCGGCGGTCCTGATGCTTTCGCGCGGCGAATCCACGCTTTGGTTGCGGACGGTCAAGGGCGAGGCGTCGGTCCCGGCCGGCGAGTGGGCCGTGGACTTTGCCAACGTGGCCGCCAACGACGGCGCCTTGGGCGACATGACCCTGATGGTGTTTCCCGGTGGCGAACCGACCAAGCTCAACCTCAAGGAAGGATCGGTGGCGTGGCCGGGTTCGGGACCCTATGCGCTCCATTTGGGCTTGGGTGCCGAGGGCGACCAGTGGTCGGTCTCGGCGAGCTTGATGAGCGGGACCGAGGGCCAAGGCTACTATGGGCCCGTCGAGCCCTCGGGCGCGTCGCTTCCCGTCGCCGAGTTCGTTCAGGCCGATGGACGGGTGGTTCGCTCCGTGCAGCTTCAATCCGACATGACGGCTGGCTACCGAGGGTTGCTGGCTAAAGGCGAAACGGGGTCGGCCACTGAAGTGCGGCTCGTTTGGAACCCGGGCAACCTCAGGTTGGCCCAGCCCAAGCTTCCTGTTCCGCATTCTCAACGGCCCTGAAGGAGGCGGGACCGCCCTCGCAGAATTGCGGGCATATGCGCCTCCTTGCCGCGTCTGCCGGTTTGCTCTGCCTCGCCTCTCTGGGATCCTCCCAGAAACCCGAGCGGACCTACGACCTGTTGCACGTGGACTGGCGCGTTTCGCTCTATCCCGAGACGCGCGCCATCGCCGGAACGGCGACGAACACGTTGCAACCGCTCAAAGACGGCCTCACCGAGGTTTTCTTCCACGCCGGCAAGCTGAATGTGCTGAACGTTCGGGTCAACGACGCTCCGGCGACGTTCCGCATGGATGGACAGCGCCTGATCGTGCCCTTGGGCCGCGCGGCGAAGGCCGACGAAACGTTGCGCGTGAAGATCGTCTACACGGCCCGGCCCGAGGCGGGCGTGTACTTCGTAGACGCCGCGAATGCCTACCCTGCCAACACGCCCATGGCCTATACGCAGGGCGAGATGGAGGATACGCGCTACTGGCTGCCCACGTACGACTACCCCGACGACAAAGCGACGAGTTCTGGGACCATCGAGACGCCCGCAGGATGGAGCGCGCTCTCCAACGGCCGGGAACTGGCACGGGTCGTTGGTGCGGATGGACGCGTGACCACGCGTTGGACGATGGAGCAACCCCACGTTACGTATCTCATCAGCTTCATCGCCGGTCCCTACGACGTCTACCGCGAGTCGTGGGGCACGTTGCCTGTCTCGGTATGGAGCCCGAAGGGACTGAACGCCTGGGGCAAGGCTTCGTTCGGCGGCACAAGCGACATGATCCGCTTCTACAGCGAACTGACGGGCTATAAGTACCCCTACGCCAAGTTCGCCCAAGGCTTGGTCGCCGACTTCCCGTTCGGGGGCATGGAGAACATCACCGCGGTCACGAACACGATCGGCGCGTTGCACCCGGCCTACGAGAAGCCCTTCGCCGATGCAGAAGGGCTGAACCTTCACGAACTCGCCCACCAGTGGTTCGGCGACACGGTGACGTGCTCCGACTGGTCGCACATCTGGATCAACGAGGGGTTCGCTTCGTTCCTGCCCGCGTTCTACGTGCGGCACAAATACGGCCAAGAGCGCTACGATCTGGCGCGGCTGGGCACGTTCGACGGGGGCTTGGGCGCGCACCTCGGCAACAACCGGGCGATGGTCCACACAGGCTACAACGAGGCCATCGAGATGTTCGACGGGTACGCGTACCCTGGCGGAGCCTCGCGGCTGTTCATGTTGATGCACAAGCTGGGCGAGAAGGCGTTCTGGAAGGGCATCAGGGACTATTTGCACGCCTACCAGTTCAAGAACGCGAAGACCGCCGACTTTTTTGCGGCGATGTCGAAGTCGAGCGGCGTGGACCTTTCGCGATTCGAGAAGGAATGGTTTTATACGGCGGCCTACCCGCGCCTGAAGGTCGAGTCCTCGGCGGGCGGCGTGCGCGTTTCGCAGGCCGAGCCGTTCTTCGAGATGAAGGTGGACGTTGCCATCTTGAACGGCGGTCGTGTGGTGCGGAAGGTGGTGGACCTGACGGGTGGCTCGGCGGAGATCGCCGCAGCCGGGCCGGTTTGGCTGGATCCCGACGTCCGGTGGATGGCGCAGATCGAGGACCGGCAGCCCTGGACCGCGGCGCAACTCGGCACGCTCTACGGCGCGTTCAACGCCGCGGGAAAGGCGATGGTGTTGCGAAAGGCGGGCGAGATGAAGCACTTCGCCTTCTTGGCGCGCATCGCGAAGACGGACAAGAACACGGACCTTGTCGCGGCGGCGATGGGCCTGATGGAAGCCTCCCAGACCGCCGACCTGCTGGCGTTGAGCCAACACGCCGACCCGAGGGTGCGGGCCAACGCGGCGCGGATGCTCGGCAACGGCCCGAAGACCGACGCTGTGGTTGCACGCTTGCAGGCGATGTGGCGGCAAGCCGAGCAGACGGAGTTGTTGGGGGCATCGGCCGAGGCGTTGCTGAAGCACACCGCCGACCGCGCGTTTGCGGAGATACTGCTCGGGATGCCGTCGTTCAACGAGCGGCTGCGGCAACTGGCCGTGGATTGGCTGGCGGGTGTGGATCGCGAGGCAGCGTTTGCCAAGTACAAGGAGTTCGCCTCCGGAGGCTACGCCGAGCCGCTGCGCTTGCACGCTCTGGGCCGCCTCGCGGGATTCAAGGATCTGGACGCCGACAAGCGAGCCTATCGCCTGTTGTTGGAGAACGCTCAGGGCCCGGTCTTTCGGAGCAAGATGGAGGCGATCCGGGGCCTGGGCGAGTATGGCGACCGATCGGCGGCGGAGGCTCTCAGGCCGTTGACCGGGCACGGACTGCACTTTGTCCGCAACGCGGCGAAGGGCGTGCTGCAGCAATTGGGCGGCTGAGCCCGCAAAGTTCGCATGGCAAACCTAGGAAGGCAAATTCTCCACAGTGTTTCCATCCGGGCAATTCTCGGCGCGCAAATCCACTATAGGAAAAGACTTGGCTGGTAACTGTAGAGATACTAGCCCGCAAGTATTTATGCGCTGGCAAAGCAGGCAATCCTCCCATGGCAGGAATGCCCGAACGCGCAATGGCACGTCAAGTTACCAGCTAGACGATCATCATGGCAAGGCAATGAATCCCTTGAACGATGCGGCCGCACAAACGAGCGGTTTCGCAACAAAAGCGAAACGCCAGACGAGCCGCAGGTTCTTGGGTAATTCATGCGAACTGCAACAAGTATTGCGATGGCTTTGGTCGTCGCATCGATCGGATTCGTCAACAACGTTTTGGCACAGGGCATCGAGGAACGCGGGATGGACAACAAAGGAGCGAGGGTTCTCTCGGGCTCTGAAGCGCTTCGGCTCAAGGAGTCTCTCATGAGGCCGGAACGGTCCCGCGAGTGGATGCAGGACTTGATCTCGCATGCGGGTCGGAACCGGGCCTCGGGAGGTGGGAACGAAGCGTATCCGGTTCTGGATACCCTTGGTGCGCTGGATCAACTCGTCGTCGGCTCTGGAGCACTTCGCGGCGCAGTCCTTACAGCACCTTTCGGATACGTAAACTGGTACTTCGGTGCGTTGGCACTGCTCCACTTCGTCGATGATCGACCCGATATAGCGCGCAATTTTGTAGACGCCTACCTGCGCAATGTCAACGACGACGCAACGATTTATGACGCTGTCCCCGACTATTACAACTCAAACAGCGGCGTACCGACCTTGTTGGCTCCCGACAGCCACGATTCCTATGCCGCGATGGTGGTGGCGCTGGCTTCCAAGGTCTATCTTCTCACCAACGATACGGCTTGGTTCACTAGCGTCTTGCCCAGGCTGAAATGGTTGGTCCAGCGCAACCTCCTCGACAGCCAGAATCCCGCCACTGGTCTTGTCCGCGTTTTCCAAGATCCCGCCACACCGACGTGGTCTCCGGGGGTCGAGTACCTCATGGACAACTGCGAGGTTTATTACGGGCTCAACGCGTTCGAAGAGGCGTTGCTGCGTCTGGGCGACGGAGCGGCGAGCATCCTCGCGGGTGCTAAGAATCGGCTGGCGCAAGGCATGGTCCTTCACGCGTTTCGCTCCAATCCTGGCGCTTGGGCCCACGCTTCGCAAGCCCAGACGGTCGGTGTCGGCTTCTATCCTTACTCCACGGCTCAGGTCTTTCCCATCGTGTTCGACGTCCCGGTCGGTCAGGACAAGCTGGACGCGGGTTGGAACTACCTGACCACGACCACCGACATGTGGTGGAAGGCCGGTCGCTACGACGACTTCCCCTGGCTGATTCTGGCCTACGCCGCTGCGAAGCGGGGCGCGACGGACCTTGCCACCGCTCACCTGAATTCGGCCTTCAAGCACGTCCGCTCCAAGCCGCAATTCTTCACCGTCAACGAACTCGCGTTTTGGCATGCGACAGCCAAGTTGATTTAGACCCGTTCAACCCCAAGAACCCCCTATCTATTGGTTGGCCCGCCGCACCCGCGGCGGGCTCTTTTCCTTTTGCGGCGGCTACAATGGCGGCGATGTCGGAACGTGCGGTGGATCTTGTCGTCGTTGGTGGTGGGACGGGCGGGTGTGCCGCCGCCATGGCTGCGTGCGACCTCGGTCTGCGCGTCGTGTTGACCGAGCCGACGCGATGGCTGGGCGGACAACTCACGAGCCAAGCCGTCCCGCCCGACGAACACCCTTGGATCGAGACCACCGGTTGCACGGCTCGCTACCGCGAGTACCGGGACCGCGTTCGCGCGTGGTACCGCAACGACCGAGGCTTGACCCCTGAGGCCTTGCGCAACCGTCGGCTCAACCCCGGAGGCGGCTGGGTGTCCCGCCTCTGCCACGAACCCCGCGTCGGCGTCGCCGTGCTCGACGACATGCTTGCCCCTTACCTCGCCAAAGGGCTGCTGACCGTGATGCGCGAGACCAGACCCGTCGCCGCTGAAGTCGATCGCGATCGCGTGTTGTCCGTCCGTTTCGAGACGCCCGAAGGTGTTGCGACGATCGAAGCCAAGTGGTTCATCGACGCTTCGGAGACGGGCGATCTGCTGCCGCTGACCGGTGCCGAATACGTCCTCGGGGCAGAGAGCCATCACGAGACCGGCGAACCCCACGCCCTTGCCGAAGCCGACCCGAACGACCAGCAGGGCATCACGTGGTGCTTCGTCATGGCGTGGGATCCCGTGGCCGATCACACCATAGCCAAGCCAGCGCAGTACGACAGGTGGCGCGCGTACAAGCCCGAGTTTTGGCCGGGACCCCTGTTGGGTTGGACCACGGCCCACCCGGTCACGCTCGAAGAGCGTGTCTGGACGGTGTTTGACCAGCCGTCGGGGCCCGGCCTGTTCTCCTATCGCCAGATTGTCGATCCGGCCGTCTTGTCTGTGCCCGAGCCACCCGCGACGGTCGTGAACTGGCCTCAGAACGACTACTTCGTCGCTCCCGTGGTGGACGTATCCGAGACTGAGCGCGCGGCACGCCTGGAGGACGCCCGGCAACTGTCGTTGAGCCTCTTGTACTGGTTGCAGACCGAAGCCGAACGCCCAGACGGGGGCGCAGGGTTTCCGGGGTTGCGCCTCTGTCCCGAGCATACGGGGACCGTGGATGGGTTTGCGATGGCCCCCTACATCCGCGAGTCGCGCCGGATCAAGGCGTGCTTCACCGTGACCGAGCTCCATGTGGCGTCGGCGCTCCACCCCGGTGCGGACCGCGCGCCCTCGTTCGCCGATTCGGTGGGCGTGGGGTGCTACCGGATCGACCTGCACCCGAGCACGTCGGGCCGAAACTCGGTGGACATCGGCTCGCTGCCGTTCGAGATCCCCCTTGGGACGTTGATTCCCTTGCGGCTGACCAACCTGATCGCCGGAGCCAAGAACATCGGCACCACGCACATTTCGAACGGCTGTTTCCGGTTGCACCCGGTCGAGTGGAACATCGGCGAGGCGGCGGGCGCGTTGGCGGCGTTCTGCGCGGCGACGGGTCGCCAGCCGCGCCAAGTGTGGGAGGACGGTCTGGCGACCAAGGACTTTCAAACCTTGCTGGACCGGCAAGGCGTCCAGCGGTCCTGGCCCTCGCTCGGGCCCGTGTGAGGTTGGATGAGGCAAGTCCAAAGCTGCAGGTAACATGATTCGGCCCGAGCCGCCATGAAGCGCATCCGAGTCACGAGTTTTGGGCCGCTGACCGAAGCCGATGTCGAGCTCGGCGACCTCACCGTTTTTGTCGGGCCACAGGCGACGGGCAAGAGCGTCCTCCTTCAGCTCATCAAGCTGTTCGCCGATGCTGGAAGCATCAAAGGCGAGATGGAGAAGTTCGGGCTGCAGTGGAAGGGCCGGAGCGACGCCTTTCTTGAGTTGTTCTTCGGCGAGGGCATGGCCGCGATGGCCACTCCTGCGACGCAGGTTGCTGCGGGGACTCTGACGCTGGACAAGGTTCTCAAGAGTCGAAAGTCCAGCGCCGAAGAGTCGATTTTCTACATACCCGCTCAGCGTGTGATCGCCCTTCGCGATGGCTTGACGCACCCGTTCTCCGACTTCAGGGCGGGTGACCCCTTTGTCGTTCGGTGGTTCAGCGACCAGATCCACCAACTCGTCCAGACGGAGTTGGTCAACGAGCCCTCGCTGTTTCCCGTCAAGCAGAGGCTGCCCAAGGAGTACCGCGACTTGCTGGCCCAGGATGTTTTCGGCAATCTGGAACTGCGGTTGGACTCGGCCTCGTTCCAGAAGCGTCTGGTCCTCAAATTGAACGGAACCAGTCTGCCGCACTTGGTCTGGTCGGCGGGCCAGCGCGAGTTTGTTCCGCTCCTCCTCGGGCTGTATTGGCTGCGGCCGTCCAGCAGGGTATCGCGCCGCGCCAAGCTCGGGACTGTGATCATCGAGGAACCGGAAATGGGATTGCATCCGGCAGCCATCAACACGACGATGTTCTTGGTGCTCGACCTGATGAAGCGTGGTTACCGGGTATGCATCTCGACCCACTCGCCCCATGTGCTGGATGTGGTGTGGGGCCTTCAGGTGATGCAGAAGCACCAAGCATCCGACAGGGATGTGCTGGCGATGTTCGGCGCACCGGCCACCGTTGCACCAGTCGCAGCCGATGCATTGGGTCGGAAGATCCGCGTCTACGCCTTCCGAAGGGGGCGCCCAGTCGTGGACATCTCTGGCTTGGATCCGTCGTCGACAAACGAAGACGAGGCGGGTTGGGGTGGCTTGACCGAGTTCACGGGTCGCGTAGGAGACGCCATCGCACGAGTGGTCTCGAGGGCGATTCCTTGAGCATCCGCAACGAGTTCGCCGAGGCAGTAGACCTGCATCCCGAACTCAGAGGACGATGCCGACCCGGATTGCGGGCCTTGGCGGGGGGTCACTCTCGACTGGTTGAGCACGCTGGAGCGACTTTGTCGGGCAGCATCAACCTTGAGGAGGCGCTGAACGACAATCCCGACCGTGCCAGCGACCGCAAGTGGGATTACGGCATCGGATTCGTCAAGTGTTCAGGGGGCGCCGTCTGTTGGGTCGAGGTTCACCCTGCCAGTAGTGGCGAGGTCACGGTGTACATCGAAAAGGTCGCCGCCCTCAAGTCATTCCTCAACGAGCCTCCCTCGGCCCTGCTGAAAGAACTCACTTTGCGGGCAGAGGCAGAGGCGCGCTACCAATGGGTCAGCACGATAGGCGATCATCTAACGACTCGGGACCTGAGAAGACTGAACCAATCGGGTCTGGCCAGGCCCGTGCGCCGAGCGACCTTGCGCTAACCTACCGCTTCCCGTTCTGCGTCGCCTTCACGTCTTCGATCCCGTTGACCAACGTGGCGAGCGAGCCGGGCTCGTACTGGATGTCGAACGCCCAGAACGCCTGCCAAGAGATGCGCGTCTCCTGTCCGCCCGCGTCCACCCAGTCGCAACGGACGGCCACAGGCACCATGCGGTTGCCGTCGATGACGGCTTCGATGGTGCGCTTCTCGCCCTTGGCTTCGCTTTCGGCCAAAAGGCGGTAGTGCGTCACGGTGCGTTCGCCGAGTTTGGTCGGGCGTTCTTCGAACGTGAACTTTGTGCCGCCCACTCCCGACGACCAAGCCTTGACCGTGCGTTCCCAGAACGAGCGTCCGTCGAAGAGGGGCTGGTGCATCCACTTGGTGAACGCCAAGGGCCACTTCTCGACGAACTCAAGGTCGGAGGCCGGATAGTCTGGAAGAGGCGCCTTGGGGTTTGCGCCCGAGTCCCAGCTCTTTCCAGGCACAAGTTCGAAACGCTTGCCGGCTTCTCGACGAACCGCTTTGCCCTGCATGCCATCGGTGATCGCCATGTATTGCACGGTCCATTGGTCGGCATCTTGGATGCGGACGACGCCGACGGCTTTGCCTTGTCCCGAGGGCAAGTTCAAACGGTTGCCGACGGGAATGGAGAAGGTCAATTCGGATTGGGAAAACGCCTCCTTCATGCCCTTGGGCGATTGGTCGGCGAGCTTGGCCACGTCGAGCGCACCCTTTTTGGCGTTGGACCACCCTTGCTGGCCTTTCGGTGCGACCAAGGGGCCAGGGGCTGGTGTGGCTTCGGTGGTCTCGTTGGTTTTGGGCGGGTCGGGTCGCTGGGTTTCCTCCGATGTGGAGGGACTGGGTTTCGCAGGCTCCGGATCCTGCTGTTTCGGGCCAAAGCATCCGACCATGGCGAAAGCGGCGATCGCGAGGGTGCAACGGCGGATCGTGGTCATAAAACGCACAGTCATTGTGACGCCTCTGGGGTCGGTGCGTTATGCCGTCGGATGCGCAAGAGACTGTAGTTCTCGCCAACGCGAACCGGCTCCAATGGCGATCCATCCACGACGGTGGGCAAGGTGCGGCTCGTCCGGGTGAGCACCCAGTCTCCCGATTTGGCCCCGTCAAGCGTTTCGCCTTCTTGGACGTCGCCGGTATAGACGAACCGGACGGATGGGTGGCTGGTCTCCTGAATACGCATGGTTCCGGTGCCCAGTGACTTGTCGCGGCGGGGCATCTGGTACATCCAGAGCGTGACCTGGGGGTCGGTCGCGAGGGCCTGTTTCGCCAGCGCATGGACTTCGGCGTGGCCGCTCGACCGATAGTACGCGACGAATCCGGCAGTCAGGATGCCCAAAAGAACCACCGCCCATGCCGACCCGGCGGCCTGCAACCTCTCCAGCGACCGCCGGCCCGAGGCCAGCGACTCCGCGGAAAGCAGGGCCAAAGGAAAAGTGGCTGGGAGGATGTAGTGAGGCAACTTGCTCCCGCTGAGCGTGAAGAACACGAGAATGGTCAAGAACCAGCGCACCAGAAATCGCTGCCACCGACCAGCGTCTGCCGACGGGGCAATCCAGAACGAGCGGCGAAACGCCTGGAACGACCAAGGCGCTGCACCGAGGAGCAACACGGCGGGAAAGTAGATCGGGTGCAACCAAACCGGGCTGACTCGATGGGCGTTGTCGCCCCCTGTGAACCGGCCCACGTTCTGCTCGATCAGGAACTTCTGGACGAACACGTCCCCTTCGCGAAGATAGGCGGGCAGGTACCAACTCGCCACCACGGTTGCGAGAGCCGCACCAAAAGCGAGGGTATGCCCGAGTCGCACGCCGAGACCCGGTTCTCGGATCAGGGTGAACAGGGCGATGCCGCCATAGAGGATCACGGCCACGGGTCCCTTCGCCAAGACGGCCAGCCCGAGTAGCAGGCCCGAAACCGCAAGCCAACGCCAGTCCGAGCCCGTGAAGTACCCGTAGAGGGCCACCAAAGAACCCGAGAGCGTGAGCAAGAGCAACGCATCGGTCAGCATCATACGACCGAGTGCTGCAACGATCAGGCTGGTCCCCAACGCGAGGCATGCGAGTGGCGCGGCCCGTAGGGCCCCCCAACGCGCGGTCGCCCATCCGCTCAACACGATCGACAAGAAGGTCGCTAGAACGGAGGGCAGGCGAGCACCGACTTCCGGGCCGAACGCCTGGACCGTTGGAATCGCGGCCCAATAGAGAAGGATCGGCTTTTCGAACCACGGCTTGCCACCGATCGTGGGGACGATCCAGTCGCCACGGCGTATCATGTCGCCCACCACGGCGGCGTAGAAGCCTTCGTCGAGGTCGAACAGGCCGTACGCCCAGAAGCCCAAGAGCGGCAGAGCCGCGACGAAGGCCCAGACCGTCCAGGCGCGGCTCAAGAGATCAGGCCTCCAATTGTTCGAGCACGGGCCGGATGTTTTCGTCGTCGCCCAGCGCCTCGCGCAGTTGGCTGGCGATGTTGCGGGCCTCCTCGTCCTGTCCAAACCGCTTGGCTGCGAATCCGAGCCCGAGCATCAGAGGCACGGTGACTTGCAGGTTGGCGACTGCGAACCGCATCGCGCCATAGCTTTCTTCGTGCTTGCCCAGTTGCCCGAGCGCGTTCGAGAGCTCGATGTAGCCAGCTTCGTTGCCGGGGAAGAGTTCGATCAAGCGTCGCGCGGCGTACTCGGCCTCGGCGGCCTCGCCCAGTTGGTTGTGGGCGGCTGCCAGCAGGTGCCAGATCTTCCAGTAGTCGGCCAGCCAGTTGCGAAGGGGCTTCAGGTCTCGCACGGCCCCTTGCAGGTCGCCCGCTTCCAGCTTCTGCCGCGCCTTCTCGACCAGTTCCGTCCGCTTCTGTTGTTCGACTTCGAGCAACATGGCCTGGGCCTGTGCGCGGATGTTCGGGTCCTGGGCTTGCTCCAGGATCTCGCGCATGACGGGCGGGATGTCGACTTCGCGTCCGGCGGTGTGGAGCGCTTGGGCGTACTCGAACTTGAGCTGGATGTCGCCCTGGGCGTGCTCGAGGCAGTCTTCGTAGAAATCGAGCGCGCGGTCCACGTCGTCGTGGTTGGCCAGATAGGGCGCATAGGCGCGTTTGACCCACAAGTTCTCATCCAGTTCGAGACCCTTTTCGAATGCGGCGACGCCGGCCTTCTCGTCGCCCGACTGGATCAGAGAGACGGCGTACTTGGCCACGTACATCGCATTGTCTGGGAACCGTTCCATGAGTTCCTTCCACATCGGAGGGACCTCGTGGCCTCGGTTGGTCTGGAACAGCACCATGGAAAGGAAGTCGGTGCTGGGCTTCTCAGGGCCTTCCAACTCGAGCGCTTTGCGGAAGCTGCGCTCCGCGTTGTTCGGCATTCCGAGCTGGTGTTGCAGCATGCCGAGCTTGGCGTAGAGCGCGGGCTCGTTGTCCTCCAGGTCGATGGCCTTTTCGACGGCTTCCTTGGCAGCGTTGGGGTTGCTGGCCGCTTCGTAGACCTCGGCGAGCGCGTAGTGGGCCTTGAAGTCGGTGGGGTGAGCCGCTGCGGCCTTCTGGAGCGCGCGCTCGATGGATTGCACCCGTCCCACTCGGAACCGGGCGCAGGTGCGCGACAGCTGGAGCAACACGTCGTACGCGCCAAGGAAGTCCGGGTCCTTGTGGATGCTGAACAACAACGCGTCGAGCGACCCATCGGGATCGAACTCGGGCGGCACCTGGCCGTTGGTCTGGTTCAGATACATCAGGGCATCGAATCCCTCGACGAACTTGAGGAACGCATCGGGATCGTCGGTGCCGAACTCCATCGTTTCGCCAGCCAAGTTTTCGGGCAAAGTCACGCCCGCGTACTTGGCGACCTGCTTGACCAAGAAGTGAAGACTCTTGAACAAGTCGGGCTTTTCGAACACGAACTCGAATTCTTCAAGGGGCTCGTCGCCCTCGGAGTCGTGGAATCGGACCGTCATCTCGAAGCGGTCCGAGCCCGGAATGTGGTCCAGCAAACCGTCCATCACGCGGTCGGCGTCGGTTTGCTCGAAGAACTGCTTCAGCCATTCGGGTTCCAGAAGCGTTTCGGCCATGTTGAGAAACGCGCCCTTCGGGCCTTGGTCGGTTTGAACCTGGGCCAAGAAATTGACGAATTGGACGTCGGCCTCCGCAGCCGTGCGCACGGTTTCGCAGGCGAAGTTGGCCAATTGGCGGGCCAACGAAGGGGGCGTTCCCGGCGCAGCGTTGAAGGGGAGGACGGCGAGTCTCATGAGCGGCAGAGTTTACCTGCCGCCCTAGCCTCGTCCCGCGAAAGGGGTCGCCCAGCCCTATGGCCCACCGAAGATTTAGACGTTGGTCAAAATATCCCCATGTTGCCGATTCTGATCGCGCTGGCGTTGCCGTCTTCCGCCATGACGGCTCGAGAGATTTCGTTTGTGGGGCACGGTGGCTTTCGCCTGAAAGGGGAACTTCTGTTGCCTTCGGGGCAGGGGCAGTTCCCCGCAATCCTCTTGATGCCAGGAAGCGGACCAACCGACCGCAACGGCAACCAGCCTCCGGCTCTGGTCACGGACGCGTTGAAGCAGATCGCCGAAGATATGGCAAGAAACGGGATCGCCACGTTCCGCTTCGACAAACGCGCGGCCCACGTCTACAAGGACGCTTGGCCGAAGCCGGAGGCGTTCAGCGAATTCTTCTCATGGACTCCCTTCGTCGATGACGCGTTGGCCGCCTATCGCACCATGGCGGCACAGAAGGAAGTGGACTCCACCCGACTTGGCGTGGCCGGCCACAGCGAGGGTGGCAGCATCGCCTTGGCTCTGCAGACGCGATTCGGCGCAAGCGAGATGCCCAAGGCCACCATGCTTCTCGCGGCGCCGGGGCGGAAGATCGACGCCGTTTTGGACGACCAGATCGCCCGGGCGCTGCGCGTGCAAAAGGCACCGCAAGATGTCTCGGCCGCGATCATGGCGAACCTTCGCGAAACGACCAAGGCCATCGCCGCAACGGGTCAGGTCCCCGGCAATGTCCACCCGGGTCTTCGCGCGCTGTTCCCCGCGTACATCGGTCCTTACTATCGAGGATGGATCAACTTCGACCCGTTGGGTGCCGCGCAGAAGGCGAAAGGTGCGTTTCTGGTCGTGAACGGAGCGATGGACGTTCAGGTCTCTGTTGAACGCGACGCGAAGCCACTCTATGCCGCCCTCTCGAAGCGGTCCGGCGGCGTCCAAGAGCTTGTGATTCTGCCCAACACCAGCCATAACCTGAAAAAGGTGCAGAGCGAGAGCGAACCGGGCTTTGCCGGGCCGTTGACCGCTGAGTTTTTGGACGCCTTTCGCACGTTCGCCAAGGCTCGCCTCTGAAAGCAATGCCTTAGGCGCGGACCGTCCAAACTCCTTTCTCCTTCACAGGGCTGCGCTTCTACGCCGAGGGTGTGGGTCCGTGAAGGTGAAGGGTTGGGGATGAGGGAGCTGGTCGAGCCGCTGGAATGTGAGCCCTGAGTCGGTCGGTCTGACGATGCGGGCACGGCTGGCGGGATAGAGTGCCAACTGCAGACGAAACCCTCGGCCTTGCAGACCGTGTCGGTGCAGCAATGACGTGTTCGGCGAGGCTATGGGAACGCTAGGTAAAGTCCCGCCATGTTCCTACCGTTGCTCGCCGCGCTCGCCCTTTCGACGTCGACGGTCTGCATCGACCCCGGCCACCCTTCGGAGGTGGGCAACGGCACCAAGGGCAAGCTGATCACGGAACTCGACGCCGTCTGGCTCGTTGCGCTCGAACTCAAGCCCCTGCTGGAGGCCAAGGGCGTCAAGGTCGTGCTCACCAAAGCGAAGAAGGACGAGTTCGTCGCGAACCGTCGGCGCGCCGAGATCGCCAACGAATCGAAGGCCGACCTGCTCCTTCGGTTGCACTGCGATGCGGCGAGCGGCTCCGGCCTGGCCACCTACTATCCGGCGGAAGTCGGCACGGCCAAAGACGGCAAGAAAGGACCGAGCGAAAGCGTCCTGAAGCGCAGCGCCGCCGCGGCCAAGGTGTTCCACCCCGTGGTGATCGAGCGCCTGAAGGGCACGCTCCCCGATTACGGCTTGAAGACCGACAAGCAAACGCTGATCGGCTCGCAACAGGGCGCCTTGACCGGCTCGATCTACTCCGAGGTGCCCGTGTTGCTGGTCGAGCTATGCGTGCTGACGAACCCAAAGGACGAAGCCGTCATCGCGAGCGAAGCAGGCCGCAAGAAGATCGCCGAAGCGTTGGCGGCGGGCACTCTGGCGGCCTTGGCAGTCAAGCGCGGCTAGGGGTTGAGTCAAGGCTTGGAGGCATCTGGCCGCTTGGTGCAGAATCACACCTACCATGAGCGCTGACAACGATCCTCAAGTTGAATTACTTACGATTCGGCTGGGAGTGCCAGGCGAGCCCGTAGACCTCTCTCTCCTTGAACAACTTGCTGAACGGTTGCGTGCGGCCTTCCGAGAGATCGGCAAGGAGCATTCACTCGACTCGAAGGCTCAGGTCGCGTTTCTGGTTCGTGATGTCCAAAAGGGCAGCATTATCCTCAGTGTCGAGCCTCTCGTGCAGGGAGACGACGGGCCATCAGCGAGGAACGTCGCACGGCAGTTGATTGACGATATCAACGCGCTGGGCGAGCAGAGAGCTCGACCGGACATGAGCGTGAACCTCATGGGGCAGTACCGCGAACTGATCAGAATCGGCGAGCGTGCGGGACATCTGGCCATAGGCTTTGATGGCCACGCGACAGAATTGGGACCAGATAATCGGTTGCAGTTTGAAGCCGCGCTACGGGAGCAACCCGAACCGGGGGTCGAAATCGTAGGGACGATCGAGACGGTCAACATCCATCATCGACCTTGGTCGTTTGGGCTGTACACCAAACTTGACCGCCAACGCGTCGAGTGCCGGTTCGCCGAGCCGATTCTGGAGGAAGTCTTGCGACTGATGGACTCCCGATCATTGGTGCTCGTGAAGGGCGAGGCGCGGTTCTCGGTTGTCGGCATCACGCCTCGAGCTATCGAGATCACCGAACCACCTTCGGCACTGACGTTTCAGGCTGGCGAGTTTCTCGCGTTTCGCCGCAGTGCGGATATCGTCCGCGAGGGCGAGACGGCCGCGACCGCGATCTCGCGCATCAGGGAGGAACTGGCAGGCTATGGCTAAGGCGCCCAGAATCGCCTGGGATTCCACGTGCTTTATCGCCTGGGTTGACCGCGGAAACACCGAAGCACCCGAAGTGCTTCAGGCGTTGGACGTTGCGATGGACCGGATGCAGCGGGGTGCGGTCCGGATCGTTGCGTCCCAGGCCATTGAACTGGAGGTTCGGCCGGGAAGTGTCGCGAGGACCCAGGCATTCCACAACCAACTGAAAGCATGTCCGTTCTTTGAGAGCTTCGCAGAAGGGCCAGCCATTCGCACCCTGGCCCGAGCGATCCAAGAGCGTCTGCAGTCCAGCGGTCGGAAGGGTCACTATGCGGACCTGATTCACGTAGCCACTGCCATCGCAGCTCGTGCAATCGAATTCTGGACCACCGACAAGAAAGTGCTGGCGTGGCACACAGATGGCCTGATCACCGAAGTGAGGATTTGCATGCCCTATGCAACGCAGGGATTGCTGGACCTATGAACTTGCCGGGCACGTTTAGGCGATCGCGGCGCGGAGCAGCCGTGCGAACTGGTCGATCTGCGCCTTGGTCCGAATCTCGGTGACTGCCACGAGCAGGCAGTTCTTCAGCGACTCGTCGAATCGTCCCAACGGCAAGCCCGCCAGAATCCGCTGCTTGAGCAACTCCTTCTGAACCGCCTCGGCATCGCGGGGCAGTTCGAGCACGAACTCGCCGAACACCCGACCGGGGAATTTCACGCGCCCGCCCGCTTCGGTGAGTTGCCGCATGGCGTACTGCGTGTTGCGCACCGTGGACTCGGCCACCGAGCGCAGACCGTTCTTGCCAAGCGCCGTCATGTACACCGTCGCGGCCAGCGCCATGAGCGCCTCGTTGGTGCAGATGTTGGACGTGGCCTTCTCGCGTCGGATGTCCTGTTCGCGCGTGCGGAGAGTCATGACGTAGCCGGGGTTGCCGTCGTGGTCGGTCGTGCGTCCCACGATGCGCCCGGGGATGCGGCGGACGTGCTCTTGCTTGC
>JBDHZD010000023.1:0-43391 GCA_039811705.1 Fimbriimonadaceae bacterium | reverse complement strand
AACGGGCAAGCCCTCCACCGCACCGCCGACCGCGCCGGGGTTGGCGAGTTGCGAGAGCGCGGGCAGACGAGCGGTGCAACCCAAAACCGTGAGGTAGAACTCGGGACTCAGGGCCAGAGGCGACTTGCGAGGCGACACGAGCGACGCCGCGGTCACGGGGTCGGCGGCGACCATCTTCGCGCCCTTGACCGCCTGCCGGAACAGTCCGAACAACCTCACAGGCCCGGCCCCTTGCGCACGACGGCCCGATCGAGCAGACGCCGGAACAACCCCGGCACCAAACCCATGGGCCACGCCCCGAGGGTACGCACCCAAACCGACCACAGCGGCCGCTTCACGGGTCCCTTAGCGCCCTCGACCACCCACGCCTGGCTCGCTCCATGGTCGTACTCGACGAGTTGCAGCGGGTCCGCCGCCATGAGCGCCCGCACCGGGCCATCGCTGAACGCCGTGCCCGCAGGAGAGAGGACGCGCACCTTCCACCGAGAGAACCTGGCCCCCACGTCCTTGACCCACTGCTCCACCTCGCTGCCTTCGTAGAAGCACAGGTATCCGGCGGCGACGATCCACCCGAACAAGGGGATGTTGTATCGCCAGTCGATGAACCCGTGCAGACCTAAACCCATCAGCAGGATCCACTTGCGCAAGGGCTTGGCGAACACCAGCGTGGCCAGGGCGACCTCCACCAAGAGGGTCGCATAGGTGAGCAACGCCACCATCGGCTGCTGCTCGATGAACGGCGGCACCCCAAAGCGGTCGAACTCGTTGAGTTGGGCGGGGTACCAGGTCGCCGTCCCTTCCCGCCAGTGGGTGCCGTGCGCCTTGTGCCACACCGTGGTGAAGTACATCAACGCTAGTTGATACTGAACCAATCGCTGCGGCCACAAGGAGACCATAGGCAGTTCGAAGTCTTCCTTGCCCTTCCACAGTCGTCTCAGTCGGTCCATCGAACAGGACGCGCCCGCCGGCCCGACGGCCAGAATGATCAGGCAGTTGCGGATCAGCGTGTCGCCGCTGTGCAAAAGGATGGGGTTCCGGTGGTGCAGCGAGATGTAGCCGACGGCGAGAGCAATGCTGGCCAGCCGCGTCCACAACCCCAGCGCGGTCAGCAACGCGGCCACCATCGTCGCCAGAAAGAGCGTGAGAGTGATATGCGCGTCCGTGATGCCAGCGTACACGTTGATGCGCCAATCGGGTCCCAGCCATTGCGAGGCAGCCGCCCAGGGCACGAAACCGTCCTCCGTGAACCATGCGTCGAAGTCGGGCAACAACATCGCGAGGTTGACGAACGCCAACGTTGCGATCGCGATGCGAAAGGCCCCGAAGGCTGCGGGCGAACCGCGCCCGAACCACCACTGGTCGCACCCGCGAAGCCAGTTCACTGCCACCCCTTGGCCCGCAAAATCGCGTTCTGATCGACCTTGTGCTCGTGGTACATGAACTCCGAGTACTCCTCTTTGAATTCCACTCCCGGCCCCGGAAAGACGAAGAAGTGCCGCCTCAGGCGAACTCGCACGGGCAAGTTTGCGGGATCGCGCGTCTGTTCCAGGGCGATCCGCTGGGCGAAGATCGGCCACAGGAACGAGTTGCTCTCCATGTGGGCCCGCTCGAGGAATTTGCGGTAGCGCTCCTTCATGTACTTCTGAGGGGGCTCCAAAGCGAAGATGCGCGGATAGCCCCCGACGAACTTGGTCCCGTCGGCGTACTCGACTTCGGCATCGACCCAAACGTCGGTGTCCGCGGGGTTGGGCGCGAACATGTCCCAATACTGCCACGTGCCGAGGCGGAGCAAGAAGTAGGTCAGCGGCCCCTCCATCACGATCGGGTGGCCCGCCAACTCGGTGCCCTTGATGCCCGGCAACTCGGTCAACTCGGGCGACCGAAGGTGGTAGAAGCACGCGTAGAGGAACCAGTCGGGGAGTTCCGAGGCGAAGGACGGCACGTCGGCAAGGCTGGTCGGCCATTGGAACACGACGACCCCGTTGCGCATGGCTTCGGGCGGTCGCGGGAGCGAGAACACCGTGATGGCGAACACGTGGGCGGCCACGAGCCACTTGACCAACGGATGAGCGTTCCGCGTTCGCCGCGCCATTGCCGCCAAGCTTACGCCAAATCCGGGTGGCCTGGGTAGGGTCCGCGGCTTGCGGGTACAATCTGCGCCGTTACGAACGACACACGGAGGCCGTGGCGTCAGGGTCCCCTCGCGGGGCGTCGCCAACCCAACTAGCCTCCGGAGGAGCAAAACCCTGGAAGAACACGAAGTCAACTCAGAGCTCTCGATGAAAGAGCTCCTGGAAGCCGGTGTGCACTTTGGGCACCAGACCCGTCGCTGGAACCCCAAGATGAAGCGCTACATCTACGGCGCACGCAACGGCATCTACATCGTCGACCTGCACCAGACTCTGGCCGAGTTCCAGAAGGCCGTCGCCTTTGTCAAGGAACTCGCCGCCGAAGGCAAGTCCATCCTGTTCGTCGGCACCAAGAAGCAGGCGCAGTCCGCCATCAAGGAAGCCGCGATCCGGTCCGGCCAGTACTTCATGGCCGAGCGCTGGCTGGGCGGCACACTGACCAACTGGAAGACCATCCAGCAACGTGTCAACCGACTCAAGGACCTCGACCGCATGGAAGAGGAAGGCTATCTGGCCCGCCTGCCGAAGAAGGAGCGCCTGAAGCGGTACGAGGAGCGCGAGAAGCTCAACCGGTACTTCGAAGGCATCCGGCATATGGAAGAGCCGCCCGACTGCCTGTTCGTCGTGGACGTCAACAAGGAAGCCATCGCGATCCACGAGGCGCGCACGCTCAAAATTCCGATCATCGCGATCGTCGACACCAATTGCGATCCGGACGTTGTGGACTACGTCATCCCGGGCAACGACGACGCCATCCGCGCCGTCCGTCTGGTGACCGGCAAGATCAGCGACGCCATCATCGAGTCTCGCCCGATGAGCCAGGCACTCACCGAAGGCATCATCCGATCCGGAGAAGACATCGAAGAGGCTCCCGCCTACATCGACAAGGAGATGCTCGCGGCGTTTGGCGTGATCGACGACACACCCGCCGAACCGACGACCGAACCCACCCCCGCCGTCGAAGCGGCACCCGAGGCCAACACCTCCGAAAGCCAAGAAGAATAAACCATGCCCGCATACACAGCAGCAGACGTCAAGAAGCTACGCGATCTCACCGACGCACCGATGATGGAGTGCAAGAATGCGCTCGAAGAGGCCGGCGGCGACTTTGAAAAGGCTCAGGAAATCCTTCGCGAGAAGGGCAAGGCCGCCGCTTCCAAGCGAGCGGACCGCTCCACCGCAGCGGGGGTCGTCGCCTTTGCCGCCGAGGGCGACACCGTCGCAGGCGTTGTTGTCGAGTGCGAGACGGACTTCGTCGCCCGCAACGAAGAGTTCATCGCCTTGGTCCAAGACATCGCCAACGCGTTCCTAGCGAACGAGCCCGGCGATGCGCCCCTGGATGTGACGGCCGCCGACGGCACGACCGTCGGGCGCATGATCGAAGCCGCAGTGGCCAAGATCCGCGAAAACATCCGGCTGGCCAAGGTGGTTCGACTCAGCGGCGACGAAGCCAAGGGCACCTACGTCCACCACGACCTCACCAAGGGCGCCGTGGTCGCCGTCACGGGCGGAAACAGCGATGCGGCCGAGGTGGCCAAGACGCTGGCCGTGCAGGTCGTGGCGCTCGATGCGCAGGTCGTGCGCAAGGAAGACCTTTCGCAGGAAGTCCTCGAACACGAAATCGCCCTCGAAACGCAACGGGCCATCAACGAGGGCAAGACCCCCGAAATGGCCGCCAACATCGCGCGCGGCCGAGTCAACAAGGAATACGTCAAGAGTGTGGTCCTGCTCGAGCAAGTCTTCTACAAGGATCAGAAGATCTCGGTCGGCGACTATGTGAAGCAAGAAGGCGGCGGCGCGACCGTAACCCGGTTCGAGCGACTGGCCGTCGGAGCGAACTGATCATGATCGAGCGGCAATCCTACCATCGGGTGCTGCTCAAACTGAGCGGCGAGGCGCTCGCGGGAACGGCCGGATTCGGCCTGGACGCGGGCGTCTTGGCCTACATCGCCCAAGAAGTAAAGTCGCTTGTGGACCAGGGCACGCAGGTCGCCATGGTCGTGGGTGGCGGCAACTTCATCCGAGGCGAATCCTTGAGTTCTCAGGGCGAGATCGACCGCGTGGTCGCCGACCAGATGGGCATGCTCGGCACCCTGATGAACGGCCTGGGCCTGCAGTCGGCCTTAGAGCGTGCGGGACTCAACGTCCGCGTCCAAAGCGCCGTCACCGTTTCTCAGGTTGCCGAACCATTCATCAGCCGACGAGCTCTGCGCCACCTGGAAAAGGGCCGCGTCGTCGTGTTCGCCGGTGGCACGGGCAACCCGTATTTCACCACCGACACGGCCGCTGCACTGCGTGCTTTGGAGATCAAAGCCGACTGCATCATCAAGGCGACGAAGGTGGACGGAGTCTACGACAAAGACCCCAAAAAACATTCGGATGCCGTACGATACGACACGCTGACGTTCACCCAGGCCATCGAACAGCGGCTGGCCGTGATGGACCAAACCGCCTTCACGATGTGCCGCGAGAACAACCTGCCGATCATCGTTCTCGATTTCAACGAGTCCGGCATTCTCCTGCGCGCCGTACGCGGCGAAGCCGCCGGAACCCTCGTAGGAGGCAACTAACCCTATGACCCCCCAAGAGATCGTCGCCGACGCCGAACACAAGATGCACAGCGCCATCGATGCGATGACGCACGACTTTGGCACCTACCGCACGGGACGCGCCACGCCCGCCGTCCTCGAGCGCGTCCACGTCGAGTACTACGGTACCGAGACTCCTCTCAACCAAATCGCCAACATCTCGATCCCCGAGCCGCGCCAGCTTCTCATTCAGCCCTACGAGAAGAGCATGGTGCCCACCATCGAGCGCGCGATCCTCAAGTCCGACCTGGGCATCAACCCCGTGACCGATGGTAGCGGCATCCGGCTGACCTCCCCCGCCATGACGGAAGAGCGTCGCCGCGAGATGGTGAAGCAGGTGAACCACCGCACCGAGGAGGCTTGTGTGGCCATCCGCAACGTGCGCAAACACGCGAACGACCACCTCAAGGCTGCCGAAAAAGCCAAAACGATTACCGAGGACGACCTCAAGCGTTACGAAGCCGAGATCCAAAAGCTGACCGACAAGTTTGTGGCCCAAGCGCACGAACTCGGCAAGAAGAAGGATCAGGAACTCATGGAGGTCTGACCGCCCTTGGCGGCACCGCAACCCGCGACCAGTTCAGACGTTTTGAACGACGTCCAACGGCAGGCCGTCGAGGCAGGCGTCTCGCTGGACGCACTGCCCCAACACGTCGCCATCATCATGGACGGCAACGGACGATGGGCCACATCGCGAGGGTTGCCCCGATTGCTCGGACACCGGGAAGGCTACCGGTCGTTGCGCACCGCCATCAAAGACGCGGACGACCTAGGCTTGAAGTACCTCACGGTCTATGCGTTTTCCGCAGAGAACTGGCGCCGCCCCGACGATGAAGTCGATGGCCTGATGAAGCTCATCGAGAAGGCCACCCGCGACGAGTTACGCGTGATGCATCAGAACAATGTCAAGGTGCGCGCGGCCGGCCGGATCCACGAGGTTCCCGAATCCCTGCGCCAAGCCTTGGAAGACGGCATCGAAACGACCAAGGACAACACGGGCCTGGTCTTTACCTTGGCCGTCAACTATGGCGGGCGGGCCGAGATCGTGGACGCCGTTCGCGCTTTGGTTCAAGAGGGCTTCGAGGCGGAATCCATCACCGAGGATGCGCTCCGGGCGCACCTGTACAACAGCGACATCCCCGACCCCGACCTGATGATCCGCACCGCGGGCGAGATGCGCTGGAGCAACTTCCTCATCTGGCAGTCCGCCTATGCCGAATTGGCGGTCACCGAGGCGACGTGGCCGGAGTTCCGGTTGCAGCACATGATCGAGGCGATCAAGCAGTTCCAGAGCCGCAAGCGCAAGTTCGGCGGACTCTAGTTCGGAAGTGCTTCAGCGTCCGGCTTTTGCACGCTTCCGAAGGATATCGCGCCAATCAGTCCGAACCGATCCCCGGCCATCTTCGCCGTAGAGGTGGAACGACACCGAACCATCGTAAAAGAGTGCGCCTGTTCCAAGCCCATGTGCGGTATGGTACTTGGCCGATTCGTCCTCCTTCTCGATCATGGTGATATCCCCTGCATATCGTTCGACGCGTGGATCGGGGATTTGCGAGATATTGATCACCAATCCTCCATCAACAATGTGTCGCTGCTCGCCCAGGATAGCCGAGTCCAGGGCAACCGTTGGATTGTCATCGGCATAGGAAGACACCGAGAACTTCTCCCCGAGAGCACCAACCCCATCCGCAAAGGGCTTGGCCGACGGACAGAAGAAGTCCGATTCCTTTGCACCGGTCTGCAGGAGCAGCGACTTCCACTTGCCGTGCGCGTCAGGTTCCGTCATCTCGGGCCGACCCGGACCGTACGCGACCTGAGTCGAGGTGTAAAAGGGGATGAAGCCATCCCAAGTATCAACGTAAATGGCATAAGCTGTTCCGATTCGCCTGAGATTGCCGAGACACGTGATGACCTCGTTCTCTTGCTCAATCTTCGTGGAACAACTCGGCAGGACGCAGGCAAAGAGCCCAATGGCCGCCACCTGGAAGAGGGTCAGCATTCGACCCTTACTCTTCACAGCATGACGCTCCACACGTGTTGCCCTGCATGGTCTGAGGCGACCCAGCTTGATTGGTGCAAGCGGGACCACTGTAATTGTATCTGTAGCAAAGAATCTGCGTAGCCTGCTGCGAGCAGTTGTTGGTCCCGTCGTAGGTCCTCTTGTTGACGGCAGGCGTTTCGTACCAGTAGGCGCCGGCTTGACCACACGGAATCCTGCAGGCATCAGAGTTACAGCAAGGGGGCGGGCTCTCGGGGGGCTGAGGCTCGTCTGCAAACACCACAGTCCAAGCGATCAAGGCGAAAGTCGCCGATACGCCCAGCACACCAAGGAAGCGTAGGTTAGGTTTCATTGCGCCGATTTTAGCAATCGTCGAACGCATATCAGGGGGGGGGGTCCAAAGACCCAGGCACGGGAGCGCCGACCAACGAGCGCTGCAATCCAGCGATGTGTGCGCGAGACTTGGGTATACCCTTGGGAACCGATGCCCAACGTCCCCATGAACATCCAGGAGATCGAGAAATGTCTCCCCCATCGGTATCCGATGCTCCTTGTGGACCGGATCACCGAGATCGAACCCATGTCGCGGTGCGTCGGCATCAAGAACGTCACCATGAACGAGTGGTTCTTCACGGGCCACTACCCCGGGATGCCCATCATGCCCGGCGTGCTCATCCTAGAGTCCATGGCTCAAACCGGCGCGTTCATGCTGCTGTACGACGGCGGCTACGCCGACAAGGTACCGGTCATCGGTTCGTTCGAGAACGTGAAGTTCCGCCGAAAGGTGGTCCCTGGCGACCAGCTCGTGTCCACCATCACGCTCCTCAAGTTCAAGAGCGGCGTCGGGCGCATCTCTGGACAGGCCACTGTGGACGGCGAACTCGCGGCCAGCATGGAAATGACGTTCATGTTCGTCCCCAAAGAGTAGACCTTGCCCACCATCCACGCCCTCGCCGCCGTCCACCCCAAGGCGCATCTCGCCGAAGATGTGGTCGTAGGCCCGTTTTCTCAGATCGAAGAGGGCGTGACGATCGGGCCGGGCACGGTCATCGAGAGCCATGTGGCGATCAAGCGGAACACGACCCTCGGCGCGCGATGTTACGTGGCGCAAGGCGCCATCCTCGGCGGCGACCCGCAGGACAAAGGCTACAAAGGCGAGGATACATTTCTCGTTATCGGCGATGATTGCATCCTGCGCGAGTACGTGACGGTCCACCGGGGATCGCGGGAAGGCAACGTCACGCGGGTCGGCAACAAGTGCTACCTGATGGCTTACTGCCACCTCGGGCACGACGTCACGCTCCACGATTCGATCACGATGGCCAACGGCGTGGGCGTCTCGGGCCATGTGACCATCGAGACCATGGCCAATATCGGCGGTATGGTGGGAGTCCACCAGTACGTCCGTATCGGCAAGTACTCGATGGTGGGCGGAATGAGCCGCATTGTCCGCGACGTGCCCCCCTTCATGCTCGTCGAAGGCATCGAACAGCGGGTCCACGACATCAACGCCGTCGGGTTGAGGCGTCTGGGACTGTCGGCCAAGGACCGTCTTGCACTCCACAAGGCGTGCAAACTTCTGTTCAAGTCTCAGTTGGGCTTGACCCATGCGCTCGACATCGTGCGACGCGAAGTACCCCGCACGGCGGAAGTCGAGTACCTGATCCAGTTCCAGGAGCGACTCTTCAAGGGCAAGAGCGGGCGCGGCGACCAGCCGTGAGCCTCTTTGTTTCGGCAGGCGAACCATCTGGCGACGCCTATGGGGCGTTCCTCTTGGACAAGATCAGCGAGCGCGACCCATCCGTCGAATGCCATGCCGTGGGGGGACCACGACTCGCCGCGGCTGGAGCAACCTTGGTTGCGGATTCCAGGACGTGGGGCGTGCTGGGCGTCGTTCAATCCCTCAAGGCCCTACCTCGGATCCTCGTCGGTTACCATCGCGCAAGACGGTTCTTTCGCAGTCGGCCACCCGGCACCATGGTCGCCATCGACTTCGGCTACATGAACATCCGGCTGGCCCGATTCGCCAAGAGTCTCGGTTGGAAGATCGTCTACTTCATCCCGCCCGGCTCCTGGCGCAGAGATCGTCAGGGAACCGATCTACCCAAGATCACCGACGCCATCGCCACGCCCTTTCCTTGGTCCGCCGACACTCTTCGCACCATGGGTGCCAACGCTTATTGGTTCGGTCACCCGCTCAAAGAACTCGTCGAGGCCAGCGGCACCACGAACGTTCGCCTCCCTAATCGAATCGCGCTTCTCCCTGGAAGCCGAGAACACGAAGTGCTGGCAAACCTACGCGCGATCGGGCCAGCCGTCGCTCCGCTCGACGGCTACGAGTTCGAGGTGGCCCTGGTGAACGAGTCCTACCGCAACGTGGTGAAGGATTCCTTGGAGGCCCATCTCTCCGCCGATCGGCTCCACTATGCCGTCGCCGACACACACGGCGTACTCAGGCGAGCCCATGCCGCCATCGTCTGCTCCGGAACGGCGACCTTGGAGGCCGCCCTGTGTGGCTGTCCTACGGTCGTCGTCTACCGCCTCACACCCCTGATGGAGCTCGAAGCGCGAGTCCTGCGCCCGAGGTTCGACTTCATATCGCTTCCCAACATCCTGCTGCAACGAGGCGTCCTACCCGAACTCATCCAACACGATGCATCGCCCGAAGCCATCCGCGAGCACTTGGTTGCTCTCTTGGAGGGCCCCACACGGGTGGAGCAACTGGCCGCGATGGACGAACTGCAGGACATCCTCGGCCCCAATGATGCCGTGTCCCGAACCGCCGACCTCGTCCTCTCCTACCTCCGATAGGACAAGAGTCACCTCATCTCACTTGAGCGTCGTATAATCAAGTCATTGAGCGTAGCAGACTATGGCCAAAGACTACTATAAGATTCTGGACGTGCCTAAAGGCTCCGACGACAAGGAGATCAAGAGTGCGTACCGTCGGCTGGCGCGCAAGTACCACCCCGACGTCAACCCGAACGACCCGGCGGCTGAATCCAAGTTCAAAGAGGTCAGCGAGGCCTATGAGGTCTTGGGCGACCCCGAGAAGCGCAAACTCTACGACCAGTTCGGTGCGAATTGGGAAACGGCCCAAAAGTTCGGAGCCAACTTCGGTGGAGGAGGAGGCGGCCACGTTGGCGACTTCGATTTCAACATCGGAGGCGGTGGCAGTCCATTCGAGAGCCTCTTCGAGCAGATCATGCACAACTTCTCGGGCGGCGGCCGCGTCGATCTCGGCGAATACTCCTTCGAACCGCGCGACGTCGAGAAGGAGATCGAAGTTTCGCTCGAAGAAGTGGATCGAGGCACCAAGCGGACGCTCACCTACCAGACCAACGACGCGGTGCGCACAAGGGACCGAATCACCACCGTGCCCGGCACGAAGAAGGTCGAGGTGACCATCCCCAAGGGCATCCAAGACGGCAAGAAGCTTCGTGTTCCCGGCAAGGGCCACGCAGGCGCCAACGGCAAAGCGGGCGATCTCTATGTCGTCGTGCGCTGGGCGCGGCACGAGAAGTTCGCACCCAAGGGAGACAATCTCGAGGTCGAAGTTCCCGTCACATACTTGCAGGCCGCCCTGGGTGGAGAGGTCCGCGTCCCCACCCTGCGCGGATCGGTCGCCATGCGCATTCCGCCGGGGACGCAGTCGGGTCAAACCTTTAGATTGGCCGGTCAGGGATTGTCTCGATTCTCAGGCGGCGTGAGCGATCTGTATGCGCGGGTCAAAGTCACCGTACCCAAAACCCTGAGTCCCGAGCAGCGCCGTCTGCTTGAACAACTCGCCAACTTGGAGCAGGTGCCGGCATGAGAACCGAAAACCAACCCGTCTACATGATCGGCGTGGCCGCGCAACTCTGCAACGTCCACCCACAAACGTTGCGCCAGTACGAGCGATTGGGCTTGGTGGTGCCCGCGCGCGTGGGCGCCAAGAACCGCCTCTACAGCGAATCGGATATTCGGCGCGTCAAACAGATCCAGCGGCTGACCCAAGATCTCGGCGTGAATCTCGCGGGTGTCGACGTCATCCTCCGCCTGCTTGACGAGATGGACGAAATGCGGCGCGACATTGAAAAGCAGATGGCCGAGTACGTTGCCGACCTTGAACAGCGCATGCACAAGATGGCGGGCGGAAGCAAAGCACCGATCCGTCGCGACCAAACGTTGCTCCCGGTCCCCAACTTCCGATTCGCTCGCCGCAGCCGCATCCTTGACCCCGAGGAATCAGGGCCCTAGCCCCTCGCGGGCTTCCGCCCGCCCTCGGGCCAAAGGCTGAGGGCCACGAGTTCGACCAACGTCGCCACGAGCACCCACACGAGGGGCAAGATCCACGACAGCGCGGGCGGATATTCGGGGTCAGGCACGTCGGGCAGTTCGAAACCCCATTCAAGGAGCTTGAGTTGCAGGTGCAGAAAGATGGCCGTGGCCATGGCCCCGCCCACCGCACCGCATGCACCGGGCAAGCGATACCGAATCACCAACAAGAAGCCGAGCAGGGCGGCAGGAACAAAGCCGAGCGCCAGTGCCGTCGCCAAACCCGTCAGAGTATGCAACTCGCCAATGACGAAGAATGGCCAAACCGAAAGGAAGTACCCACCCACCGACGCCAGCACGAACCCCGTACACCCCATGAGCATCGCCGAGTCCATGTCGGGTTCCGGCTTCTGGGGCACGGTTGCGCGCTCGTCCGTGCCCAGGGGTTCGAACGGCATCGCAGGTCAGACGCGCTTGGACGTCGTGGTCGTCGTCGAGGTCATGTTGAACTGAGTGCCGGACTTGATCGACGTCGTGACCTCGCCGCGCGTGGAGAGCATCATGCCGTCCGCGACATCGACGGTGATGGTCGACTTGCCGCGCATCGAGAGGTTCATAGGACCGCCCTGAGCCCCGGCGGGAGGCTGTGCCGTCGCGCTTCCCGCGAACGTCTGCTCAATGGTCGCAACCGTGGTGCCACCCTTCTTCTCGATCTTGGTGAGTTTGTAGTTGACGGTCATCTTGTCTCCCTTCGTTTGGAGTCCGCTCGCCTGAAGCAACTTCGCCAAGTCGATCGTGCCCGTCCATGTCGCGCCGACACGGACGGGATTCTTGGGGTACTCGACCCCCGAAAAGCCGCTGCCGCCCATCGAACTGGCCATCGCTTCGGCCATCGGATGGCCGGTCGCCTTGGACGAAATGACCTTGCCGTAAGCATCCATCACATTGGTCACCTTGATCTTGGAAAGTTCTTGCGATGTGGAAGCAGGCATCCCTTCTCCCTTGACGTCCGAGGTCGAGGTCTCCATCGTGATCCTGCCCCCAGAGACGCTTGTGACCTTGAGGGTCTGAGACATGGTCATCTTCATCTTCTGCGTCGTGCCCTGCGCCGCCGATTCGTTGACCAACGAATACTTGTATGTCGAACCTGCCTTGGGCTGGAACTTCAAGGAGATCGTGGCCTGAGCGCCAACGGACGACGCGACGACCCACAGGGCAACGGCGACAACGGAAGCGAATCGATTTCGCATGGGCGCATTGTACGCCAGTTCCGTCGCCAAACATGGACGGAATGCCCGTGCTGTCTCGTGCGTCAGAATGGTGTCGGGAACCACACCCGCCCCAAACGATGTACCGAATGGCGAACACGATGACACGCATGACGCTGACCTTGGCAGTTCTGGCCGCATTCGTCGGAAACGGTTTGGCCCAGACCACCGACAAGCTGACCCTGAAAACCGGGGTCGTGCCTTTGGCGACGTTGCTCAAAGAGTTGTCTACAGCCTCGGGTCTGACCCTCGACTCGATCCCCAGATTCCGGGGCGAGGTCATGCTCCTGGACGTCAAGGACGCCCCAGTAAACGATGTTCTGGAGCGCGTGGCCAAAGCGGTCGGTGCCGACTGGGAGAAGATCGAGGGCGGCTACAGGCTCGTGCTGTCCACAGAAACCGAACGCCGCCAACGCGAGGAGGAGATCGCCGACCGGGCGTCCAGAATTCAACGCGGACTGGACCAGCGCATCGCCGCCATGGGTCCGACTCTGGATGCAAACGCCGCACGCCAAGCCGTCGAAGAAGCTCTGAAGACCCAGGAGGAGTTTCAGCGACGAATGCAACAAAGAGACCAGGCGGGTGGCTCGATCTTCCTCAATGCCAACGTCTCCCGCCCGTCGGCACGAACCATGCCGGCTGAACGAACCGCGTTGCTTCTGGCCAAAGCCATCGGGGAGCGAACGCTCGCTGCGATGATGCCCGGCGACCGCGTCGTCTTTTCGACGAGCCCGACCGCAATGCAGGTGCGTATGCCTGCATCGACCTCGCAGACGCTCCAAGAGTTCGTGCAGCAACATAACCTCGTCGCCGACATGGTGCGAGACCTTGGCAAGCCCACATCGGAGGGCGGACTCCAGATCAACGTCATGATGTCGGGACAGGCCGACCTCAACGCCAAACCCATCTCTCGGCTCGCAAGAGTGCTTCTCGTCGTGGAGCGGTTCCGAGACAGTTGGAACATCCAACTCCGCGCGTTCGACGTGGATGGACGATTGGCCGGCCAGGCGTTCACGATGGTCAATGCCGCGAGCGCCAACGATCCGACCCCGCTGGCGCTCAAACATCCCGAGAAGCCGTTCGAGATGCCCCCATTGTCCCACGAATTCGCCGCCCTGTTGAGCCAGCCGCAACGCGGCGTATCGTTCACGACGGGGGCCACCGACGTGGTCCGAACCATTCGCATCGGTTCTGCCGATGGCTTTATGGTATCGGGTGGCGAGCCAACCTGGGCCAAGCCGGTTTCGGACGAATGGCGGGCAAGGTTGAGCCGTCCGGAAACGTTTGATCCTCTTTCGTTCGTCGTGGGAGAAGCCATCGGTCGCATCGCTGCTGCAGAGTCCATGAACGTGGTCGCTTGCCTGAGCGATCAGTTGAGCGCCGCGCAGGCTTCCCTGCTTCGCGACAACCTTACGGTCGGTCAAGCCGCCGGAACGCTGGCGGGAGTGCCAAGCGTCCAACTATCATTCGATGGCGGCTGGATGATGCTTCGGCCCAGGCACTTGATCGAACACCGTGCCACGCAGCTTGATCGTGTCGCACTGGGTCAGGCGTTGCGGCGGGGTCTTGCCGATGGCCGAGTCTCGCTCGACTTGATGGCCTCGTATGCAGCCGCCCAGCCTTCGATCGTCGCGATGGAAAGCTATGACGGCGAAGTGTTTGCTGCGCTATCCAAACATATCGTTGAAGGGGCCACGCTCCGAGACCACGCGTTCCAGCGTGAAATGCTACGGCTCTATGCCCACCTAAACCCGGGCCAACGCAATGCCCTGGCACAGGGGAATGCCATTCAGTTGAACGCGTTGAACGGCTCGGGCCGAGCCGCCCTGCAGAGGATGGTGTTCAACGCCATGAACTTCATGCCGATTCAGGTGCGCACCGAAGGACAACCGCGCGACCCCGTGCGCCCGATGACCGAGATCGAACGCACGGATGCCCTGCCGAGCGGCATTCCCAACAACGGGTACATGACGTTGCAGGTCAACGAAACCCCTGCGGCCCTCGCCACCAACTCGAAAACCGGCGCCACGCGTGTCATGAGCGGCTACGAACTAAGCGGCATGCTCCCCGACCCCAACGGTGGAAACCGTCCACCCTCCGAAGAGTTCGATGGCTATGTGCCGATGACCCTGCGGGTCCTGCAGTTCACCTTCCACTTCTCGCCAACGACCACCGGCGACCAGGGGCTGACCGACAAGGTGTTCCCGCCCGCCGGAACACGTCCAGTCGCGTTCGCCCAACTTCCGACGGCGTTCTTGGCTCGACTCCAGGAGTTCCGGAATCGCGTCGGATCGTTCCAAGCCACGGGCGCGGTCGAGGTGATCGCCATTGGTGGCACGCGCGGTGGCGGTCCTCCACCGCCTTCGAACCGGTGAGGTTCACTGCCTGACGAAGTCAGACGCCAGCACCGAACGTGGTGCCACCACCTCACACTCCATCTGGGGTGCCACGGTCTGATCGGGCCCGATCACTCTTTGTTCCCTGCCAACCTCCCGGCCCGGCAGACCGTGCTTGTCTCGATCTCGGACAGGGCCGAAGTCACTCCGGGATTCGGGCGAAGACCAGACGCAACAACCGAACAAGCGCGCTTTGACTCGCACAGACCGTGGCGCCCTGATCCACCCTACACTCTGCGGTGCGGGGCTCTAGGCGTGCGCGGCGGCTTTCGGGGCGTACTCCACGGCTTCGGCGTCCGGCATGCTTTTCAACACGTCGGTCGCGCGAATGCGATCGACCACAGGCTCGTCGTGGACAACTCGCCCATCGCGGAAGCGGACGATCCGCTTGCAGTGGTGTGCGATGTCTTCTTCGTGCGTGACGAGCACGATGGTCTTCCCTTGCTCGTTGAGTTCTTGGAACAAAGCCATGATCTCCTCGGAGGTCCGGGAGTCGAGGTTGCCCGTCGGCTCGTCGCCGAAGATGACCACGGGGTCGGTCACGATAGCGCGGGCGATGGCGACGCGTTGCTGCTGGCCACCGGACAGTTCGTTCGGCTTGTGGTGCATGCGCTGGCCCAGACCCACGCGCTCCAACGCCTTGGCGGCGACCTCGTGGCGGTTGCGCGTGCCCGCGTAGATCAGCGGCAGCTCCACGTTCTTGAGCGCACTGGTCCGGGGCAGGAGGTTGAACTGTTGGAACACGAAGCCGATGTACTTGTTGCGAATCTCGGCCAGTTCATTGTCGTTCATGCGGGCCACGTCTTGGCCGTGCAAGAGAAACGTGCCGCGGGTTGGGCGGTCGAGACACCCCACGACGTTCATGAACGTGGACTTGCCCGATCCAGAAGGGCCCATGACGGCGACGAACTCGCCTTCCGAGATAGTCAGCGTCACGTCGCGCAACGCATGGACGATCATGTCGCCCATCGTGTAGTCCTTGGCCAAATCTCTGACTTCGATGATCGGTTTCACTCGTGCCTCAATGCCTCGATAGGCTGGAGTCGACTCGCCCGCATGGCGGGGTAGATGCCGAAGAACAGTCCGACCATGGCCGAAAAGCCGAAGGCCGTCACCACTCCAGCGGTGTTGATCTCGGGCGGAACCTGGAAAAGGCCAGCGATGTAGAAAATGCTCGCCGAGCCGATCAGGATGCCCAGAATCCCTCCGACCAGACACATCACCACGCTTTCCAGCAAGAACTGCGAAAGAATCGTGCCTCGCTTGGCGCCGATCGCCTTGCGCAAGCCGATCTCGCGCGTTCGCTCCGTGACGGAGACCAGCATGATGTTCATGATGCCGATCCCACCGACAAGCAACGACACCGACGCGATGCCGGCAAGAAGAATGCTGAGCAAGCGGGTCTGCGTCTGGATCTGCTCGATCATTTCGCCTTGGTTCATCACGCGGAAGAGAGGCTCGCCTGTTGCGGATTTCCGCGTCTTCATCAGGGTGTCTTCGACCTGCTGCTGCGTGATCGCCATCAAGTCGGTGCGGCTGGCCTGAAGCTGGATCATGTCGAGTGTGGTCTTGCCCATCAGGCGCGTCTTCGCCGTCTTCAGAGGTACGTAGATCTGGTCGTCGGGGTTCCACATGCCGGAGCCGCCCTTGTAGTCCACAACGCCGACCACCTCGAAGTTCTGCCCATTGATGCGGATGGTGGAGCCGACAGCGTTCTCGCCATGGAACAACTCGTCCCAGACGGTATAGCCTAGAACGGCCACCTGTCGCGCGAAGGCCTCGTCCTCTTCGTCGTACCAGTCACCCTCCACCATCTTGATCATGTTGCGGATGTACTTGACCTGAGGCTCCGCTCCGTACACCTGGGTGCTGTGCGTATTGGACCGGTACTTCGCCATGCCGTTTCGGCGCACGGAACCGGTGATCTCCTTGATCAAAGGCACTTCCCGCTTCAGCGCGGCGATATCGTCGTCTCGCAGCTGCATGCCCGCGTCCGCACCCATGCTCATGCCGCCACGACGCCAGTTGGGAAACACGAGCAACATGTTCGAGCCCATGATCTCGATGTTCTCGATGGACTTGCGCTTGGTTCCCTCGCCGATGCCGACCATGCAGATGACCGAACCCACGCCGATGACGACGCCCAGCATTGTGAGCATCGACCTCAACTTGTTCGAGGCGATCGCCCGGAGTGCGCTTTCCAGACTGTCGAGTGGCCTCACCTTCCACCACCTCCGGCGCCCGCGCCGCCACGGGCTCCACCCATGCCGCCTGCGCCGCCTCCGGTGCCTCCACCCGAAGCGCGAGACCGTTGTTGCTGGCCCTGACCACCGGCCAAGCCGCCTCCGCGCATGGCTTCTTCCATGCGGCGCTGTCGGTCGCGCATCTCGGTCAGATTGATTTCGGCCACCACGATTTCTTCGCCCTCGTTCACGCCGGAGAGAATCTCGACGCCATCGTTGCCCGATTCACCCACCTTGACCTCGCGCTTTTCGGGCTTCATCGGGTCCGATGTCTTGATACGTACGTAGGACTTGCCGTCTTCGTTCATCACGGCCTGCGCTGGCGCGAGCAACACGTTCGGCTTGCTGAGCGTCACAAACTCGCAGTTGGCGCTCAAACCAGGGAGCAGCGGCACCTTCGCACCAGGCAAAACACGAACGCGCACTTTGACGGCGGTGATGTTGTTGGTGGTTGTCGCCGAAGGATTGACGCGTTCGACTACTCCCTCCGTCGACTGACCGGGAAAAGCCTCCAAGACGATCCTCACCTTCTGGCCTTGTCTCACCTGGGAAACATCGGCCTCGTCGACCGCGCAGTCCACAAACATGGTGGTGACGTCGCTGATCTGAACGATGCTGGTTCCCTGGGAAAAAGTGCTGGTGCCAGGAGGGATGATCGTCCCTTCCTCGATGTACTTCATGGTCACCACTCCGTCGCGGGGCGCGACCACGGTGGTGCTGTCCAGTTGCACCTTGGCGTTGTCCAAGGACACCCGGCTGCGGACCTTGCTGGCCTCGGCTTGAAGGATCTCCTCGCGGCGAAGTTGGTTCTGAATCTTGGCGTCTTGGGCCCGTTTGAGCGCGATCTCGGCTTGTTCGACGGCCCGCTTGGCCTCTTCGAGCGAGCGCTGTGCCAGCGGTACTTGCGAGCGGTTGGCTTCAGCTTCTTTGAGCGCGGCACGGGCACGAGCGACGTTCTGCTTCTCGGACTGCTGAAGCGCTCCGATCTCGGCATCCAGAGTCTGCGCACGCTGACGCGCGACATCGTAGGCGCTCTGCGCCGACGCCAGGGCTGCTTCTGCGCGCTGGACCGATGCGCCCGACACATACCCGGACGCGAGCAAATCCTTTTGCCGCTCGAACTCCTTCTTAGCGGCGTCGAGGTCGGCGCTTGTCCGGGAGACCGCGGCAGCGGCGTCTCGCCGCATTTGAGGGATCGTCACGGCCTCGAGTTTGCGTTCCGACTCTTCCGCCGAGGCCAGTTGGGCTCGTGCGGTGGCCAACGAGGCATCGACGAGGGTTGGGCGGGTTTCGGCCTCGATCTCGGCGCGGCGAAGTCGGATGCGGGCCGCCTCGAGCGCGGTCTTCGCATTCGCGATGTCGTTCTCGATGTTGGCCTGAGACAGTTCCAAGTTCTTGCGGGCCGCCTCGGCACGCGACCGGGCCACATCGGCGTCGGCCGATGCCTGATCGTACAGCGCCTGAGTGTCGCGGGGGTCGATGATCGCGATAAGGTCGCCTGCTTTGACCACGGCACCCTCATCGACGACGAGCCGCGTCACGATGCCTCCAGCCTTGGACTTGACATCAACCTGGGTCAGCGCGACGAGCTGGCCAGGAGAGGTGATCGACCGCACCAATTCGCCACGCTCCAGCTTGGCGTAGCGGTACTCGATCTCGTCCGCGGGGCCAGAGCCCTTGAACGCGTTGTAGCCCCAGATGGCTGCGGCGACGACCGCGACTCCGACGACGATGGCGACTGGTTTGCTCATAGGCGATTGATTAGCGTTGATCTTGTTCGCCGGGGACCGGCTTGCCCGAAACAAGCTTGATCCGCACGTCGGCGATGTATGTATCGTACGAGGCTTCCACGAGGTTCGACTCGGCGGTCACCAGGCTCACTTGCGCCGTGATCACGGCGATGAGGTCGGCCGCACCCTTCCGAAAAGCGCCTTCGGCCGCTTCGTAATTGAGTTTGGCCGCATCGAAAGCAAGCTTGGCGGCGCGAAGGCGCTGACGATTCTGCGTCAGCGTCTTGTAGGTGGACTCGATCGAAGCTTGGGCATCCCGCCGAAGCTGCTTGAGCTCGCTTTCCGTCGCCATAACGTTCAGACGGATTTCATTGGCCGCCTCACGGGAGCGGTTGCCATCGAAAAGCGGCATCGACACCATCGCGGTCAGGTTGCTGGTCTCGGTGGGCGAAGGACCAAAGCGCCGCTCGAAGTTGGCATCCACCGTGTATGTCGGGCCGGCCTCCAACTGGGACCGCTTGAGCGAGTAGCCCAAACTCTTCAAGCTGGCTTCCCGCGACTTGAGGTCGGGACGGTTCTCCAAGCCAAACGAGACGAGTGCGTCGAGCGTCTCCAGCTGGCTCTCGGCCGGGAAGTCGGGCACGTCTGCCAAGTCGGGAAGGGCCTGTGCCGAATCCCAACCGATGATCGCCTTCAACTCGGCTTCGGCGGTCTCCACTCGGTTCTGGGCGCTCAGCAGACTCACTTCGGCATTGAGCACGTCGGCTTTCGCTTGGAGTTCTTCCTTCTCGGCCATGTCTTGCACGCGGATGCGCGCCTGCACCTGCTTGAGGACTTCCTGAGCCCGAGCCACGGTCGACTTGGACACTTCGACCAGTTTTCGGGCGCGCAACACCTCGAAATACCGCACATGGACTTCCGTCAACGTCGTGCGCAAGGTCTGGAGGCTGGAAAGCTCCTGCGCCGTGAGTGACGCTCCCGATCCTGCCAAGCCCAGCTGTCGCTGACCCGAGTCCAGAAGGCGCCAGCTGGCCGCAATCCCAGCGAACGCGTCGTCGCTCTTGAACGTCGTCCGCAACCCGGTGAACGACTCTTGCCGCTGGTAGCGGTATCCCGCGTCGGGAGTGATGGTCGGGAAGAACGCGGCTCGATTCTGCCGCACACGGCTGCGCGCGCCTTCGATGTCCAGCCAAGCGGCGCGAATCGTGCCGTTGTTCTCTCGCGCCAAGCGAAGGGCTTGGTCCAAATCGAGACGGGTTTGCGCTCCGACTGTGGCAAAACACAGCGCACCAAGCGCAAGAACGGAAAGTGGTCGAACCATGGCTCCGCTCACAATACCGCCCAAAGACCGTTTCAAAACGCCCAAGGCCCCATTGGAAAAGCGATCGGCGTCGTTTGCATGCCAAGGGATAGGAACGCTCCCGAACCTCACTTGGTTCGCTTCCCCGAAGCGAATCCATGTGCCACAATCCGTTCTTGGCGGCTCAGCCGCCGGAGACCCATGCCCGACGTATCCGTCCACATCCCTCAAATCGGCGAAGGCCTTCAAGAAGCCCGCCTCGTCGCCATGTTGAAGCAACCCGGAGACGCCGTCAAGCGCGACGAGCCGATCTACCAAATGGAGACGGACAAGGCCGTGATGGACGTCGAGTCGCCCTACGAAGGCACATTGCTCGAATGGCTCGCCGAAGCCGACGCCGTTCTTCCCATTGGCGCTCCGGTCGCCAAAATGCGTGTCGCCGACGGTGTCGGCGAGGTCGTTGCCCCGGGCCATGGCCCCGTCGAATCGGCGCCGGCTCCCTCGACGACGGCCACCACGGCCGACTCGGGAGCTTCGCGGCTCCGCAACGTTCCACCCCGAAGCCGGGCTTACGCAAAAGAAAAGGGGCTGACCGACGACCAACTCGCCGCCCTCGCGGCGAAGGTGGACAAGGTGATGCCCGCGGATATCGACGCCTTCCTTTCTGCGAACTCGGCCACGGGCTACACCGAGGTCCCGATGACCGGAGCGCAACGCATCTTGGCTTCGCGTCTCCAACGCGGCGCGCAACTCGTCGTGCCAGGCACCATGTCGGTGGCCACGCGGTGGGCCGGCGTCGAGGCTGCTCGTCAGGCTGCCAAAGAGCGTGGTGGCGACTTCCAGCCTTCGGCGTTCACCATGTTCGCTTTCGCAGTCGCCCAGGCCCTTAAGAACCACCCGCTGTTCCGATCCACCTTAGTAGGCGACGCCACGATCCGCACCTATGAGAAGGCGCATCTGGGCATCGCAGTCGCCTTGCCCGGCGACCAACTGGTGTTGGCCGTCGTCGACGATGCGGATCACCTCTCTTGGCGCGAGTTCGCCGACGCGACGCGCGAGCGGATCGAACTCGCCCGCAGCGGGAAGGATCAGGCCAACGAGTCTGTCGCACTCAGCCTAACCAACATGCAACGCCACGGACTCCGTGACGCCATCCCAGTTGTCGTCCCGCCTTCTGTGGCAACCCTGTTCATCGGCGAAGTCTATTGGGGCTTAGCCGGCGAGACTCCCGAACCCGTCCGACTCGTCAACCTCGGCCTGACGTTCGATCACCGGCTCATCAACGGCGTCGGTGCTGCCGAATTCTTGAACGAGGTCAAGCGGAACGTCGAGAACATCGAAGCGCTGATCCAGCCGTGAAACCGATCATCGCCATAAGTCCGCGCTTTGGAGCCACCGACGAAGGCGACCGTCGGCTTGAACTGAAGTTGGACTATGCCGAGGCCATCGCCCGCGCTGGCGGCCTTCCCGTCGTGGTTCCTCCTTCGGCCGATTTCTTCGCATTGGCCCAACATGTCGATGGATGGATGGTCCCCGGCGGCGGCGACATCGACCCATCCAACTATGGCGAACCCCCTCACGAGCGCATCTATGGTCTCGATCCGGGGCGGTTCGCTTTCGAGCGCTCGGTCTGGGATGCGTGGAAAAACAAACCCTATCTTGGGATCTGCTACGGTTGCCAGCTGCTGAACGTGCTTTACGGCGGGTCGCTGATCCAGCACGTTCCCGACGTCGTCGGTCACGAAGAGCATGGATCGGGCGCGTTGCAGACTTATGCGCTGACCGAGGGCTCGCGCTTGTACAGTGTTCTGGGACCGCAAGCTCAGGGCCGTTCCTACCACCATCAAGCGCTCGGCCGCATTGGCGATGGACTCGCTGTCACCGCACGCGCCGATGACGGCATCGTAGAGGGCATCGAAGCCACGGCCGAGGTCTGGCACGTCGGAGTCCAGTGGCACCCGGAAACCACGCTGGAATCGGACCACAGCCAAAGGTTGTTCGCCGCCTTCGTTCGGGCGGCAGGGGGCGGCCAATGAGGCGTTTGGTCAACGGATCAGAGGTTGAACTGCTCGATTCGGGCGCGGACGTTCAGGCATTGGGCGACCGGTTGCTGGTCCGAACACCAGAGGGCACGCACACCGCATTGGTGGCCAAAGTCGGCGACCAGACCTTGGTTTCCTATCGGGGCCGAAGGTTCGTGGTCGAGCCCGTGCGGCATACCGTCGGCGTAGCATCGTCCTCTTCTGGAGAGGTTCACGCTCCTATGCCTGGACAAATCACCGAAGTGCTGGTCGAAGCAGGCTCGATCGTTGAAGCGGGAGACAAGGTTCTGGTTCTGGAGTCCATGAAGACGCAGCAATCCTTGGTCGCGCCGATTTCGGGCGTAGTAGCTCGTCTCGCCGTCTCGGTGGGAGATCAAGTCCAGCACGACCAACTTGTGGCGGTTGTGGAGCCGTCAGCACAGTAGACTGTCTCCCGATGGCAAGCCGACCTCCTCGCCTGCAGCGACTCTTGGCCCCGGATGGGCGATGTTTCGACGTCGCGATCGACCACGGATTCTTCAACGAGTTCGGCTTCCTGTCAGGCATCGAGGATGCCGCGCGCGCCATAGCAACGGTCGCCTCGGCGCGCCCCGATGCCATACAGTTGCCCATCGGAACCGCGCCGATCCTGCAATCCATGCCGATCGAGCGGCGACCCGCATTGGTCCTCCGCACCGATGTAGCCAACGTCTACGGTTACCCCTTGCCCTTATCGCTCTTTTCCGAACTGATCGCGGACCCCGTCGATCAAGCGCTGCGATTGGACGCGGCATGCGTCGTGGTCAACCTGCTCTCGCTTCCCGATCAACCCGACTTGCATAAGTCTTGCTTGAGAAACATTGCTGCATTGCGTGCCTCATGCGATCGATATGGGATGCCCCTGATGGTCGAGCCGCTCGTCATGCGACCCAACTCGGCCGGCGGGAGCTATCTGGTCGATGGCGATCTGAACAAGATTCTGCCATTGGTTCGGCAGGCCGTGGAGATGGGTGCCGATGTCATCAAGGCCGACCCCTGCGAACATATCGACGAGTACCACCGGGTGATCGAGGTGGCCAGCGGTGTTCCCGTGCTGGTTCGCGGCGGCGGTCGAGCCTCCGACGAGGAGATTCTCACCCGGACCTACGGACTGATGCAACAGGGCGCCTCGGGCATCGTCTACGGTCGCAACGTCATCCAGCATCCCAACCCTGCCGGCATGACACGTGCGCTCATGGCGATCGTCCACGACGAGGCCACACCGGAGCAAGCGGCGACCCACTTGAGCGCCTAGGGACACCAGGCCTGAGGGCCTATTCGCCCCCCCGGTACAATTTCAACCCATGGACTTCTCTCTCACCCGCGAACACGACATGATTCGGGAAATGGCCCGCAAGTTCGCGGACCAAGAGATCATCCCGGGCTTGACCGAGCGCGACCGGGCGCACGAGAGCGACCCCGCCACCTTGCGCAAGATGGGCCAGGCGGGCTTGCTGGGCATCGGCATCCCTGGCAAGTACGACGGGTCGGACACCGATTACATCAGCCTCGGCATCGTGTGCGAAGAGCTCGAGCGGGGGGACACCAGCGCGCGCGTGGTGATGAGCGTCCACAGCGGGCTGCACTGCCTGACAACCCTGCAATGGGGCACGCCTGAGCAGAAGATGCGTTGGCTGCCGCCCTTGGCTCGCGGCGAGAAGGTCGGCGCGTTCGGACTCACCGAACCCGACGCGGGCAGCGACGCCGTCAACATCAAGACGCGCGCCGAGCGCTCGGGCGACGAGTACATTTTGAATGGTCAGAAAGCGTGGATCAGCTTGGCCGACTACGCCGACCAGTTCCTCGTCATCGCCGTGACCGACCCCAACGCCTCGAGCAAAGCGAAGGGCATGAGCGCGTTCATCGTCAATCGGCATACGCCGGGCTTTTCCAGCCGCGCGATCAAGGGCAAGCTAGGCGTGCGGGCTGGCAACACCGGCGAAATCTTCTTCGACAACGTGCGCGTCTCCGCCGCCGACCGGCTGGGCGAGGAAGGCGACGGGTTCAAGGTGGCGATGTCGGCTCTCGATCATGGACGCTACACCGTCGCCGCTGGCGCCGTGGGCATCATCACGGCTTGTCTGGAGGCCAGTGTGCGCTACGCCAACGACCGCAAAGTGGGCGGCGAGCCGATCGGGCGGAAGCAATTGGTGCAGCAGATGATCGCCAAGATGGCTCAGGGCCGCGATATCGGGCGTTTACTGTATTACCAGGTGGGTTGGATGAAGAACGTGGGCTTGCGCCATACGCGCGAGGTGAGCCTTGCGAAGTGGACGAACTGCAACGCGGCGTTCGATGCGGCCAACGATGCGATTGAAATCCACGGGGCGTACGGCTTTACCGACGAGTTCCCGGTGGAGCGCCACTTCCGCAATTCGCGCGGCGCGGTGATCTACGAAGGGACACGCGAGATCCACCAGCTGATGCAAGCGGAGTATGCATTGGGCTACCGCTCGGATCGGCCGTTGGATCGCGTGTTGCCGACGTATCCGTTTGGCGAGGGTGCCTAGCGCCCAAGTACACGGGCAACCGCCCGAGCCACCGAGTCGGCGTTCATACGATTGGCCCCTGAGCGGTCAAGCGTCCAGACAACGGGCAGTTCCTTGGTGAAGCCCCCCGTCGCCGAATCCAAGTCCGCCGCGATGTCCAGAAGCGTCAACGCATTGCCGAGCGCCTGATCGAGCGGCTGATTCACCCAGTCGCCTTCCTTTCGGGCGATGAGTTCGAACGCGCCGCGAATGCGCTCGGAACCCGACCCCGCGCACGCATAGGCCCCGCTCTCGAACCGTGCCCCGGCGCCGTCGAAAAAGTGCAACGAGAACGTGTCGCGCTTGCGGTCGTAAGCGGCGACGATGGGCAGGAACACCCCAATGCCTTGCGATGCCATGGGTGCATTGCCCGCCAGCGCACGGGAAATCTCCATCAGTTTGCCTTCCAACGACATCTCTTGCAGGTTGATCCGCCGGAAGAATTTGAACGCATGCTGTAGGAACCGGCACACCTCGATCGAACGGGCGAACGCACCGCTGATCGCGATCAGGGTCTCGTCGTCGAGCGAGAGGACCTTCTCGGCTTGATCGAACATGATCAAGTGCCCCGCCGTGGCGCGGCGGTCGGCGACGACCAAGACACCCTCCGCATAGCGGACGGCCATCACCGTCGTGCCGTGGGTCTCCTGATCGGAGGCCATCGGTGGGCTCCAGCCGACGAGTTCTGAGAAGGTGGTCATTCCCCCGACCGCTGGCGATACTTCTTGGCTTGATCCGGGTCGATCCGCTTCATCCGCCGCAACAACTCGTTCCCGCCGTCGGGGCGTTGGACGTCGGGGCGGATTGGGCCCGGCTGCTCGTCGGAGCGGCGGCCGGGTTCGGGGGCGAGCGGCTTGGTCAGGCGGTCTTCGGCGTGGGCGATCATGGTTCGAGCGTCTCGACAAACGATTCTACGTCATCGGGGGCAGACTCCATCGCATAGTCGCGATCGGGATGCAGTTCGATCTCCCGCAGACCGGTCGGGGTTTCAAAGACCAAGGACCTCCAGCATGCGGCGCGAAGCGACGAGCCAAGCCGCAAGGCGGCGAGCCCTCGGGCACGGGCGCGGGTGGGTTCGGCGTGGCGCGCCATCCGTTCCTCAAGGGCATTCTCGGGCGGGTCGGCTTCGGCCAACCCCATCTGCTGAAGCGCGCGGCAGAGCCCCTCGTCGGGGTCCAGGTTGTGGAACTCGAGGTCGTAAGCGGTCAGAGCCGGGTCGCGCCATGTTCCCCCCTCGGATTCGATGAACTGCTGCAGCATTTGGCGCTTCGAGGCCCAGTCCACTTTGGTGGCGAACGCCTCATGGCGCATCTCGAGGTCCTCCCAAAGTTGGCGGCACTCGGCGATGATGCGCTGGGTCGTTGGGGAGATTTCGAGGAACCGTTCGGCTGCGGCCAACACGGATTCGACGATCTCGCGAGCCGTTGTCCAGCGTCCGCCTTCCAGCTCGACCCGGAACTTGAACGAGAGGTCCCGGCTCACCGATTGAAAAGCGCGGACGGGGTCGCTCACCGGCCACGCCGGGGCTTCGCCGATCTGGCCGAGTGCGAGTGCCAGCCGCACCAGTTCGACCTTGCGGGCGGTTGCCGAGGGCAGCATGTTGGCGTCTCCGCAGATGACGTGCAATCGAATCCAGCGCTCGGGGTCGGCGTGCGGTTCGTCGCGTGTGTTGAACACGGGGCGCCGATAGAGGGTTTCGGCGTTCCACGGTTCGGTGAAGAAATCGGCCCGTTGGCTGAGCTGAAAGTCGCAGGGCGTCCCGTTCTCGGCACGAACCTTGCCCGCCCCGCAAAGGGGAATTCGGGCGATGAGGATGGGCATCACGGCTTTGACCAGGCCTTCGAAGCCCATCGATCGTGGCGCGAGATACGACTCGTGGGTGCCGTAGGAGGCACCGTGGTGGTCGGTGTTGTTCTTGTAGACCCGCGTGCGTCGGCCGGTCTCCTGCTCGTAGCGTTGGGCTGCGGCCAACGCCACCCGCTCGCCGACTTTGTCGGCCCACCCCAATTCAAGGGCCGAGCGGCACTCGGGCGTGGCGTATTCGGGGTGGCCGTGGTCGTTGTAGTAGCGCGCCCCATTGCCCAAGATCCGGTCGGCGCGCTCCTCGCGGCCCCAGGAGGGTTGGGTCGTGTCGAAGGCTGCGTCCACCGGGTCGGTAGCTAGCGAAGCCAGAGTAAACCCCCTGAGGTCTGCTCGGGGCGATTCATGGCGGTAATCCCACCCCTCCCAGCACGGTGCTGTGCAGCACCGCACCACGTCGGCGGCATCCCCGACCTGCTCGTGCGGCGACCGGCCCTCGATCGCAAGGCCGTACTCGGTCTCGACGCCGCAGAGAATGTGTTCGGGGTTCATGGATGAAAACGACGATGGGTCGTATAGCGAACTATACGACCCATCGAAGCGAGGTTGCGCGATCAGCGCCGGTAGACGACGAAGCGACCCGTCTGGCGGAAGCCCGCTGGGAGCGCTTGGCCCGCGTTGAACGCGAATCGGCCGCTGCGCACGTTGGCGGGCGTGTTGGTGTCGCCCACGCCTTGGAGGCTGTTCAGTGTGCCCGTGATCTCGCCGTCGACGTCGCCGCTGACCACGTTGGAAAGCGGGTACAGCGCGAAGTCCTTGGCCGCGAGGTCCACAAAGCCGAAGTAGCAGTTCGTGATGACGCCGGAATCGTTGCGGACAATGGCGATGAGGTCCTGAACCTCTTCGTCGCGGCTCGACGGGAACGTGATCATCTCGAACGTGCCGATGCCGTTGAAGACGCGGTTGTACTCGTACCAGATGCCCTGCAACGCGGTGATCTTGGCCGTGCCGGTCAGGTCGCGCGGGTCGGGTTGGACCAGCGAATAGGTCCCAAACGGGATCGTCGTACCGGGCACGCTCTGGGGACCCGCGTACACGCCTTCGATCGACTCATCGGGCGTCAGAACCTCGAACGATCCGTTCGAGGCACCCGTCGCCAAACCGATGCCATCGCCGCTGAACATCACCTTGGTCGCCGTCAAGCCGTTCGACAGGCGGGGCCGATTGGGCATATTGGAGATGTCGAATCCCACAAAGTCGCTCAAGAAGCTCGGAATCGAGCCCGTGAGCGGGCTGACGTTCTGGCTCTCGAACAGGGCTTTGTCGAACTGAACACCACCCCCGGTCACCGAGATGGTGGCGTCGTCGAGGTAGATCTGAATCGCCGAACTGCGACCGAGGAGGGCGCGCGCCTCAAGCGGAAACTGGTTGGTCGCTCCGGAGATGGCCACACCCGTGGTCGGATACTCGGTGAACGTCCCGTCCCCGTTGTCCACGCGAACCTTCTCGACGTCCAACGAGAACGTGTTGAAACTGCGACCGTTCTGCGTGCTGGACATCGGCACGTTCAGAGCAATCGACTGCACGGTGTACTCGCCAAGGCTCAACACGCGGTGGGGACTCAATTGGGTTTCCACCGTTCCGAGGTTGTCCTGGAAGAAGAGGCGCCGAATCGTCGCGCTCAAATCGCCTGCAGCTCGCCCTTGACCCGTGAGAAAGACCACGGAAAGCTGTCCCGGACCCGCCGGTACCGCTGCGGCAATCGTCGAGTCGCCGGTCGTGCCGCCACCGCCGCCCGGACCACCGCCCGCGCCGCCGTTGCCGCCGCCACCACCACCGCAGCCCATGACGATCAGCGCTGCCACAAACGCGAAAACCCAGTTTTTCAAACTCATCGCACCTCAGATTGTTGCGCCCCACGCGCGGATACGCCGCGCGCCAAAGCACGCCGCAGTATAGCACCCGTACGAGCCGATGGGCGTCGGCAGAAACGCCAACGCCCATCATACAGACTCCCGCGAGGGGCGAGAGGATACGGTTATTTCGTGTTCAGTTCGATCGTGCAGGTCCCACTGGCGTCCGCGCCGGCCACGAGAATCGGCAAGTTCTTGAACTTGGCCTCCTTCTTGACCAAAACGCCTTCAGCGTTGAACCAGACCGTCGACTCGACCGCGATGCCGTAATTGCCGTCCTCGACGACCTTCTGCGAGAATTTGTGGAGTTTCGCGCCGTTCAATTCGTCTTCGCCGAGATAGGTCGTCTCGACGGCGAGCTTGGGCACATCGCCAGCCTTCTCGAACGTTCGCTTCGAGGGCTGGTCCTTGGCCAACTCGCCATCCGGGGCGAAAAAGTGGGTGATCAGAAACTGGCGAACCGTGTCCACACCCTCGATGCCACCCTTGACGGTAGCCAAGGTTCCGCCCTTCCCGGTCTTGATTTCGAAGGGGTTGGCTTCGGGCGCAGGCTCCATCTGTTCGCCATTCAAGAAGATCTTGAGGCTCTTCGTCGTGCTCTTGAGCGTGACGCCAGATTCCGTGACGTCGACGACCTCATTCTGAACCTCACTGACGACTTCGGCCTCTGTGCCGCCGACGTCCATTTTCTGTTTGACCGTGTAGCGCTGCGAGTCGCCTTTCTTGGGAGCGAACTTCACTTGGGCAGAAGCCGGGACTGCCGCCGCAAGAACCAACAACGAGATGGTGAGAGCAAAGGGATGATTGCGCATAGAAAAGGTGTCCTCGTCAGGAACTCCAAGTGTAGTGGAACCCGACCACGAGGCCGGGACTTTGGATCATGCGGAGTTCACGGACACTTCCGCGGCCCTTGTTCCGTCCATGCGGGTATGTCTGCCACGCTTTGAGTCGTGGCAGCGGAGGACAACGTCTCGTGAACCTGAAAGCGTATGTGGCGGAGTTCATCGGAGCCTTCGCATTCCTCTTCTGCGGTGTCGGTGCCATGGCGACCGGAGCGGACGAGCTCGCTGTGGCCCTTGCCCATGGCCTCGCCTTTGCCGTCATGATCGGAGCGTTCGGCGCCGTTTCAGGCGGGCACTTCAACCCGGCGGTGAGTTTCGCCGTCTTCATCCGAAAGAAGCTCGAGGCCAAGGACATGTTGATGTACTGGCTCTTTCAGTTCGGCGGAGCGATCGCGGCGGTGTATGTGCTGAAGCAACTCTATCCCGATGCGACAATGGTGACCTGTTCGTTCGGCCTCCCACAAACGGCAACCGAGCTCGCCGCCGAGATGCAACCCGTCCACCGGTTCGTCGCCGAGATGGTCGGCACGTTCTTTCTGGCCAGCGTTGTGATCGGGTCCGCCATTTATAAAGGCGGCACTCAGGCACCGGGATTGCACATCGGTTTGACGATCACCGCGAGCGCCATCGCGATCGGCGCGGTCTCGGGTTCTTCGATCAACCCCGCGCGATGGTTGGGCTCTGCAGCATGTGCCGGCCGGTTCGAAGAGGCATGGGTCTACCTGGGCGGCCCGCTCGCAGGAGCGCTGCTCGCCGGTCTGATCAGCGTGTACGTGGTGCACAAGGACGAGGCGGGACCAGCCTAGCCCGAGACAAGCCAGACGGCGCGGCAAGGGAAACGGGTACAACCCATAGCTCCTATGGGTTCTGCCGCGCTTGCCGCGTTGTTCATCGTGGCTCTTGGCGCGCCACAAACCGCCCCCAGCGAGGAAGCTGAGCGAGAGCTGGACAGCCGCTTCAAGCTGGTTCGGCCCCTTCCCGGCTTGCCGGCCATCACGATCGACTACCCCGCATCGCAGATCGGGATCGCTCAAGCCCTGGCACGCGAACACCAACTCCAGGCGCGCATCCTTTGGGTCGACGCCACAGCCAACCTGATCCGGCTCAACGACGACTGGAAAATCGCCCGATTGGTTCAGCGGGCCCAGTCCGTCGGGTTCAACACGATCGTTCTCGACATCAAGCCGATCGTCGGCCATACGTTGTATCCCAGCGCGTTTGCGCCCAAACTCGATTCGTGGCGCGGTGTGGATATGCCCTCCCGGTTCGACCCGCTCGCGGCCATGGTGCGCGAGTGCAAGAAGTCCGGGATGCCGCTCTTTGTCTCGATGAACGCCTTCAGCGAAGGACACCGCATCGCCCAATTCGACAAGATCGGCCCGGCCGGCCCCGGCCTTGCGAAACGCGACCAGCAGTCAGTCCTTTACGAGGCCGACGTCCGCGTCATTGCCCGCGAAACCGCCAGCGAGTTCGATATGGTCGACGAGGCCAACGCTGCCGTTCCAGAGGACGGGACGTCATTGGTCGCCTTCACTTCCGCAAGCCGAGTGCCTCGAGTGACGGGCGAACATCGATTGGTGTTGGTCGATGGGACTGGACGTGTGGTTGCGTACACAACGTCCGAGCCGATCCGAGCAGGCGAAGTGGGCATCCCATCGGGTGGATCTGCTGTGCTGGGAGTGGGCCCCGGTCTCGAGTTCCTAAAGACATTCGCCAAAGTCGGCGATCAGCTCGACTTCGTCCACAGCCCGCTGTTCGTCCCGACCTCGGAGCGGATGCAACAGCAGATTCCATTGATGATGAATCCACACCACCCAGCCGTCATCGACCGCATGGTCGCGATGGTCGAAGAGGTGTTGAACAAGTACGCCGTCGATGGGTTGCTCTTTGACGACCGCCTACGATTCGCTGGTCAGAACGCCGATTTTTCGCAACAGGCCAAACGCGCGTTCGAGGCCTATGTCGGCGAGCGGGTCGCTTGGCCGCACGACGCATTTTCGTACGCCATCCAGCCCGATCTCGAACGGGGTGTTGTGCCGGGGCGGCTTTACGACGCCTGGCTCTCGTTCCGCGCGCGCACCATGCAGCAATTCGTCCAACGCGTGCGCGGCACGGTCGATCGTATTCGGCCCGGCACCAAGTTCGGCGTCTACGCGGGTTCGTGGTATGGAGAGTACGCCTCGTACGGATCCAACTACGCTTCCGACAAGTTGGTCGCCGGATTCCCCTTCCTGACGGACAGATACCGCCCTACCGGGTTCGCCGAATCGCTCGACGTGGTGATCACCGGCTGCTACTACGCCAAAGCCACTATTGCGGAAGCGATGAGCGAAAGATCTGGTGTCGGCGCAACAGTCGAGGCAGCAGCGATGCTGTCGAATCGGGTGGTTCGAGACGCAGCGTGGACCTATGCGGGTCTTTCGATCAGCAGTTTTCGGGGAGACAACGAAGCCTTCGCCCGGTGCCTGCAAGCCGCGCTCGTGTCCTCGCAAGGCGTCATGGTGTTCGACCTCTCGCACGATATCGAGCCGCTATGGCCGATCTTCGAGCGTGCGTTCCGAGTTCCGGCCGTCGCGCCGCACAAGCGGCCCGATGTGCTTTCCCTGGTGCGTCACCTGCGGCAGGTCAAAGACGATCGCGGCGAAACCGACCCGCCCATCGTGATCTACAGTGGTGTGGCGGGGATTGGGCATTAGAGTTCTAGTGTTCAGTTTTCAGGTTTTCAGGTTTCAGTTGGGGACGGGCGTCCAAGAACACTGAACACTGAACACTTACAAGTTCATATCCGAACTGTGCCCTGGGAAGAGCTTGGCGTTCGGATCGACCAGTTGCTTCGCAAGACAGACCGCTGTGGCCGCTTCGCCCACGCCCGTGGCGATCAGCTTGAGTTTCCCGTCGAACGTGCAAACGTCGCCCACCGCGAAAACGCCGGGCAGGTTGGTGCGGTAAAGCGCGTCGGTCACGATCTGGTTCTTCTGGATGTCTAGGCCCCATTGGAGCATCGGGCCGAGCGACGATTTGAACCCGATGTTGACCACGACGGCATCCATGGGCAACTCCTCGAGCTCCTTGGTCTGGCTGTTCTGGATGGTGATGCGCTCGATGCGTTCGGAGCCGTGGATCGCCTTGACCTCGCACCAAAGCTTCATTGGGATGCCGCTCGCCACGACCTTCTCGATGGAGTCTTCGTGGGCACGGAACTGGTCTCGGCGATGGATGAGCGTGATTTCAGAGGCCGTGTCCATCAGGTTGAGCACCCAGTCGAACGCGCTATCTCCCCCGCCCACGATGGCCACGCGCTTGCCCTGAAGCGCCGACTTGTCGCGAACTCCGTAGGACAGCCCGCGACCAAGCCACTGCTCCTCGCCTTCGATGCCGATCTTGGTGGGTTGGAACGCCCCGACTCCGGCAGCGATGACGAGCGTCCGTGTCGGGTACTCGCCGCCGGACCGGGTGCCGATGGTCCAGCCTTCGTCGTCCTGAGTGAGGGTAATGCAGGTGTCGTCCAGCACAACTTCTGGCCCGAACTGGGTGCCCTGCTCGATCATTTGGCGGGCGAGGTCCTTGGCAAGCACCTTGGGGAACCCGGGCATGTCGAAGACGTACTTCTCGGGGTAGAGCGCAGTCAGCTGCCCGCCCAGCTCCGGCAGGCTGTCAATGATGCGTACGGACATGCCGCGCAGTCCGGCATAGAAAGCGGCGAAGAGGCCGACGGGTCCACCGCCGATCACAGTCAGGTCGACTCGGTTCATGGGGGAATCGCGGCGAGCCGGAATCCGTCACCGCACTCCGTTTGTACCCGACGCATTGCAGGTCGACTGGGACAGGTGCTGGGTTACGACGCTTAGGGCTGACCGTGCGGGCTGATCAAGTGGAGGCCAGGAAAGTACGTTCGACACCGGCTCGCATCCCGAGTGATCAAGTTGCAAGACGCCAAGGCGGCATGAGCTGCCGATGAAGAAGTCAGGCGATGGCGACTGGTTCCTTCCACCCTGCCGACGATCCTCGACAAAGCATTTTGCGGCCAGAAACGCCGCAGCGAATGGGATCGGCTCTCGATCGAAGAAGTGGTCAGGGAGCTCATCTTCAAGTTCTTGGTCACTTGTCCTTCGGAGCTGATTCGCATACTTACCTCTGTCAGTGAGAAGAGCACGAGTCAGCCGCCTCTGGAGGGTCGTCCTCCGGGACGAACGACGCAAAGCGGGCGGAGCGCATCCCAAGCACGGCCCAAAACTGAAACGACCGGCCCAAGGGCCGGTCGTTTCAGTCGCCAAACGGGGCCGCTTAGCGTCGCGGGCGGAAGCGGGCGTTCACGTCTTCGTCTTCGTTGGTGCGGGCGCGCTTGGGAAACGCGTCAGGCACCTCGGGAGCCGAAAAATCGTTCTCGCGTTCGGCTCGCGCTTCGGGACGGTCGTTGGATTCCGAGGACTCTTCGCGGGGGCCGCGGTCTTCGCGAGGGCCGCGATCTCGGTCGCGGTCGCCACGCGGACCACGATCACGGTCTCTTCCACCTCGATCGCCACGGTCGCGGTCGCCTCCCCGTCCTCGGTCGCGGTCTCCGCCTCGACCCCCGTTCCGGTCTCGGCCTCCGGGCCCACCGCGTCCGCCTCCGAAAAAGCTCTTGGGTGGCTCGGCGTCGGCGTTGCCCTGAAGGTTCGGGTGGTCCTGGGCGATGCCAAGGGCGGTGAAGTTCACGCGGCCCATCGAGTCGATCTCGAACACCTTGACTTTGATCGTGTCGCCCACGCTCACCACGTCGTCCGGTCGTCGGACGTCACGGGTCGTCAGGTGCTCGATCGGCACCAGACCCTCGCGGCCGGCGACGAATTCAACCATGGCGCCGCGACCCATCAGGCGGCTCACTTTGCCGGTGAACTCCGCTCCGACTTCGATTTCCGAGGTCAGAGCCTTGATGATGGCGATGGCCTTCTCAACGCCTTCCGCGCCCGAGGACGCGATGAGCACCCGACCGTCCTGCTGGATGTCGATCTCCGTACCGCTCTCGGCCTGCGTCTTCTTGATCGTCGCGCCGCCGGGGCCGATGAGCGCTCCGATCTTTTCGGGGTTGATCTGGATCGTGACGATCTGAGGAGCAAACCGCGAAATCTCAGTGCGGGGCGCCTCCAACTCGGCGAGCATGATGTCGAGAATCTGCAACCGAGCGACCTTGGCTTGCTCAAGGGCGGATTCAAGGACGTGGTCGGGAATGCCGTCCAGCTTGGTGTCCAACTGAAGCGCGGTAATGCCATCCTTGGTGCCCGCGACCTTGAAGTCCATGTCGCCGCAGAAGTCCTCCATACCCTGGATGTCGGTCAACACCTTGTAGGTCTTCCCGTCGGACATGAGGCCCATGGCGATGCCCGCGACGGGAGCCTTGATGGCGATGCCCGCATCCATGAGCGCCAGCGTCGAACCGCAGACCGAGGCCATCGAGGTGGACCCGTTGGATTCAAGCACTTCGCTGATGAGCAGCAGGGTGTAGGGGAACTGGGGATCGTCCAGCGGAATGACCGCTCGGAGCGCTCGCTCGGCGAGGGCGCCATGGCCGACTTCGCGCCGTCCCGGTCCGCGCATAGGCCGCACTTCTCCCACGCTGTACGGCGGGAAGTTGTAGAAGTGCATGTAGCGCCGATTCTCTTCTTCTTCCAGACCGTCAATGATCTGGGCGTCCTTCGGCAGGCCGAGGGTCGCGACGGTCATGACTTGCGTCTGGCCTCGGGAGAACAAGCCGGAGCCGTGCACGCGGGGCAACAGCCCTGCGGTGGCTTCGATCTTGCGAAGCTCGTTGAGTTTTCGGCCGTCGGGACGCTTGTCTTGCTCGAGGATGAGCTTGCGCACCGTACCCTTGACCACCTTGTCCACGGCCTCGGGAAGCTGCTTCAGGATGTCCGCGTCGTCGGCGAAGACCTCTTTGTACTTGGCGATGAGCTCCTTCGACAGGTCGTCGAGGGCCGATTCGCGGCTGGCCTTGTCCGGGTTCACCAAGGCGGCGGCGACTTCATCGCCCGATTCCTTCTTGATGCGGTCCACGAGGTCGGCGTCCACTTCGGCGGAAACAAACTCGCGCTTGGCCTTGCCGGCGGTCTTGGCGAACGCAGCGAACTCTTTGCAGATCGTCTTGATCGCCTCGTGGCCGAACTTCATCGCGGCGAGCATGTCGGCTTCGGAGACCTGGTTGGCTCCCGCTTCGACCATGCTGATCGCGCCCATATGGCCTGCCAGGACGAGGTCAAGGTCCGACTCGTTCGTCTCCGAGATGGAGGGGAAAAGGATGAACTCGCCGTTGATGCGGCCGACGCGAACGCCTGCGATGGGGCCGTCAAAGGGGATATCGCTGACGGCGAGCGCGGCACCGGCGGCGCAGATGGCGAGCACGTCGGGCGGGCACGCCTGGTCCACAGCGAACGGCATGGCGATGACTTGGATGTCGTTGCGCATGCCCTTGGGAAACAGGGGCCGGATGGGCCGGTCGATCAGGCGGCTGACGAGCGTGGCTTTCTCAGACGGGCGTCCGCCGCGCTTCATGAAGCCGCCGGGGATTTTGCCGACCGAATACTTGCGCTCTTCGTAGTCGCAGACGAGCGGAAGGAAGTCGATGCCCTCTCGGGCGTTTTTGGACATGGTGGCGGTGCCGAGCACCACGGTCTCACCCATGCCGAGGAGAACTGAGCCGCCGGCCTGTTGCGCGACGCGGCCCGTTTCGATGCTGAGGGTTTTGCCCCCAACCTCGAAGGAGTGGGAATGGATCATTGAATGGCCTCCTTAGCGAGGCTTGACTTCGCGGATGCCGAGGCGCTGGATCAGGTCGCGATACCGGGCGATGTCTTTTCGCCTCAGGTAGCCTTCGAGCCGTCGGCGCTTGCCCACGAGCATCATCAACCCCCTTCGCGAGTGGAAATCCTTCCGGTTGGAACGCAGATGCTCGGTGATCTGCTGAATCCGCGCATGGAGCAACGCGATCTGCGCCTCCGGCGAGCCCGTATCACCCTCTTTCTGACCGTACTCGGCCAGCAAAGCATCTTTCTTTTCCTTGGACAGCGGCATGTTTTGAGTCAGTTGCCTCCAGATTGTCTGGGTGGCTGGTGCGGTAAGCCGCTCTGTGCAAGCTCCCGTGGGAGCCTCCAAACAACGGCGTACGACGCACGCAGACCGATGGACACTATACCCGCGCGCCCCCGGGAAGTCAAGGGCCGGGTCGTTTGGTCCGGAATGTCCATCAGGGAGTCAGAGGCGAACCAACTCGAGTTTGGCGTGGCCCAGCCAGCGCGTGTCCACGTTCTCCACGAACCACCGCTCGCCCGATGAAGAGCGGCATTGGACGCGGTAAGGCGTGGTGACCGGGATGCGGAGTCCACGCTTCAGGTCGAGCTCAAAGGCTTGGTAGGGCCCACCGATCGCCTCGGTGCGGGGAAACACGAACAAGCGGTCGCCGATGGGAACGAACGTGCTGTAGCCGGATTGGGCCAAGTAGGGGAGCCGCTCTTGCTGGGCCGAGATTAGCTCGACGCCATATCTGCCCAGGTTGGACGGCGGCGGTCCTCGAAGCTCATCGTGCGTCCGGAAGGGAGCTCGACGAGTCGGTCGCTTCCCGAACTGGCCATCCACCACGTCTTGCCGACTCGGAAGAGCGAAGTAGGCACCGCAAGCCCCTTCTGCTCCTCGGGGAAGCGTCCGGGAAACCGCAACCCTGACACTCGACGCTGAACCGCGACCCGCACGCCTCCTTGTGGTAGGCCCGCAGGCATCCACCGCGCGAATCGCCCGACTTCGAACCGCCAGCCGTGGACCACGACCTCCTCGCCTTCGATTCGTGCGGTCGCCATCGTCAGCTCGTCGCCCTTGGCCCACACCTCGATGGGCCGCTCGCCTGGCTCGAAGTCTGCAGGGATCGCTGGGGCGAAGTCCACCGTGCCCTCGCTCGGTTTGGTTCTGGCCAGCCAGTACTTGCCCTTGGGCAGGCCGACGCCTTCTCGCCACTCCGACACGATGCCCAGGCCAACGTAGGCCACCGGACCTGGAGCGAAGGCGATGGGGATGTGCCATTGGTACTTGCCGAAGTGTCCAGGGTCTTCCTGGATGCGAGCTCTGAACCCGTCGAACGGCGAACCCATGCCTGGCCTGGGCGTTTCGGCACGTTCATCGCGTAGAGAGAGGCCGAAGGAGAGCTTGTCCGCCATCCAATAGAAAGCGATGCGCAGTTCCTGCCTCTTTCCAGCAGCAGGCCGAAACAGCCAGTAATCGAAGGCCAACGCGGCGTAGTCTTCGGAGTCTGTTGTGTTGTTGCGTATCAGGTAGGTTCCCCCGATATCGTCGAACATGGTGCACCAAGGCCCCATGCCGATCTCTGGGTCGCCCGCACGTTTAGAAAAGGGCTTCCAGTCCCATGGAAGAAATAGCTCGACAGCATTTCTCAACAGGAAGGCTGGGGAGTGTTGTGCCAGAGCGAGAGTCAATGCAAGTTGAAGCAACGGCTAGCCCTCCTCTTCCTCATCGGGAAACTGGAGTTCGAAGTCCGCTCGATCTGCCAACAGGTTTACCGGAGCTCCCGCTCCACCTGCATGAGCGAACTCTACGTCCACATACGATTCAGCCTGCGCAGGAACGATAATCCGCAGATCGCTGCCGCTCCAGCCGGGAAAGCCCGGATAGGGCGTCAGGGCACAAAGATTGGGCCCGTTGTTGCTGCCATTAATGTCCAAGACAATGCCTCGGGCGATTTGAGCAGGGCTTAGGTTTGGACCAAGGTTTACCCGAGCTGCAGCGGAAAAATGGCTTAGTGCACCGTTTGGGCGAGCAAGGAACGAGAGAAAGCGTTTGAGGCGTCAGAGCAGAATTCTTGAGCCAAACGCGATATGAGACGTTTGCGCCGTACAGGCCACAATTGCCTGGCTCTGTTCCGGCATTCGCGTCGTAAGGCCTGCTGTTCCCAAAGCGGTTTTCCCACGATGAAGTTTCATATGATTGATTTGGGGGCGTCTGCGACGCCTTGATCAGGCTGTATTGTAGCGCGGCTGGTCTTTCGGAGGCCGGGTTTACATCGAATCGCAGTTCGCTGGTCGCGCCGTTCAGTCCGAAAGTCGCCTTCGACCCTTTCCAGAAGCCTCGGTTGTGGATCGTCCCTCTCGGAAGAGTGTTGTTGGGGGCCGTCACCGGGTCGCCAAAGTTGCCGTACGACCCCGTCCGCACCACGAGCCGCATGCCGAAGGTGAGATCGGCATTTCCCTTGAGTTTTAACCATGCCAGGGCACACACCAAACGACCATAGGGCTCCTGTACGGTGGTCACCGGGACGTTTAGAATAGGCTGCTCTGAGTCAATCGTGAGATTGGACGATGACAGGCCCGACGGTCCGAACAGTTGCTGGAAGGCTACGCAGCGTCCAACGACTCGGAACGGCTCCGGACCCAAGCCTTGGTTTGTCGCGACGTACTTCTTCAGGTCGAGCACTTGGACATTCTTGTCCTTGTCCTCATCAAGCACGACTCCCATGAGCGTCAAGTTCCTATCGGAACGGATCCGGCTGTCGTGCCACGCGTAGAGCACGACTTCTTGCTCCACGTTGGCCACCAATGCAACCTGGAACTTGTAGATCGTCGTTGGTCCCGACCAGTCCCGCTGGCCAGTTTGTTCATGCCATTCCTCGGGGGCATTGCTTAGGATGAGGATCGTGTTGTTCGACGACACATCGCTCGATGGAGCAGGTGCTCCCGTGTTCGCCTCAGTCGTGGAGGTTGTTCTTGGATATGGCTGCAACCCTGAAATCTGCGGACTCGGGCACGAGTAAGGCACAGCCACATGGTATGAGAGGAGAGGCAGTGAGACAGGTCCTTTGGCCCACGCTAGAGAAGGAGCCTGCCCAAGACAACTTTGGAGGTAGAGCTGACCATCCCCGGGTCCCAGGATGTGGACCGTTTGTCTGAGTCCGCAGTCAGACTCCGGAGGCGATTCGCGCCCCTCGACTCCCGAATACCCTCAGCCAAGGATACGGGTGAACAGCGCGTCGTACACGATGCCGGGAGCGCCGTTGCCCACGATCCGGCGATGGGCTTCGATCACGGCCTGCCGGGCTTCGCCGTTCAGCGCACCCTCTTGGGAAAGATAATCCGCCAGAAGCTCCAACGTCTCAGCGTTCGCCTGGCGCGCGCCCAAATCGAAAGCGTTGCCATAGGCGCCGGCGATGGCCGCGAACTCCTCGCCCGCCACCAACGCTTCGCCGCGAGGACGGCGCGACAGGCCCTGGGCGAACGCCTGCAACGAAGCGAACAACTCGCGATGCTCGCGCAGGCGGTTGGCCTCGCCGGGCGAGCCGCGCACCAGGGCCATTTCGGCCGGGGTCAGATCGCCCAGCACCTGCGAGGCGTCCTGGTCGGTCGGCAATTCGCACACCACGCATACGCAGCGGCTGACGATCGTAGGCAGCACGCGGCTGAGCGTCTCGGTGGTCAAGATGACTTTGGCGTAGGTCGGCGGCTCTTCCAGCGTCTTGAGCAACGCGTTGGCCGCACCTTCATGCAGCCGGTCGGCGCTCTCGATCAGCACGACCTTCGAACGGCCGAGCAACGGCCCCGTGCGGAAGAAGTCGATCACGGGCACCACGCCTTCTTCTTCTCGGTCGGAGTTGGACGTGATGTGCCCCATGCGGATCCAGTTGCTGGGCTGCGCGGGCAGGATGCGCTGAAAGTCCGCGTGGCGGCCCTTGGCGATGCTGAGGCAAGTGCGGCACTCGCCGCAAGGCAGACCGTCAACGGGTGCGTTGCAGAGCCAGCAGGCCGCAAGGTGCATGGCCATGGTGGTCTTGCCCGAGCCGGGGGGGCCATAGAACAGCACGCCGTGGACGCCGGCGGCTTGGGCCGCGATGGCATAGGTGACGCGTTTGGCCGATTCCAGCCCGACCAAGACGCTCGGATCGGTGGGGACGACGGCCATCAGAAACGTTCGAACTGCTCGACGGGCAACACGAAGACGACGGCCCCTCCGACGGGGACTTTGACCGGGCTCGGGATGAACGCTCCGGGCGGCGCGGCCTCGAACGGCATCACGTTGACCATCTGCTCGCGGGTCTTGCAGTTCTGCGCGACCAGTTGGAGCAGGGGCTCGCGCTCGTCTTCCTCGACGCCGATGAGGAACGTCGTGTTGCCCTCCCGAAGGAAGCCGCCGGTCGAGCCGATCACCGTGAATTTGAAGCCCGCCTTGATGAGCTCCTCGGTGATCTTGTTGCGATCGCGGCTATGGACGATGCAGAGGACGAGTTTCACGCCTGAGCCCATTATAGTACGGATCGGAGCTAGTCCGGCGGATGAAGCGACGACGAAGGGCGAGACTTGGCGAGCCATAGGTGCGACTCGGCAAGCTTCGCCCTCCAGCGTAGCGCCTTAGAACGACACGTCGACGGCTTGTTCCTTGCCCGTCGCGGCGCTGGCATAGAGCGCATCGAAGATGGCGTTCAGGATCAGACCGTTCTCGCCGGGGACGGGCGAGGGCTTGCCGTTCAGGATGGCGTCCACGAACGCCTGGACCTCCGCCGTGTGCGCCGAAGGCACGTTGGGCACGTTTCGGGGGACCATGTTGAACAACTGGCGGTTCTGCTCGGTGTAGATCGTGATGGGTTCGCCGCCCCAGAACTGGATGTCCGCGCCCGCTTTGGTGCCGAACAACTGCGTGCGGAACGGGTCGCCGTCGATGTTCGCCATGAACGAACTCTCCAGGACGACCGTCGCGCCGTTGTCGAACTTGATCAGGCCGACGGCGAAGTCCTCGACCGTGAAGCGGGTGCGATCGTAATCGCCCCACGGGTTCACGATGTCCGGGTTCTTGCCGAGCATGTCGTAGGTGCTGCCGCTGGCGCTGACAGGCTTGGGGTAGCCCATGAGGAACAGCGTGAAGTCGAGAATGTGCACGCCGATGTCGATCAGCGGGCCGCCGCCTTGCTGCTCCTTGTCGATGAACACGCCCCAGTGCGGCACGCCGCGTCGTCGCAGGGCTTGGGCGCGGGCGTAGTAGATGTCGCCCATGTGGCCGGCGTCGATGTACTGGCGCATGAACTGGCCCGCGCCGGTGAAGCGCTGCTGGAGCGCGACCTGCAGGATCTTGCCGCTGTCTTTGGCGGCGCGGCACATTTTGCGGCCTTCGTCGGCGTTCATGGCCAGAGGCTTTTCGCACAGCACGTGCAGCCCCGCGTTCAACGCGTCCACGGTGGGTTGCAGATGAAACTTGTTGGGCGTGGCCACCGACACGGCATCGAGGCCGCCGTCCGCGAGCATCTTGCGATAGTCGGTGTAGACCTTCGCGCCGTCGCACATCTCCGAGCCCTTTTTGGCCGTGTCCTCGCTGACGTCGCACACGGCGACGATCTCGCAAAGTTCCGGCATTGACTTGTAGCCGGGGATATGACAGCCTTGGGCGATTCCGCCGCTTCCGATGATTCCAATCTTGAGTTTGTTTGCCATCCTCTGGTCCTCTGTCCGGTCCTTCGATCGGGCTGGGTGAGCGGTTTCATTCTGACTTGGGCCCGTCCGCGATTGGAACTGTTTGGGCCGAATCTCCGCATGCAAATCCGAGCGAACTCAGTCGGCTGACCAACGTGTCTGTTCAGCGAGCGGTCTACCCTGAGATAGCCGAATCGCGGGCTGGCGAACGCCGAGCGACCGGCTTGGTCGCAGGCGGCGGTTCGACTGGCTTGGGAGTTGCGGCCGGGGTCGGCGGCGTCTCGCTGATGGCGGGCGCGGCGCTTTCCGATCCCGCCGGGGGCGGAGTCGCCACCGTGCCGGAAGTGTTGCGCGCCACGATCCGCACGCCACCTCCGTAAACCGAGGTGCCCAGCGGTTCGCGGCGAACTTCCTTGCCGTCGCGGTACACGATGCGCGTGCTGGACACCGAGTACCCCGCGCTACCCTTTTCGCGAACCACGGTCTTGCCGGGCGGCAGTGTGGGGTCGTGGATCACCTTTTCGCCCTTCGACCACGATTTGTGCCCAGAAGTGACGATCTTGACATCGCGCGCGGGGTCGGGCGTCCCCAGAATGCGGGCGGTGAGCTTGCCCGACTCGTACTGCATGCTCAGGGCAACGGGGCGGTCGGAGTCGTTCTCGAACACCAGGTCGAGCGAATTGTAGGACACCGTCGCATCGCGCCCAACAGGCACGTAGGCCACAGGCATCGAGTGGTTCAGCCGCCGAACGATCTTGAGATCGGCCAGCAACGCGGCGTTGTACAGCGTGGTGCTGACCTGGCAGATGCCGCCGCCGATGCCCGTGTCGTGGCGACCATTCACGTAGACACCAGCTTCCTTGAAGCCTCGCTTTGCCGAACGCTGGCCGACGATCTCGTTGAAGCTGAACCGATCGCCCGGCATGAGCACCGTCCCGCTCAAGAGCTCGGAGCCGAGGCGGATGTTCGTGTTGCGGCTGGTCTGGTTCTTGGGGAAGTTGGTCGAGAACTCGGCCACCACGCCGACGATGCTCTCCAGAGCCTGGTCGGTCACGTGCTTTTCGGCCTGCGTGACGGGCAGTTCGGCGACGCCTTCGCCGTTGACCGCTTCTTGGATGGCGTTCAGCACGGCATCCTCCCGAAGTTCGAGACCAGGTTGTTCGGGCGTCTTCACGATGCGCCCCTCGATCCACTCGACCTTGGCCTTGCCGGTCTTGGGCAGCTTGCCTTCGACGTTCTTGACGATGCTCGACACGTCCACGCCCGAGAAGTCCAGCACCTCGTCGAGAGTGATGGGCGGTTGCGCCGAGGGAAGCCAGTTGGCCCAGAAGTCCTTCATCGGGGCGTCGCGCAGAGTTGCGGCAACATCCAACTGAATGCCCAACTCCGCGGGCGTGACCTCGATCGGTGCGGACAGAAGCTTGGACGTCAAGCGGATGGGCTTGGCGGCGCGCTCGCCCCAAACGTACTTCAGCCGCCCTTCGGCTTCGCGGTACGTCAGGTTGCCGATGGGCATGGGCCCGACGTAGGTTTCGGGTCGATAGACGGGCTCGCCGCGTTGGGCGGTCATGGGCACGGCGATGCCCACACCCAACACAGGGATACACAGCAGGCCTAAGTACTTCTTCATCCGTGCAAAGGTCAACGTTTCGGGCATCCTTGCCGTCCGACGCCTAACCTTTGAATTATGACGCACTCGGTTTAGTCGAGTTCCCGCCGGTCCTAGCCGACCAGGAGCTTTAGGCTGGCGGCGGCTGCCAGTACGAGGACGACGCCCTCGAACGCGCTCTGCGGAATCTTCTCCAGCACCTTGCGCCCACCGAACGCCCCCACCGCGACCAAGGGCACCATGATCAGGTCGAACGCCAGCGTCTGCACGGTCATCAGCGGTCTCTCGGGTTGGGCGAAGGTCA
>JBDHZD010000022.1:0-43978 GCA_039811705.1 Fimbriimonadaceae bacterium | reverse complement strand
AACGAGTGGCTAAAGTATCGCGACCCGTTATCTACACCGGATTGTTCGCCGTTGTCGTGGGAGCGTGGGTGTTCTTGCAGGAAGAACCGGCACCGGCCGGCGGGACATCCCTAAGGCGCACCGCCGCGAAAAGCGAAGCCAAGGAGAGCGGTCCGATCACCGAAGAAGACCGCAACGCGCGGGGCCGTTTTGCCCGCGTCGAGTCGGGCGGACGCAATGTGTTCAATCCCGTTGTCGCAAAAGCGACGATGGGCTCGGCGGGCGGGCGGGTGCCGACGAACGAAATTCCCACCGAATTCGCCGGCGAAGGCGGGTGGATCTACACCGGCAACGCCGAACTGGACGGGAAGCGATACGCAGGGCTGGAGAACAAAACCACGAAAGAAACCGTTCTGCTTAGCAGTGGTGAACGTTGGAAGCGTTCGGTGGTCACAAGGATCACGTCGGACACTCTGGTGTTGACCTCGGACAGCGGCTTGATTCGATCGGTGAAGCTGCCGACCTACGACGACCCGACGCAACCGGCGATGGGTGCAGGGGCCGGATTCCAGCCGATTCCGGTGGTGCCGCCAGGACTTTCGGGGCCGATCGGTCGGGGACCGGTGGCGTCGATCGAGCCGAGTGCAGGTTTGAATATGCCGACGATGAACGTCAGTTCAAGGGAACAAGGCGATCGTCGGAGCGAAGGATTCGCTGGGCGTGACTCTGGCCGCAACCGCGGCGGAAACTGGAACAATGAGCAAGAGCATGAACAAGGTTAAGTTGACGACGATTTTGATCGCCGCCACCCTCGCGCCGTTGGCGATGGGTCAGTTCGACTTCGCGTTCGGACGTCAGGATGGCGGAAGCTCGCGGGCGTGGGAGGGCTTCAAGTACGACCAGAACAAGAAGCTCAAGCTCGACTTTCGCGGCGCGAATCCGGACCTGATCATCACCACGCTGTCGAGAGCGTCCGGCATCAACATCGTCAAAGACCCTTCGCTGGTCCAGCCGATGACGCTGACGAGTTCGACCGATGTGACGATCAGTCAAGCCTTCACCATGCTCAACGCGTCGCTCAACCTGATGAGCTACGACTTGCGCAAGGACGGCGACATTTTGGTCATCCAGAAGCGCAACCAACGCGGCAATGACGGCCGGGGCGGCATGGGTGGTGGCGGCAACAACATGGATTGGGGCCGCATCATGGAGATGATGAATCAGGGCAACCAGCAGCCTGACATCGAGCTGAAGTGGTATCCAATCAAGTACGCCAACGCCAGCCAAGTGGCCCGCGTGGTCAACGAGGTGTTCGTCGGCATGGGCGTCCAGCAAGGGGGTGGCTTCAACCCCATGCAGATGTTCGGCGGCATGATGGGGGGCCAGTTCAACCGCAACCAGCGAGGAGGCGGGAACCCGTTCCAGAACTTCCGAATGCCCGGTGTGCAACAGGGTGGAATGAACGTTCGGGCTTCATCGGACGATTACAGCAACCAGGTTATTGTTGCGGCGACGCGCGACGTCCAGCGTCAGGTGGAAGATCTCATCAAGGGCCTTGATATCCAAGTCGAAGAGACTCAACGCCCGATCGTGTATCCCTTGACCTATGCATCGGCGTCGGACCTCGCACCGGTCGTCCAGAACGTCTTGACCTCGAATGCCCCTCTGGGCCGGGGCGGAATCCGCAACCAGAGCCAGCAGGTGCCTTTCGAGCAACGCATCTCGAACGCGTTTCGCATGGGCAATACCCAAGCCGGTTTCGGTTCGGTGGTCGCCGAAACGCGCACCAACTCGCTGGTCGTCACGGCCACCGACGACAACCACGTGCTGGTGAAGAAGGTTGTGGAGCAGCTCGACCAAGAAGTGGTCGTCCAAAACTCGACCTTCGTCGTGCCGCTGAACAACGCCCGCGCCGATCAGGTGGCGACACTTTTCCAGCAGGCGTTCGGCAACCGAAACACGGGTAACCGCACCAACACGGGTGGCTTTGGCAACAATCAGAACCGCAATACGGGCAACAACCAGAACCGCAACACCGGCAACCGGAACAACACGGGTGGCGGGCTTCAGGGCGGTGGACGCGGATTCGCTCCGGTGATGTCCGGCGATTCGTTCGATCTTGATCTTGCCGATCCGGATGCCAACTCCGGCGAGCTTGCCACCGAGGTCTATGCGCAAATGTTCGGTGGCGGCGCCCAGTTTCGGCCTCAAACAGCACAGCAACAAGGGTCGGGTCAAACCGGCCGCGACGAACAGGGCCGCTTGATCAACGTTCGCGATCTGCAGAACCAGATTACGGTTATTCCCGACACGAACACGAACAGCCTGATCGTGGTCACCACACCCGAGAACGCCGATCTGGTGCAGAGCATCCTTGCCCAATTGGACAAGATTCCCGAGCAAGTGATGATCGAGACGGTCATCGTCGAGGCGACGCTCGACAGTTCGACCAAGTTGGGCGTCGAATGGAGCTACCTCCAGAATCCGGCCTTCCGCAATTCGGGCACCCAAGGCCGCATCGATCAGGACTTCAACTTGGACAACAACCAAGATCCGGCACGTGGCTTCAAGTACACGCTCGCCGGTGGCAAGTGGGAACTGTTCCTCAACGCGCTGAAGACGGACAACCGCTTCGAGGTGTTGTCCACGCCCCGCATCTTCACGTCCAACAACGTTCAGGCTCAGATCAACATCAGTCAGAGCGTCCCCTACGTGCTGTCCAGCCGAGAAGACGCCAACGGCAACCTGACCTTCACCTACGCGTTCCAGGATGTGGGCATCGTTCTCACCGTCACCCCGCGCATCACGGCCAACGGGTTCGTCACGATGGACGTGTCGCAAACGGCGAACGACCTGCAAGGCTTCACGGACTTCAATGCGCCGATCGTCAACCAACGCCAGGCCGACACCACGGTCACGGTCAAGGACGGCGAGACGATCATTCTCGGCGGCATCATCCGCAGCACGGTCACCGCGACAACACGCAAGATTCCTCTGCTTGGCGACATCCCCATCTTGGGCAACTTGTTCAAGACGACCAGCAAGGAGAACGCGAAAACCGAACTGCTCGTCTTCCTCACACCGCGCATCGTCCGCAACCCTGAGGAAGCGGGCAAGCTCAAGGACGATCTGCAGGGCGCGATGAGCCCCGCTTCAAAGGCGATCCTTCAGAAGGCCATCTCCGGTGGTGCCGTCAAAGGCAACGGCGGCCAAGTGAACGGAGCCGGCGGGACGGGCGGAGGCAACTAGCTTTAGGGCAACTCTCGATCACGTGATCACAACACAAAATACGTTAGGAGCGATCAGAACACAATGCGATCCAATTGGATGAAATTCGTAGTGCTTGGCGTGAGCTTCGCCATGCTGGCAAACTTCGCCGATGCCCAGGGTGGGCGCGGTCAGGGCGGCGGACAGGGACGCGGCGGCGGTCAGTTCGGTGGCGGGATGCAGGGAATGGGCGGCTTCGGCGCCGGTCCCAGCAGCCTTGCCGCTCGGCCAGACGTGCAGACCGAGCTCAAGCTGACTGCAGACCAAAAGACCAAGGTCCAAGCCATCTCCGACAAGATGCGCGAGGAGCGACGTGCGGCCTTCCAGGGCGGCGGCGGTGGTGGCGGTCAGGACATGCAGGCCCGAATGGCGGAAATGCAGAAGATGAACGCCAAGTACGATGCCGAAGTCATGGCTGTGCTCACGCCCGAGCAGTCGACCCGCATCAAGCAGCTTGCGGTGCAGATGGCGGGCGCCAACTACCCCATGGGCGAAGAGGGCCAGAAAGCGCTCGGCGTCACCAGCGAGCAGCAGTCCAAGCTCCGAGCCCTGCAGGACAAGCAGCGCGAGGCGATGACCGCTCTCTTTGAGCGCATGCGGAACCAGGAACTCGACTTCGCCTCGATGAACACCGAGCGCGAAAAGGTGGACAAGGTCATGGCCGAGGAAGTCGGCAAGATCCTCACCGCCGAGCAGAAGGCCAAGTGGGAGGAACTGAAGGGCAAGCCCTTTACGTTCCAGCAGCAGCGCCGCGGTGGCGGCGGCGGCAACTAAGCGCCGTCAAACGGTCACTCAGACCGGGGGGTTCCGAAAGGGACCCCCGGTCTGCTTTTCAGAGCTCTTCGCGGGCTTGCTATACTGCCTATCATATGCGGGTTGTCATCGCGTTGGCTCTCAGCCTGACTTCGCTTGGCGTGCCGTCTCTCGTCGCAGGGCAAACGACGAGTTCAACGCTCCTTGTGGGCGACAAGGCGTACTTGCTCCTGCCGCCGCGGTTTGTCTCCCAGGCATCGGCTGCCCAGTTGAAGTGGTCGCCTGACGGACGTCAATTGGCCGTGGTGCGGATGCATATGCCGCTCAAAGCAAGCGAAATGCGTTCCGCCATGATGACCGGCAAAACGCCTGCCGACTTTGAATCGCGCCAACGCGTGTTTGTCGATGTCTACGACGCAGAGTCCGAGCAAACCAAGCAGGCTCTCGAATTGCCCTTTCAAACCGGCGTGGAGATGGCGTGGATGGCCGAGAGCAACCAGTTGTTCGTGCTCACGACCCGGCACGTCGAACCCAAGGACGGCGGACTTGCCCTGCCGGCCCACGAACTGCACCGGTTCGACCCACGCTCGGGTCGGACGGCCCGGATCGGAGCGTTTCAGAGCTACGTGGGTGCTGGAATGTCCCTTTCGCCGACCAGGTCGTTGGGGTTGATATGGCTGGTGGGTCGCGATGGCACGGAAGAGGCCATCGCTGTCACAGCCACGGGAGTGTCACAGCCAGCGAAGATCGCGGGCGGACCCGGACCCTACGGTGCGTATCTGGCGTGGAACGCGGACGGTCTGCGCGTCAAGATGGGGCGCCGTACCGAGGGGCCCGAGGGAGCCGGCAAGTGGTTGATCCACGAGCTGGATCCGACAACGCTCACGGCCACACTGTCCACGGACACCCGAATGGCTTTCCAAGAAGACGGGCGGACCCTCACATGGAGCCAGGCTGCGACGGAGGTGCGTGTCTCTGCCAAGGAACAAGAAAAGTTGCCTGCCACCGTGCTGACTCCGGTCCAACCGGGAGACAACGACAAGGCCGCCGTCCTGGATGCGTTTGTCGAACAGGTCGAGGTGTCCCCGGATTCGAAGCGTGTTGCTTACACGCACCACGGCATGACGCTGGTCCGCGAACTGGTCGAGGTGCCGCGAGCCATGTACGAGCAGATGCGTGAGGCGGCACGTCGTACGGCTGCCTTGTCGAACGCCAAGCAGGTCGCACTTGCGGCGATCATGTTCTCGGCGGACAACAACGACCGACTTCCGAGCAACAAAGAGGACGTACAGAAGCTGTTGATGCCCTATCTTCGGAACCAGAGCATCCTAGACGGATTCGTGTACACGTTTGCTGGAGGGTTCATCAACGATGTGGCGAACCCCAGCGAAACCGAATTGGGTTTCATCTCGATGCCAGGTGGGCGCATCGTCGCGTACGTGGACGGTCACGTCAAGTGGGTTTCTGACGGCAGGGAGTAACGGGGCGTTGCGACGCTGGGTGGTTCTTCCGATTGCGATGTGTTTTGCGGCCCTTGCGGGCTTCGCGAACACGGAGCGGGTGGTGGGCGAATGGTACGACGAAGAGAACAACAAGCTGGTGTTTGACGAGTATGGGTTCCTCACCGTTCAGTCGCGACGCGAGGATGACCCGGGGAAGTGGAAGCGCTTGACAGACGGCCGCGTGGAACTGATCAGTTTGCCCTTGTTTGGCCACCGGAGCCCCGTGGAGTGCGAGTCCACGTATGCTCCGGATCATTGGTTTTGCAGTGTGGCGATCACGGTCAATTCCTCCTCCATGACAAGGAGCAGTCCCGCCTCGCCCGCAATTGACCGTTGGCCATGATGATGTTCGCTCTGCTCGCCGTTGCCGCCACCGGGGATGGGCCCTCGACGGCTCGAATCCTTGCAGAGTCTTGGTCCCGGACACTGGTGGTGGGTCATCGGGGCGTGGCGGCCCATGCCCCCGAGAACACGTTGGAGGGATTCCGGTTGGCCATTACCAGCGGTGCCGTGGCCACCGAGTGCGACGTCCATCTGGATGCCGAGGGAGATCTGGCCGTCATCCACGACAACACCGTAGACCGAACTACGACGGGCCAAGGACGGGTCAAGGAGAAGTCCTCGGCGGAGTTGCGTGCGCTGGGTGTCCCGTCACTAGCCGATCTGACCGCGGTCACGAAAGACAAAATCGTGCTGGTGGTCGAAATCAAAGACGGGGAGGACGCGCCCCGCAAGGTGGTCGAGCACGTTCGGTCGCAAGGAATGACCGATCAGACCATCGTCTTCAGCTTCCATGCGAAGTTCGTCGAGACGACCAAGGCGCTGGAGCCCAAGCAGACGGCGATCTGGCTGGTTTCGGGCAAGCCGACGGGTGAGAAACTCAACGAGGTCCTGGCGCAAGCGGCTGCGATTCGTGCGGATGGGCTGGGCTTCTCCTATCAGGGAGTGACTGAGGAAGCCATCCTCGCCGCCCACAACAGGCGATTGCCCGTGTTCGTCTGGACGGTGCCGCCTGGATCCGAGGTGGACCGTTTGAAGAAGTTGAAGGCGAACTTCATCATCACCGATCACCCCAAAGAGGTGGCCGATCAGTTGGCCAAGGTCAAGTCTTGAAGCGCTAACCCGACGGCGCGAGACGAAACACGAAACGTGCGTTGCCCAACGCGAACTCGTCGCCGTCGGTCAGTTCCGCCGCGTCGATCCTTTCAAAGTCCTCGCGCAACAGAAACGTTCCGTTCGAAGAGCCCAAGTCGGTCAGCGTCCATACGCCGTCTTCTTCGGTGATCTTGGCGTGCTTCCGGGAGACGTACGCGCCTTCCGGCAAGGGACCCAAGTCCACATCGATCGGGCCGACCGCGGGGTCGAACCGGCCGATCACAGCGGGAGGATTGATCCAGAACACGTCGCTCGTTTCGGCGCCCGAGCGCTTGACCGTCAGGCTCGCGCGACCGATGACGGCGTCGTCGGAGGTGGCTTCAGGTTCGGTTGGGGCGAGTTCGCTCGGTTCGTCGTTCATGGTGCAGGTCTCCTGGATCGGCGCTCGACGAGCGCCCCCACACCCAGAACTATAACCGAAACGAGCAGGCCCGGCAACAGGGTCCCGACGCTCACGTCCTGTCCGGTGGGTAAGGTTGCCACCAAGTAAGGGTTGCCGTTGGCTGTTCCATAACACAGCCATGCCGCCGAAACGGTAAACGAAATGGCCATCGCCCGACAGCCGCGTTTCGGTTCGGTAGACGTGCCAAACCGGGACCAGCAGCGCACCCACCACGGCACCCGCCCAGGCGTACCAAAGGGCCACGACGCTCCGGATCTGCAGGGCCAGAGTGATGGCGACCAGACTCGACACGGCAAATCCGATCCGAGTCCAGACGACCATCTGACCATCGGTGGGGGCGCTTCTGGCGATTCGCGCCGCAAGGTCGCGGGCCAGCGAAGCGCCGGCCACCAGCGTGTAACCCACCATCGCCGAGACCACGGTGCCCACCAGACCGAAAACGAACAGCGCTTTCAGGCCGGGGCTCAGCACCGATTCGCCCAGAGCGGGGAACAGGAGCAGCGGTTCGTTGGTCTTGGCCAGCGAGACGGCATACATTCCGGTGCCAATGGTGAGCAAGTCGAACACGAACCAGCACGCGACGCTCGCCAAGACGCCTCGCCGACCCGTTGCCGGACTCTCGGCCGAGGCCACCCGCTGGTGGAACCCGGGATCCACCAGCGTCCACGCGCCAAGGATGAAGAAACTGAGCACGAAGGGCCAACCCATGCCGCCGTCCCACTGGAAACCGTTCTCGGCAATGTGCCTGGAGAGCAGTCCGGGATCCGTTCGAACCGCACTGGCCAGCATGACGGCGAAGCCGACGTACATCGAGACGAAAGCGACGATGGAAGCGCGTGCGTCCGCGAGCAAACCCCCCTTGTAGAGGAAGGCCGTGCCCACGGCGGTCGCCGCCAGCACGCTGGCGACCAGACTCCACCCCGTGAACGCTTTCACCAACACGCCAAGCATCAGCACGTGCGCGGCGGGAACCGCCAACAGAAAGACCAACGCTCCGCCCACGATCGCCGAGCGGTGGCCAATCTGGACGGCGAAGCGCTCCGGGAGACTGATCTGGTCGGCATCGCGCACCTTTGGCGCAAGCCAGACGGCGTAGGCGATGCCAAAGACGTAATAGGGGACGCCCATCAAGACCCACGTGCCGAGCCCATAGTACTGGACCGATTCGCCTATCCCCAGCACGCCCCCGTACCACGTGCTGACCAAAGTGGCTACGAAGACCGGCAACGTCAGCCGCCTCCCGGCGGTTAGGAACTCGAACGGCGTAGCGTTCCGCAGCCTGGCCGAGAACCCGAGTGCCAACAGGCCACCCATCAACAGCCCAAAGACCACGACATCGAGCGGCGCAAACGAGACGGTCGACGCCGCTACCACCAGGGTGCCTCGCCCTCAAGCGTTTCGGTGAAGAGAAGCAACGCCCCGCTTGCCACACTGCACGAGACAAGTCCTCCAAGAGAGACATTCGACACGCTGACCTTGGCTCCAGGCGCCAGCGCAGCATCTCGGAGTGGCCAGCGAACGCCGGACAGCAGCGTGCCTTCGCAAGGCAACAGTGGAACGGCGGAGACCGTCCGACCCTCTGGCAAGTTCAGGGTGATCGCCTCGGTGCCGGGGCGAACCAGCCACGCCAAAGCTTGACGCAAGGCCACGCGCGACCGCATTGGCGACCGCAACAGACTGGAAACGCTTGCCAGCAGGTGGTCCAGACGGTCGCCCTCCATTCCGATGAGGGTGAGCGAGCGCACGCCGCGCCGCCACGCTTCATCCAGCAGTTTGTCGCAGTCGGTGGTCTCCTGGTCGTCGATGCAGACCACTTCACGCGCAAGAGCCAGCCCTGCCGGGCCGATGGAATCCAGATCTCCCACGACCAGGTCGCAACGGGCCCCCGCAGCCGCCAATGCGTCGGCGCCGCCATCAGCGGCGATCACAAACTCCGCCGACGCAGACCATGCGGCGAGTGATTCGAGCGAGGCATCTCGGCCACCGAGTACGGCCAGCACACGTTCGAGGGTGGCGTCTTCGGGACATGGCGAGGGCATGAGGGCATTGTACTTGCCGCATCGGCGGCCCTCGGGCACCCCCTGAGGTACCATAGCCCTTGGCCTGCGGGCCTACCTATGTCTGGTTCCACCATGCAGATCACTCGCGAAGACCTCAATCCAGCCACCGTCCAACTGCACATCGTCGTTCCTGAAGCGATGGTGCTGGAAGGGTACGCCAAAGCTTACAAAGACGCTGCCAAGGATCTGAAGATCCCCGGTTTTCGGCCTGGAATGGCACCGCGCGCCGTCGTCGAAAAAGCCGTCTCGCCAGAGTTCATTCAGGATCGCGCCACGGACATCGTGATGAACCGGGCCTACCGAGAGGCGCTGAAACGCGAGAATCTGACGCCCTATTCGCAACCCGGTGTTTCGGACGTGACCATCGAGCAAGACCCGCCCAAGGGTGAGTTCACGATCAAGGTGCCTCTTGCGCCCGTCGTCAAGCTGGCGCAATACACGGGGATCAAGGCGGTCCAGCCCCCGACGACGGTGAGCGACGCCGACGTTCAGAATCAAATCAAGGTGCTGCGGAAGCGAGAGGCCAAGCGTGAGCAGGTCACCGACCGCAAGGTGATCGAAGGCGATGTGGCGGTGGTCAACATCAAGATCGATGGCCAAGAAGGCGACGGGCGCAACTTCATGAGCGTCGTGGGCAAGACGTTTCCCAACCTTGACGAGGCGTTGATCGGCATGGCCGCCGAAGAGGTCAAGGTCGTGGAACTGACGTTCCCCGAAACGTTCGACGAGAAAGATTGGGCCAACCAAACCCATCGATGCCGCTTAACGTTGCGTTCGGTGAGCGCGATGAAGTTGCCCGACCTCGACGACGACTTCGCCCAGAGCCTCGGATTCGGGAACGAGGAAGAGCTCACCAATCGGGTTCGGGTGTTGCTTGAAGAGGCTCGGGCAAGCATGGTCCACGAGTACGTGAGCGAGCAGATCATGGGCGAGATCGTTCAGTCGAGCGAGATTCACGTGCCCATCACCATGGTCGAGGCTGTCGCAGGCCAGCAACTTCGCGACCTCGCTCAAGCGCAGGCCGAGAAGAAGGCCAGCCTTGAAGACTACGCCAAAGAGAAGGGTATGTCGCTGGAAGAGTTGCGCCAAGCGATCATGGACGAGAGCCGTGTCCAAGTCGAGCGAGCCGTGGTGGCTCAGGAAATCTTCAAGAAAGAAGGTATGAAGTTGAACAACGAGGACTTCAATCGAGAGTTGTTCGACATGGCGCGCGAGTATCGCGTCACCCCCGATGAAATGGTCGCCATGCTCAAGAAGAACAACGCTCTAGACGAACTCCGCAACCGTGCTTTGTACCGCAAGGTCACGGATTTCCTGATCAAGGAAGCCGATCTGCAGGAATTGCCCGACGAGGCGAGCGCGTAGGACTGACCATGAGCGACAAGCGAGCCGACATTCCCACCATGGGCGTTCCTTTCGTCATCGAGCAGACCAACCGCGGCGAGCGCAGCTACGACCTGTGGTCGAGGCTTCTCAAGGACCGCATCGTTTTCCTCGGGACCGAGGTGGACGACTATGTCGCTAACCTGATCGTGGCCCAGTTGCTGTTCCTCGAGAAAGAAGACCCCGACAAGGACATCGACTTCTACATCAACAGCCCGGGTGGCTCCGTCACGGCCGGCCTGGCCATCTACGACGCCATGCAGATCATCAAGCCCGATGTGGCGACGATCTGCGTCGGCATGGCGGCCAGCATGGGTGCCGTCCTGTTGGCGGGTGGAGCGGCCAAGAAGCGCTACTGCCTCCCGCATGCCCGGGTCATGATCCATCAGGTCAGCGCAGGTTTTCGAGGAACCACCGCCGATATCAATGTGCAGGTCAAGGAAATCAACCGATATATGGATACCTTGACTGGAATCCTGTCGAAGCACACCGGGCAACCCGAAGAGAAGTTGCGGAGGGACGTCGATCGCGACTACTTCATGTCCGCCGAGGAAGCCCGGGAGTATGGCGTGGTGGACAGCGTGCTGGCACCGGGAACGCGATAGCCGCGAGAATTGCGTAACCCAAAGTGCCGACATGACGCCCGGCGACGGGGCCGATATAGTAATAGCGTTCAGGAGAACTGCCAACCATGCCAACGAACGAACGACGCGACCAGTGCTGTCTCTGCGGAAAGAACAAAGACCAAGTCCCCAAGCTGATCGTGGGCCTGCACGGTGCCGTCTGTTCCGAGTGCATCGACCTCTGCAACGACATTCTCTCCTCGGATACGCCCGCCGCACGCCATCAGGAATCCCGCCCAATGCTTGGCGAGATTCCCAAGCCCCGCGAGATCGTCGAGTTCCTAGACTCGTATGTCGTGGGCCAGCCTGAGGCCAAACGAGCCCTCTCGGTGGCCGTCTACAACCACTTCAAGCGCGTCAACCACCCTCAGGACGACGGTGTCGAACTCCAGAAGAGCAACATCCTCCTGCTCGGACCAACGGGAAGCGGCAAGACGCTCCTCGCGCAAACGCTGGCCAAGATGCTCCACGTGCCGTTCGCCATCGCGGATGCCACGGCGCTCACCGAAGCGGGTTACGTGGGCGAAGACGTCGAGAACATCCTTCTGAAGCTCTATCAGGCCGCCGAGATGATGGACCCGCACGACCCCAAATCGGCGTGCGAGCGCGGCATCATCTACGTGGACGAGATCGACAAGATCGGTCGCAAGAGCGAAAACCCCTCGATCACCCGCGACGTTAGTGGCGAAGGCGTCCAGCAAGCCCTGCTGAAGATCCTCGAAGGCACGGTCGCCAACGTGCCGCCCAGCGGTGGCCGCAAGCACCCGCAGCAAGAGTACATCCAGATCGACACAAAGAACATCCTGTTCATCTGCGGCGGCGCGTTCGAAGGCATCGAGGAGATGATCCGCCGGCGCATGAAGGAGAACGTCATGGGCTTCCGCTCGAACCCCGAAGGGAAGAAGGAGCAAGTTGCCAACGTTCTGCACAAGGTCCTTCCGGACGACCTCCTCAAGTTCGGTCTGATTCCCGAATTCATCGGTCGCCTTCCCGTCATCACCACGCTCGACGCGTTGGACGAGGCGGCGTTGGTGTCGATCCTCACGCAACCCAAGAATGCGGTCCTCAAGCAGTACAAACGCTTCTTCGAGATGGATGGAGTGGACCTCGAATTCGAGCCTTCGGTGCTCGCCGAGATCGCCCACGAAGCGCTTCAGCGAAAGACCGGCGCACGAGCCCTCCGCGGCATCATCGAGAAAATGATGATGGACGTAATGTTCGAAGTGCCGAGCGATGCTTCGGTCAAGAAGGTCATCATCCCGCACGGTGCCGTGAGTGGGAAGTCCGTCCCGTTGCTTCTGACCGAAGAAGAGATTCAACGGCAGGCGTCGTAAACGATGCGACGCCCTGGTCAGCGAAGGTTTCTGCCGCGTCGCTTCATGGAAAGGGTCAGCCGCGCGATGTTCAAACCAACGCCCAGTTCGCCTCGAAAGTTAGGATTGGCAGGGTCCAAATCGGTGCCCGATTGGTCGAGAATGTCGCGAATGGTCTCGGGCTGATGTCGTCCAGCCAGCCGAAGGGCGTTGGCCAGCGCACCGGTCACGATCGGCGCGGCGAACGAGGTTCCGGACCACGTTGCGCCGCCACCCTGCCACCAAGGACCCGCAAAGCCCACCGCCGGGACCGAGACCCGGACGCCTCGCTCGAAGTTGCTGAAGGGTGCCTTGGTTCCATCGGCGAGCAGGCCAGCGACCGAGATGGTCTTGCGCACGTCGGCTGGCGAGAGCAACTCGTCCCGGTTGTCGTTGCCAGCGGCGGCGACCACGACCACGCGACGGGCTTCGACCCAGTCCATCACGTCACTCATGCCGGGGATGCGTGGCGCACCCAAACTGATGTTGACGACCTCTGCGCCCGCCGTGACGCAGAACACGAGCCCCTTGATCACGCTCCATGCCGAGGCGATGCCGTCACTGTCGGCGGCTTTGGCCACGACGAGGAGCGCATTCGGGCAGACCTGATCCACGATTCCGGCAACCAGGGTTCCGTGACCGATGCCTTCGTCCACGCGTCCGTCGCCATCCGTGTCGCGCGATTCAGGGACGTCCCACGCCCTCTGGCCCGGCTGGATGGTGTTGATCCACGCGTCGGTTCTTGCCCAAAGGCGCGCCACGAACGGAGATAAGCCGGTGTCCACGATCCCGACGCGCACCTTGCGACCGTGGGCGAACGCGAACGCCGGGGACCAACCGACCTGCTGGAGCAGGCTGGCGTTCCACGCATAGAGTGAGTTGGGGTCCCCAACCGCCGCGATGGTGCTGGCCAACGAACCGCCGGTCTGCTCGGGCATCATGAACTCGTCGTTGTCCTCGACGAACACGATGCGTGGGTCGGCCTGCATCAAGACTTCGATCTGGTTGACGTCGTCTTCTGGCCCTGCAAACATGAGCGCAAACGGAGCGTTGGGTGTGGTGTCAAGCAATTCGACGCCGTAGTCTGCAGCGATCGCGGCGGGGTCTTGGCCCTCGACCGTCTGGACGATCAGTTCGGTCTGCGCCATTGCGACACAGGAGGCGAACGAGGTGGCGACGAGTGTGGAGCGGATCCAGCGAATCATATGGCGTAGCCTCCGAACAAGACGAACGTTCCCCAGTAGAACGGATGGGGCCATTGGCGGCGAACCTCGGTGCGGGCTTCGCTCAGGGCTCGCGTGATCGGGCAGCCGCCGAAAAGCGACGGGTAGAACACCTCGGAGAACCTCAGAGCAGCCGCATCGTCCACCACCCACGTCGCGGCAAGGCATGCGCCGCAGCCGGTGGACAGTGCGGCACGGACCCAACCATCGGGCTCGGTCGGGGTTTCGAGACTCATACGGCCCGTTTCGCAGGCATCGAGAAACACGAACTTTGCCCGCAGACCGATCCCGACGAACTCTGCTGCAAACAGGGGGCCGTCGGCAAGTTGAATCGTCGAGAACAGGGGGTTGTCCGCGTTGTGGCCGGCATGCGCGGCCACGTGAACGATATCGAACGACTCGCCGCGCAACGCGTGGAGGTCGCTCACCGATCGGACGACTTGTGCGTTCTTGAATCGGGACGCGACGCTTCGGACCTCGTCGTCGATGTGGGGGAGGCCCGTGGGATCGCCTCCAAGGATCAACACTCGGGCATCCTCGTGAACGGTCGCTTCGCCGATCCCGAAAGTCGGGTGCAGGCCAACCACCCGCTCGGGCAATCCGAGGCTGCTCGTCAACCCCCATGGAAAGCCCCACAATTCGGCATCGGGAAAGACCGAGGGCTCTTGACCCAAGATGGGCTTGGCCCAGGACGCAAACCGCTCCAGGGCCTCCCGGCCCGAGTCGCCGGGCTTCGGCCGTTCGGCTAGATCGAAAGCGCTCCAGCGGAGGTGTCGCGCGAGGGTGGCTCGGTCCAGCGCCTCGACGACGCGGTGATCGCGAAGGACGTGAATGGCTCGCCCGCACGCCACAAAGACCGTTCCAGATCGGCTCTTCTCGGGGACCGTCTCGCGCTTGGCCAGCGCGGGACCAAGCGACTCGCGCAACCGACGTCGCGCCGAGGCAGCCGTCCGGGTGCGTTGCCCGCCCAAGGCAAGTCGAGATCCGACACCCGATTGCTCCGCGATCTCTCTTCGGAGTTCGGTCAGGATGGCGACCTGGTCCTCGTTCAGCGGGGCGCGGCCTGCGGCAAGCAACTCGTCGAGGAGGGCGGCGCTGCGCGCTTGTTGAACGACCCCTATGGCCTCTCGAACACGGGATGGCGTGGGCCGCGCCAGCAACCAGCCCAGATAATCCTCCAGGGCGGGGCCCTTGTCGGCGAACGCGGCCGCCCGGCCTTCGAGCGTGTTGCGCAGGGCACGGTCCTCGAGCATCGCTCGAAACATACGCCGGAAGTGCGTTGCGCGGCCCTTCGGCTGTGTGCGGGCAAGGACCCACTCCAGTTTCCAATCCAGTTCAGGAGACGCGTTGCGGGCCACCACCCGTCTGGCAGCAGCGAGCCGCTCAGGAGTCGGGTCGGCCGACGCGGCGCAAAGCATCGCGATGGCTTCGTAGACCGTGCCCTGCATCGGCCCGCCTGTGGCCAACGCTTGGAGGGCCAACCGCAGCGAGTCGCTTGGAGAGGCCGCCGAGTCGGCGGCAAGCGCGCGAACGGCGCCCAGCCAAAGGAGGTTCCCGCGCCTGCTAGCGATGGCCCGACACTTGCGCCACGCGGAGGTTGCACCCGAGGCGTCGCCCAATGCGTGCCGACAACGTGCGGTACCGATCCAGCACAGCAAGTCGTTGAACGGCAGAGACCTGACCACAGGGCTTGCCAACGCCTTCTCGTAGGCGTCCAGAGCCTCGCGGGGCATTCCCATCCCCAGATACGCGTCGCCCAAGAACTGCTCTAGGCGCAACGCGTCCCCATCGGCTGTTTCGCCAAGGGCATTTCGCACGGCGATCAGGCCGCGCCGCCCCTCGTCGAACCGTCCTTGGAGCACGCAGCACTGGGCGAGCGTGATCTCGGCCAGCCGGGCGTAATGACCAAGATCGAGTCGATCGAACTCGTTGCGTGCGATTTCAGCCCAACGTGCAGATTCGGTGGGCCGGCGCATGAGGAGGGAAGCCGCCAAGCCAAGGGTTGCCGCAGCCCTTTCTGCGGGGGCATCGAGCGACAGCAGGTCGAGCGCGCGGACATACCACTTGGCGGCTGCGGCGTCGACTTCGGCCCAGGTGTTGGCATTGCCCAGATTGAGGGCCACCCGCCCGGCCTGATGGCGCTCGCCCCGCCGGCTCAACGAGCGAAAGAGGTTCTCACCCAATCGCCGCGCTTCGTCGAACTTGCGCGCACGGGCTAAACCGTCTACGGCACCGATTGCCAACGACCACCGTTCGATGCCCGTGGAGAGTTTGGCGGCTCGTTGAAACGCTTCTGCGCTCTCGAGCCAGCGAGCGCGCAGGCGGCGGGCGAGGCCGAGGGCACGCCAGGCAAGGGGCTCTTCGGGGGCGTAGCGGACCAGCGGATTGGCGTGCCGAGCCAACTTGAGAGCGGCGGCAGAATCGCGACCGGCGAGGTCGGCCAGCGTTTCCCAATAGGTGCGGGCCGCCTCCGCCGGCGGCAAACCCTTCCAAGGAGCGGGTGCGGGGGCCATCGTCTTAGAGTTCGATTTCGCCGAGTGGGGGGAAGACGACGTCGCCCCCGGCAGACGTCGCGGTGAATCCGGTGGCGTCCTCGCCTTCGGCGACAAACTCGAATCGCCCCACATCGCCCTCTGCGGGGCCGCCGTCGTGTTGGACTTGACGAGCACCGGGAACTTCGGCCAGCACGCGCCAACGATCACCCTCGGCCACATAGCGGACGCGAGCCGTTCCCTCCGGAACCTCGAAGTCCAGCACCCGGTCTTCCGAATCGGTGCGCCTGACGCCGCCCGAGAGCGATGGCAGGAGGCGGGCGAGAAGCGTGGGTTTGGTCGGGCGAAACACGGCGACCGCGCTGGCCACGGCTTGCTGGGGAGCCGACTCGTAGGATTGGGCGAAGGCCCGCGCCATGCGTCTCCACTGGAGCGCAACGGCACGGTCAATGCCTTCGGGGGCCTCGGCTTCAACCGAGAAGGCCCAGTCGGCCAGCCGTTCCACGTCGTTGGGTTCAGGGTTTCGCATCGCGTTCACCGCTTGGAAGGAGGGGACCGCCGTGCCCGTTGATACGCTGCCGGGTCACCATTCGTCCTCCGTGAAGAATCCCGCTTTGGCGAGCAGGACCTTGAGCTTTTGCAGACATCGCGCCCGCGTCGGCCCGATCGCTCCGACCGGCGTTCCCAGCCGCTCGTGGATCGCTTTGTAGTCGAGTTCCTCGAAGTACAAGGCGGCCAGCAGTTGCTCGCACCGGCCGCCCAGAGAGGCTAAGCCCTGGCGCAGGCGTCGGGCATCCAACGACTGGGTCGCCACGACGTCGGCCCGCGCCTCTTCGTCGGCGATGGTTTCGTCCAATCCCTTTTCGTCGCCTTCCTGGACCCATCGCCCCCGGAGCCGGGCTACCCGCACGCTTTCCCGGGCCGCCGTGACGGCCAGCCACTTGGGCAGGGCTCGGGCGTCTTCGATGCGGTCGAGTGTTCGGTACAGGGCCACGAACGTCGCTTGAAACACGTCCTCGGCATCGTCCGAAGCAAGCCCAGAGCGTCGCGCCGTAGAGTAGACCAGCGCCTGAAAGTGCCGGACCAGCCGTTCCCATGCGCTCGCATCCCCTCGGCGGCACCTTCGCACCAGCCGATCCAAATCCGGGGCGGAGTCGGGGCCCATGCGAACCGAGTGTATCACAGGTCCGGGAAGCCGCCTCCTGACCCGCGTCGTCCCCCGAACAGGGACGCAAGGATCAACACCGATGAAGAAACACCTTCGCATCACCGGCCTGGCGCTTCTGGCGTGCGTCGCCGCCCTGGCCGCCGCTCAATCCGTCCGCATCGAACTCCGCGCCAAGCTCCGCAACGGCCTTGAGGAGTATCAGGCCACCTACAAGAAGCGCGACCAGCGCGGTCGGCCCACGGCCAAGATCGAGTTCGAAGTCGAGCGCGGCGTGCCCGGCGCGTCGTACACCTTCAACATCGAGGGCTGGGAGCCTGTGGTCGTCACGACGGACTCGTTTGGCGATGGTCAATTGGAGATTCCGTTCCGCGGAATGAACATGCCGACCGTGGCCGTGAACCAGGTCTTGACCGTCAGCGACGCCAACGGCACGGCGCTTGCGCAGGGTGCGTTCGTCAGCCGACGCTAGCCTTTTCCGTTCCTGACTCCTACTCGGCCCCCGCTCCCGCGGGGGTCTTTTGGTGTCACTCGGCGATGGCCTTCTCGAAGGCCTTCCAGTAGTCCTCGCCCACGCCGCCGAACAGGGAAACACCCCTGCCGCCCCTCTTGTGGACTAGGCGAATCGCGGCCTCGAGTTCGTCCGGGCTCTTGAACGCCGGCATGTAGAGTCCGGCGACGATGGGAAAGGTCACCGACTGGATGTTCTCCCGCATCGCGTCGCCGATCCAGGCCACGTTCTCGTTGTAGAAACTGTGGTAGATCATCGGCGTAGCAAGGTCGAGCGGCCAACTCGCCCAATCCTGACGGCAGATCATGCGGGCCATGCTCGGAGTGGGGAAAACGGCGGCTGTGATCTCCTTCTTGTGTTCGTGCGCGACGGCCACCAGCTTCTTGACCAGATGGGTCACCGAGTCGTAGCGGAACTTGAGCCACTGTTGGTCGTGAGCGGGATCCTCGATCTCCATCGGGTCGCGGCCAGTGGCTTCTTTGAACGCCTTCCGCGTGTGCTCGGAGTAGCAAAAGTCGTAATCGGGCAGTTCTTCGGTTTGGTCGAGCTTGTAGGTCTCCCACAGGGCGCGCGGAAGGATGACGTCGGGATAGCGGACGTAGTCCAGATGGACGCCGTTGACGCCATCTGCGGTCGCGATCTCTGCGACCTTCTCGCACAGGTAGTCCTGCACGCCGGGGATCACTGGCGAGATCCAGCGGTAATAGTCCACATAGGGCGGCTTGTCGAAGCACGACTTGCCGGATCGGCTGACCATGTACCAGTCGGGGTGGTTGTCGCGGATCCACTGGTCGCCGCGGTTGGTGGTCCACATCCAGATGTGGGCTTCGAGACCGGCTTCGCGGATGGCGGCGACCTCTCGCTTGTCTAGACCGCCCAGGAACACACCTGTCATCCCGCGAGACTTCAGGTCACGGTACTTTTGTTTGAGCGCGGCTTCGGTGGCGTTGCCGTCCGGTCCAGTCCAGACGAAGTGGCGTCGGTTCACAGAGACGGATTCTGCGTCGGGTCCATGCGTCCCTTCCGCAGGATATGGGTTGGGAAGCATCGGTGCGACGCCGACCGCGGCGGCGACGTGGAGGAACTCGCGTCGGTTCACGCCCTAATCTTGGCGCAATGCAGAGCCGCCGAGTCAGTCGTCGTCTTCTTCGCGTTCGTCGTCGCGCATGGTCCGTTCGCGTGTTCGCGTGGGCAGCACGAGTTCGAGGTGCGAGGCAACATCGGACGAAGACCCCAGCGTGGGGTCGCCTTGACCCCTCTTGCCGGCCTTCTCGCGCATTTCCGCCAACGTCCTAGCCCAGCTATGGTCTTCCGCCCCTCTGGCCACGGTACTCAGGCCGTGGCAACGGATGCAACCCGTGCCAAGCGCTGCTCGGACCTTCGGCGATGCACCAGACGCAACACGCTGAACGGGGGACGCTACCGATCCGAGCAGGACGAGGGAAGCCAGCACTAGCGTCCCACCGAGCCACGGCAACAGGTGTCCCCACCGTTGCCACTTGCGGATGATGGCGATTTTCGCCAACACGATGGCCAGCATCAAGCCACCCAAAGTGGCATGCAACACAGCGGCACCCGTCCACGCGTCCGCATCGTAGGACCACAACCGCGGCACCATCGGAAGCAGCATGCCGACGAGAACCAGCAGGAACGCGTAACCGAGGACTCGGTGCACATTGGTCCATCCCCGGGGCGCGGTCGATACGCCGTGCGGGTCGCGCCCGCTCGGGTCGGGCACCATCGGAAACCGCCACAGCCAAGCCTGCAAGGCACCGGCTACAAGACCGAGGCCGACAAAGACCGCACCGACCATGAGATGGCCGAAGGCATCCATGGCATGAATCATGCGCAACGACCGGTCGAGATGGATGGGTCTCTCGAACTGTCCGTGTCCGAATGAAGCCTCAGCACGGCTTCTCGGCACCCTTGCGCGCGTAGTACCAGTGATTCAACGCGATATTGAGCGCGTAGAAGACGGCTGCGCCATAGAAGAACGCGGTCGGAGAGCCACTGTTCGCGATGATCGCGCCAAAGGCCACCGAGAAGATGAATGGACCATAGGCCGCGATCGCCGATGTCCATCCGATGACGCCACCGGCTTGTCGGGGAGGGAAGATCATCGGCATTTGCTTGAAAGTGCTGGCATTGCCGATGCCGCTGAAGAAGAAGAGGCCGAGCATGAAGCCGAGGAATCCGGGCCATTGCGCAAGGCTTGTGGGGTTGGTGTAGCCCGTCACACCCAACGCGCAAACCAGCAAACCAACCCCGCTGAGGGCCGTCACCCGGGCGCCGCCGAGTTTGTCGCTGATCGGTCCGAAGGCCGCCCGAACCGCGGCGCCGACAAGCGGACCCAAGAAGGCGAACTTCAGTGGCTCAGGAGCGTCCGGGAACTTGCCATAGACCTTGCCGATCAGCAAGGGGAAGGCAGCCGAGTAGCCCGAGAACGAGCCGAACGTCATGATGTAGAGCGACGTCATGATCCACGTGTGTTTTTCGCGGAAGATGTCGAGTTGCTCGCGGAACGTGGCCCTGACTGGAACGCTGCGCAATCCGAACCAGGCCAACACCGCACCCACCAGAATGAACGGCGCCCAGACATAGGCCGCGTTTTGAAGCCAGATATCGCTGGTCTTGTCCTTCTGCGTGAACGACTGCGGCGAGCCGACCAACGCCATGCCGATCACCCATGGCACGACGAATTGGGTGACGCTGACGCCAAAATTGCCGATGCCTGCCTGAAGCCCGAGGGCCGTGCCCTGTAGGCGTTTGGGGAAGAACAAGCTGGTGCTGGGCATGAACGAGCTGAAGTTGCCACCACCAAGGCCAGCCAGAAAAGCCAAGACCATGAACGTGGCGAACGATGTGTCGGATCGCGAGACCGCCATTCCCCAACCAATCGACGGGATCAACAACAAGAGCGTCGAAACCGCGATGGTCTTTCTGGTTCCGAAGACGGGGATGAGAAAGGTGTGGATGATGCGCAACGTTCCTGCGGCCAGCCCTGGCATGGCGTTCAGCCAGAACAGCTGTTGCGTGTCGAACTTGTATCCGACGCCGGTGAGTTTGACGACGATCGCGCTCACCATGAACCACGTGGCGAACGACAGCGTGAGGCAGAAGGTGGTGATCCAGAGCGTGCGCCACGCGACGCGCGACCCTTGGGATTCCCAGAAGGCGTTGTCTTCCGGGGTCCAAGGCGTTGACGAGGGTTTGTCGGGTTGAGCCATGAGGAGTTCCTAACGTGAAGCGGAGGCGTCCTGGCGTTTGCCCATCCGCAGTATGACGAGGTGCATCCATACCAAACAGCCGATGCTGATGAGCGCGAGAAGCAGCCAGCAACTGGTCCAAAGGCCAGACCAGCGGAGGAGATAACCAAAGATGATGGGGCAGAAGAAGCCGCCCAATCCGCCGATCACGCCCACCAGGCCGCCGACGACGCCGACGTCTTGTGGGAAGTACTCTGGAATGTGCTTGTAGACCGCGGCTTTGCCGACGCCCATCATGATGCCGGCTAAAAAGACGAGCGCCGTGAACACCCACACATTGGCTTGGAAGTAGACGTGGGTGACGCCGCGCGCCAGAATCTCTTTCTTCTTGACCGTCTGTCCGACCTCGACCGCGGGTTCTTGCCAGGATCGGAAGGTCGGCCAAACCAGTGTTCCCTCGGGCTCGCGGTTTTGTTCCCGCTCGGGTGCGGCGCGGAGGTGGTACGTCGCGTCATCCACGACGATGATGTCTCGTGAAACCGCCCGAACGGTCCCTGCCCGATCGGCCATCACCCCCTCGCCCGGGGACGTCAGGTCCATGCGTGGCGCAATCAGCAACAAGAAGAAGACGGCGCAGGTGCTGAGCACCCAGTACATCGTCGTGCGCGCGCCGAACTTGTCGGAGGCCCAGCCGCCCAATGCGCGGATGACACCCGAGGGGAGACTGAACACCGAGGCCAACATGCCCGCCATGGCCAAGCTGAGCCCGTAGACGTTCAAATAGTACGGCACCAGCCACTGCGCCAGTGCGACAAACGCGCCAAACACGAGGAAGTAGTAGGCCCCGAAGCGCCACACGCGCATCTGCTTGAGCGGAGCGAGGGACGCCTTCCACGTCTTTCGGTGGGCTTCCGGGATGAACTTGTTCTCGGTGAAGAGCAGGAAGATCACGGCCATGAGGCCAAGGGCGGCCGCGTATACGAGCGGCAGCTTGCGCCACGCGTCGAGGTTGGCTCCATTGTCGGTCAGCCGGGCCAAGAGCGTCGGCGCGAAGAGGGTGGTGATCGCAGCACCCGCGTTCCCCATGCCGAAAATGCCCAGAGCCGTGCCTTGCCGCTCCCGTGGAAACCAGATCGAAGAGTAAGCGATTCCGACGGCGAAGGCCGAGCCGCTCGTGCCGAACAGCAGCCCGGCGAAAAGCAGCCCCCAGAAGTCGTTGGCGAAGCTCACCAGAGTCGTCGCCGCCGCCGAGAACAACATCACACCCGCGTAAACTGGTTTGCCACCGAAGTGGTCCGTCAACATGCCTACCGGCAGTCGGAACAGCGAACCGGTCAAGATGGGAACGCCGATCAGCCACCCGATCTGCGCCTTGTCCAGAGCGATGACCCGGTTGTCCGCGAGGAACGTCACCAACACCCCGTACATGGTCCACACGGCGAAGCACACGGTGAACGCGAGCGTGTTCAGCAGGAGGATGCGGTTGGCCTTGGGGTCCTGACTCACGATGACATTCTATGCCCACGTCAGGGTGGGGCTATGACGTCTATCATAGTCCGGGACTTCTTTCGGTGGATACTATGGGAAGAGCGTTGACGACCCTGAGCCGAATCGAGGACCGCCCGGCGAACCTCCCATGGATGGACAACCACGGGCGGCAACATACCTATCTGCGCGTGTCGTTGACGGACCGGTGCAACTTTCGGTGCGTCTACTGCATGCCACCCGAAGGCGTCCCATGGAGAGAGCGCAACGAGATCCTCACGTTCGAGGAGATCGAGCGGGTCGTTCGCTTGTTCGTGCGCGGTGGCGTTCGGAAGGTGAGGCTCACGGGCGGCGAACCCACGGTGCGGCGGGGGCTGGCGGAACTCATCGAGCGTCTGTCCGCAATCGACGGTGTCGAACAACTCTGGATGACGACCAATGGCACGACTTTGAGCCGGCACGCGGCAGACTACCGCAAGGCGGGCTTGACCGGACTGAACGTGAGCCTGGACAGCCTGCGGCGGGACCGCTTCATCGAACTCACGCGCAGAGATGGTCTGGAAACCGTGTTGTCGGGGATCGAGGCCGCACTTGCTGCGGGCTTCGCACCCCTCAAACTGAACGTGGTCGTCATGGCGGGGGTCAACGAGGACGAACTCCAAGACTTTGTGCGGTTTGTGGCAGATCGCCCGGTCCAAGCCCGATTCATCGAGTTCATGCCCTTTCAAGGGAACGGGTGGTCCAAAGGAGGGCTTTACCCCATGGACAAGATGCTCGCAGACTTGGCGCCTCTCGATGTGAGACCCGTCGCGCAGGATCCGACCGCCGTAGGCAAGGACTATGAAGCGCTCGGCGGACGCTCCAGGCTGGCCTTTGTGGCTTCGATGACCCGCAGCTTTTGCTCGGGGTGCAACCGCATCCGTCTGACGGCCGATGGCCAAGTGAAGTCGTGTCTGTTCCTGAAGGCCGACGGCAACCTGCGCGACGCCATGCGCAATGGGGCTACTGACGATGAACTCGCTGCTGTGGTGCGACACAGCTTGGCTGGCAAGTGGGCGGCCCACCCGCCGATGGAGAACCTCCTGAACCAGAACGACCTATCCATGGTGGAGATCGGAGGCTGATGCGGGACGTTTCGGCCAAGGTTTCTTCGCGACGCACGGCGGTCGCCAAATCGGTCATCCGGGTCTCGCCGGAAACGGTCACGTTGATCAGAGAGAATCGGGCCCCGAAGGGCGATCCGCTGCCTGTGGCCCGTACGGCGGCCATCCTTGCGGCCAAGAACACGCCGAACATCCTGCCGTACTGCCACTCGGTGCCGCTTGATTGGGTCGCTGTCGACTTCCAGATCGACGACGACCGCATCGAAGCCGTCGTCACGGTGGTAGCGATCGACCGGACCGGCGTCGAGATGGAGGCCCTGACCGGCGCGGCGGTCGCCGCCCTGAATCTCTACGACCTGCTCAAACCCGTGGACGATGCGATGGAGATCGAAGCGGTCACGTTGCTGAGCAAGACGGGAGGGAAGTCGGCGTTCCCGCGACCCAGCGGGGCTCGGGCGGCGGTGCTGGTCGCTTCCGATCGGTCCGCGAGGGGCGATCGCGAAGACGTCTCGGGCGTCTTGCTGGGCGAGCTTCTGGAAGCCGAAGGGGTCACGATTGTCGCGCGCGACGTGGTTCCGGACGAGATGGCTGCCATCGCCGCTTTCGTCGAGAAGTGGGCCATGGGCGCAGACTTCGTTTTCGTGACGGGTGGGACGGGCATCGGCCCCCGCGACACCACGCCGGAAGCCATCGCTCCGCTGTTGGACTGCCGCCTGATGGGCGTCGAGGAGCATCTGCGCGCCTATGGCCAGAGGCGCTTGCCGACCGCCATGTTCTCGCGCTCGGTGGTGGGCTTGTTGGGTCCGTGCGTTGTGGTGGCCCTGCCCGGGTCGCCGGGCGCCGTGCGCGATGGAGTTGCCGCCCTGTTCCCCTATCTGTTGCATGCGTTGGACATGGTGCGCGGCGGGAGCCACGAGCCATGAGCCAAGACCTTCTCGACTATGATGCGGCGCTGGCGATGGTTCTGGAGCATGCCCAGCCGAGGCCGCCGCGTCGGTTGCCGTTGCTCGCAGCGTTGGGTAGGACCGTCCTTGAACCGATCGCAACGTTGTGCGACCTTCCGGCATTCGACAACAGCGCCGTTGACGGCTACGCCATCCGTCTTCAGGATCTCGATCACACGTCGTTCATCATTGGGCGCGAGGTGCGCGCGGGGCGTCCGATGGCGGGTTCGTGGCTGCCGGGTGTGGCCCTCCGCGTGTTCACGGGTGCGGCGCTCCCTCCCGAGACGGGCGCCGTCGTGATGCAAGAGGACGTCACGGTCGTCGAGGGTCGCGCCCAGTTGGCCGAGCCAGCTGCCCTCGGCGCAAACATCCGGCGTCGAGGTGAGGAACTCCGTTGCGGCTTTCAGGTCGCACCTTCGGGCGTGAGACTGACTCCCGCCCTGGCAGCGGCCGCAGCGGCGGGCGGAAACAGCGAAGTCGCTGTCGCTGGTTCCCTTGGGCTCGGAGTCGTCGTGACGGGCAGCGAGTTGGTCGAGCCTGGGGACCGGCTGCCGCCAGGGCACATCTACGAGTCGAACGGCACCGGACTGGCCGCTGCCGCCCGATCCATGGGTTTGGCAGATGTCGAAGTTCATCGCGTCCCGGAGGACCTCGAGGCGACCGCCGAGGCGATTCGACGCGCTGCGGAACATTGCGATCTCGTCATCGCGACAGGGGGTGTCTCGGTTGGCGACCACGACCATACCCATGAAGCGTTTGCGGCCGCCGGATTCGAACGCGTCTTCTGGAAGGTCCGCTTGAAGCCAGGGAAGCCGATCGCGTTCTATCGGCGGCGCGATCAGCTCGCCTTTGGACTGCCGGGCAACCCGCTCTCCACGATGGTGGGTTGGTGTGTCTTTGTACGACCGTTTGTGCGCCGCTCTCTAGCGCTACGGGACGACGAGTGGTTCGATGTGCCCGCATCGGAACCCATCGCGCATCGGGCCGACCGCCTGGAGTTTGTCCCTGTCGTTTGGGATACCGGTGGCGTTCGACCGTTCGCGGCCCGCGGTTCGCACATGCTTGGCGGTCTGGTAGGAGCAAATGCGCTGGCCAGGATCGAGGCCGGTCGTGGCGACGTCGCGGCGGGCGAGACGGTTCGTGCCATGCGGTTGGAGTGGTTCGATGGCTAACACGGTTCACTTGCAGTACTTCGCCATCCTGCGCGAGCAGCGCGGCACGGATCATGAGACGCTGACGACCGAAGCCGCCGATCTTCGGGAACTCTACGAGGCGTTGTCCGCAGAGCATGGCTTCACCCTGGCGTCGCATCAGGTGCGCCCAGCAGTGAACGAGGTGGTTGCCGACTGGAACGACACGATCAAGGATGGCGACCACATCGTCTTCCTACCTCCCGTGGCCGGGGGCTGACCTCATGTTCTTCCTCCAACGCGAACCGCTCGAACCGGCAACTCTGAACCGCCCAGATGCCGGGGGCTACGTATCGTTCGTGGGGCGCGTGCGCAACCAGCACGTGGGCAAAGCGGTCGTGGGTCTTGACTACGAGGCGTTCGAGTCGATGGCGTCCGCCGAGGGAGAGAAGGTGATCGCCGAAGCCGTTGAGCGGTTCGGGGTGCTGGAGGCGCGTTGCGTTCACCGCATCGGTTCGCTCAGCGTGGGCGATGCCGCCATCGTCATCGAAGTGGCCGCAGGACATCGACGGGAGGCCTTTCGCGCGTGCGAGTTCATCATCGACGAGGTCAAGCGCCGCGTGCCTATCTGGAAGCGAGAGCGGTACGCCGACGGTGTCGAGGAATGGGTCCACGCGTGGTCGGCCGCGCCCGAAGCGCTGACGGAAGAGGCCTACTATCAGGCCCAGACGCGGCTTCCCGAAGTCGGCCTGGAGGGACAGAATCGGTTGCGGCGGGCACGGGTGCTGGTGATTGGCGCGGGGGGCCTCGGTTGCCCAGCCATCACCTACTTGGCTTCGTGCGGCGTGGGGACGATCATGGTCGCCGATCACGACGTGCTGGAGGGTGACAACCTTCACCGGCAGCCCCTCTTCCGTGTGGCCGACATCGGACGCATGAAGGCCGACCTCGCCGCCGAAGCCATCGCCGCCCTCAATCCCTATGTTCGAGCCGAGTCCTACACCGTGCGCTTCGATGCGTCGAACGCCGAGCGGCTGATCACGGGGTGCGACCTGGTGCTGGACTGCTCGGACAACCTGGCGACCAAGGACGCCGCCAACGCCGCATGTGTTGCCTTGGGAGTGCCGCTCGTAGTGGCTGGAATCCACCGCATGGAAGGGTGGGTGCTTTCCGTAGACCCGAAGTCCGACGGCGGTTGCCTCCGATGTCTCTGGCCCGCGGCCTCCGAGGGGACCAAGTCGTGCGCCGAAGTCGGTGTGCTGGGCTTTGTGCCCGGCGTGTTGGGTGTCCTGATGGCGACCGAGGCGGTCAAGCGGCTCGTGGCTTGGGGCGACACGCTGGGTCGGCGTTTGTGGCTGGTCGATTTGTTGCGCATGGAGGCTCAGGACATTCGCCGCGCAGGGGACCCTGCTTGCCCGGTTTGCTCGGTCCCCTCGTCCCTTGGTTCGTCGGAGCCCATCGCGCTGAAATGGGGCGATCCCTTGCTTGAGGAAAGCGGCTGGATGCTCGTCGACCTGCGGAAAGAGCCGAGTCAGCCGTTTCCCCTAGACTGGCCGGCGGGCGCACTGGAAGAGGCCACACCGGGTGCCCGCTATCTCGTGTTGTGCGATCGCGGCATTGCGAGTGTGGATGCAGTACGGAAGGCGCGACGGCGTGGTGTGCGTGCTTGGTCGCTGGAGCACGGCGAAGTCGGCCTAAGGCGAGGTCTAAGCAAGTGACGCCCGAACCCTGGGTGTATCTGGCTCTGTTCGTGGTGGCGGTGCTCTATTCGTCGGTGGGACACGGGGGGGCAAGCGGCTATCTCGCCGTCCTTTCGTTCACCGTTCTCGAAAGCCGCGAAGTGGCCATCCTCGCTCTGGTGGCGAATGTCCTCGTGGCAGGCGTGTCGTTTGTGGCCTATCGGGCGGCAAAGCATTTCGACTGGTCTTTGGTTTGGCCGTATGTTCTCGCCTCCATGCCCTTCGCGTTTCTGGGCGCCTCGCTGAAGTTGTCCCCGGGTGCGTACAACTGGGTGGTGGCTGGAGTCTTGGTGTTCGCCGCTGTGCGGCTCTTGGTGCCCGACTCGGGCCGAGGCCAGAGGCCCCAACCTGGCCTGCCCGTCAGGTTCGGGCTTGGTTCGGGGATGGGCCTGATCTCCGGCATTGTGGGTGTCGGTGGCGGCATCTTCCTCAGTCCGCTGCTCGTACTGGCGGGTTGGGCCGATGCCAAGCGGGCTGGGGCGGCTTCGGCGGCGTTCATCGTGGCCAACTCGGCGGCGGGTCTGATCCCGCGCTGGAGCGATTTGGCAGCCCTTCGAGCAGACGACATCGGCTTGATCGGTGCCGCTGTTGCGGGATCTCTGCTGGGGGCTTGGCTCGGCACACGCAAGATGGGTTTCGGCACGCTCAAGACCGCTTTGGCCGTCGTCCTCGTGTTTGCGGCGATCAAGCTGGGAATGAAGGCCCTGGGCGCGCACTAGAAAGCTGTCGGTCGCCTTCAGAACCTAAGGTCGACCGGTGGCTCCGGTCGCGACGGCCCTGAGGAACGACCGGCCACCCCACCCAGCCCGATGAACGACGCGATATAGACGAACACGGCCAAGAGGACGGCAGCGATCCCGAACGGCTGGATGGCGCCACGGTTCGCGATCAGCGCGAGCAGACTGGACACTCCGCCGAGCGTGATGCTCAAAACCAGAAGGACAAGCCACAGGCCGATGATGATCGCTCCGCGCGTTGTCTCCCCAAGCAGCACGTGGCCAAACCCCGGCAGGATCGCGTTGAACACTTTCGCCTTCGTCGGCGACGTCAACGCCTCGGATTGGTTGGCAAAGTAGCCCGAGGCCATCAGCCCAGCTTGGGTTTCACGGAACACCAGCTCGGCAAGCTTCCTTTCGGCACTGACGTTCTTGGGATTGGCTCTCACAGCGCGTTGGTAGCACTCCTTGGCGGCGATCATGCGGCGGGCGTCGGCGTGGGCATCGCCCATCGCTTCGTGGACTCCCGAATTTCCTGGGTCGATGGCGGACGCTTCCGCCAGCTTGGCTTCGAACACGTCTCGTTGCCCACGGATTTTGGCCAGCTGCGCTTCGCGGAGCAGGGTATCCACCTTGGCGAGTTCTTCGGGCGTGGGTTCGCGCCGCTCGGGTTCGGGTTCTGGCTCGGCGACGAGGCCCTGGGGAGGGTCTTCCGGCGGCGCCTTGGCGCCGCTGGCGCGGACCGACTCCAACTCCCTCTGGAGCCGCGCAATCTCCTGCGCTAACCGTTCCTCTTCGTTCACACGGGTGCCTCGGTGACGGTGCCCTCGGGGCGCATGTTGCGCCACAGGGTCTCCAGATCGTAGAACTGTCGTTGTTCTTCCAGCATGACGTGGAGGACCACATCGCCGTAATCGTGGAGGATCCATCCGCTGCCTGCGCCCTCGCGTCGCAGGGGCTTGCTCTTCAGCGTAGCCATGTGTTCCAGCACCTTGTCGGCGATCGCGTCCACGTGGCGGTCGCTGTTGCCCGAGCACACGATGAAGAAATCGGCGAGGGACGTCTTGGCGCGAACGTCGAGCGTCTCGATGGACTCGCTCTTCATGTCGTCCAGCACGGCGATGATCTTTTCGACCTTTTCTTGACTAGTCATTCAGCTTGATAGAGTCCATGGGACCGGATATAGGATAACACCGAGTCGGGAATCATGCCAACGAGCGACTTCCGCAGGGCGAGCCGATCGCGGATGTCGGTGGACGAGACGTCGCTGAGAGGCATTTCGATGAAGTCGACGCGGCCAGCGATTTCGGGTGAAAGGCGGATGAGGAGGTCCTCTTTGTGATAGGGTGGCCGAAGGGCCACACCCAATCGGCACAGCCGCACTAGCTTTTCGGGGCGCTTCCACTCCTGGAAGGTGCGCAGCGCATCGCCGCCCATGAGGAACCAGTAGTCGGCGGGTCGAGCTTCGACAAGATCGCACATCGTGTCGTACGCGTAGCTCTTGCCTCGGCGTTCGATCTCGATGTCGCTGACTGTCAACTTGGGACGCCCCTCGACCAGCAACTTCACCATCTCCAAGCGATGCGCGGCGGAAGCCGGGCGTCCGCGCAGCTTCAGCGGGTTGCGGAACGCGGGAAGGAACATGACTTCGTCGAGCTCCAGTTGTTCGAGCGCGGCTTCGGCCAACGCGAGGTGCGCCGCATGGGGAGGGTCGAAGGTGCCGCCGAACACGCCGATCTTCATAGTTCGTCCACGAAAGAGAAGACGTGGTGGAGACAGTACACGTTGTCGCCTTCTTCGGCGCCCAGTTCTCGCAACCGATCGATCACGCCCAGACGGGTCAATCGGCGGTGAAGGTACATCACGGCTTCCTCGCTCTCCATGTTCGTCATTGCAACCATGCGCTCCAGGCGCTTGCCCACCAGCTCGAACCCATCGGGCACCACCAACACGTTCCAAAGGTCCGCGGGCGCCGGCGGAGCAAGCTGCACCACAGGCACAGGCTCGATCGGCTCAAGTTCGGCAAGCATGCCCGCGACATAGTCGAGAAGTGGCGGGATCCCCTGCCCGGTGACCGCCGAAATGGGAAACACCCGCATCCCGCTCTTGCCCAAAGCTTCAGCGTACAACTGCGTGGTTTCATCGTCCACGAGTTCGATTTTGGTCAAGGCGACGACTCTGGGCTTTGCGGCAACCTCGGGCGAGTATCGAGCGAGTTCGTCTTCGACGATCTGAAAATTCTCTTCGGGGTCCGACTGGTCCATCGGCATCACCTCGACAAGATGAACCAGCACCCGTGTCCTTTCGATATGCCTGAGGAACTGGTGCCCTAGGCCAACGCCCTCGCTCGCTCCTTCGATGAGCCCGGGCATGTCGGCCACCACGAACGACGTGTCGCGCACGGAAACGACGCCAAGATTCGGCTCGATGGTGGTGAATGGGTAGTTGCCGATCTTCGGCTTGGCAGCGCTGATTGCGGCGATCAGCGTGCTCTTGCCCGCATTGGGCAATCCGACGAGCCCGACATCGGCCAGCAGTTTGAGTTCGAGACGCAACCTGAGGGACTCGGAGGGGGCGCCCAGCTGGGCGAAGCGTGGGACTTGACGCACGCTGCTGACATAGTGCAGATTCCCGTATCCACCCTTGCCGCCCCGGCAGACCACCGCACGCAACCCTGGGGCACTTAGGTCGGCGAGAAGGTCGCCGGTTTCGTCGTCGTAGACTTGGGTGCCAACGGGAACTTTGAGTTCGAGGTCTTCGCCGTCGCGCCCGTTCTTGTTGGAGACCGCCTTAGCCCCGTCTTCCGCCTTGAAAGTCCTCAAGTAGTTGAAGTCGATCAGGGTGCGTTTGTGCGGGTCGGCGATCAAGATCACGTCGCCACCACGTCCTCCGTCGGCACCGTTGGGGCCGCCTCGGGGAACGTGCTTTTCGCGATGGAAGCTTGCCGCGCCGTCGCCGCCCTTACCGGATTCGACATCGATCACGACTTCGTCGAGGAACATGGGGACGGCGGAAGGGTACCCGCATGGCGTCAAAGGCCCTCGGGCAGCGATTCAAGGAGCCTTGACAAGGACCGTCGAAGTCTTCATCGAACCCGTCAGGCTCAGGGTGAGCTTGCCGTCTTTGAGCTCGAAAGTGTAGGGCACCACGTTGCCAGCAGGGTCCTTGATGAGGAAGCGGTCGCCATTGACGGCCCACGACCCACCCGACTCGGTGTCCATCGCTCCACCGGGTGTGGAGATTTTGGCCTTCAGGTTGTATTTGCCGTCACTTTCAAGCGTGTAGGTGGACTTACCGTCCTCGCTGGCCCACGTACCGACGAAGCGCTCGTCCTGTTGACCTTCGAACGCGACCTTGGGCGTATCGTCCACCACCTCTTCGACCCCGGAGTCGCACCCGAACAGGGCGAGGACGGCGAGAGCGATCGGTAGGAGTCGAGTCAGCGGTTTCATTGGGAGTTGTGCACCGGGCCCCTCAGGGCCCGGTGCGGTCGTTGTCTCAGCGGCCTTGGTTGCGCGCTCGCTTCATTGCTTCGGCTTGCGCGTCCATCTGCTGCTGCATGGCTTGAGATTGCCCCATGGCAGCGGCCGCTCCCCGCTTGGCTTCGGGGGGCATGTCTGCCGGCAGTTCGTCGACGGTCTTGGGCGCAGCGGCTGCTGCGGCCTCGGCGCGTGCGACATCGCCGCTATCGGACGAGCCGCGACAGCCGAGACCGACCACGAGCGTCAGCCCGATCCAGACGGGGATCAGCGAGCGAAGGCAGCGCATGGTTGTCCCGGATCGAAGAGCCATTCCCAGTTGTCGCCGTAGTCCGTGGTGAAGCCCTTGACATAGACGTACTTGCACCAGTTAAGGGCGCCTTTCTTGATGAACCGGGCGTGGCCATCGGCGTAGGCGTTGTTCATGCCGCCGTTGTAGCGGTAGCGCGGCATGCTCCAGTTGGGCGAGACGTTGCTGTCCGCGTCCCACTGCTCTCCCGAGGTCGGGCCGGTGAACACCGGGGGCCACTGGGCGCCGCCGAACCACCACCAGGACGCTTCCATGAAGTCTCCAGAGGCGTTCCAGTCGGGATTGATGCCGACGGTGAACGTAGCGATGATCTGGGCGGGAGCGTCGAGGGCCGTCTGCGGGATGGAGGGCATGACGGGGTTGCCGTTCGGCGTGCCGTTGTCGCTGGAATCGCACCACCAAGAGCTAGCCTGGGCGTTCCAGTAGCAGAAACCGGGCATCAGGATGCGGTTGCTGTTGTAGACGCCGCGCGCGCCGGTCTTGGCCGGGGTGTCCCAAACGCCGCCTTCGGCAAGGGCGATGGCTCGGTTGCCGTCGTCATAGGTCCGCGTGCCGCTCTTAATGTACGGGTGGACGGCCTCACGCCACGTGAACGGCGTGTTCCAGCCCCAGACGTCGGCGTTCGGTCGCTTGTACACCTGGCGCGGGTAGTAGTCGTCGTAATCGCCGCTGTACAGCAGAACAGCCGTCGAATGGTTCTTGACGTTGGACAGGTCGGTGGTCTTCTTCGCGGCTTCCTTTGCCTGCGCGTAGACCGGGAAGAGCATCGCCGCGAGAATCGCGATGATGGCGATCACGACGAGGAGTTCGATCAAGGTGAATGCTCGCTTCATGTTCTTGCTAGGATCCTCCGTCGGATAGGGGTGACGCCGACGACGGCGTCATGCGAAATCCCAGATCTGTCACCTCCCATTATATGAGCAATACGTGAATCGTTCGCCGCGAATCGGCAGGCAATGCCGCAGATTTAGGGCTAAATCATTGATATTCTGTAAATCAATCCGCGTTCTCGGAAGTTTGGCGACGTGGCAGGCGACTCAAGGTTGGCCCGCGACCCCCAGTGGCGAGAGTACAGGGGGTCGAACAAGGAGTCCGTGCGGCATCCGCTCGAAGTGGCTCAGTCGCCCAGGTGCGGGACCGAGGCCCCGGATGATCGGAGGGCGAGATCGGCGCAAGAGCATCGCGCTCTCGGAGAGAGGCGTTCCAGCAGGTTGAATCGAACCGGGCTTGAGCGTCGTCTTTGCATCGAACGGGTGCGCCATGCGATGCTCCGATTGGTGCATAATGACAAAGAGTTCACCTGGACTGGTTGTACGAACGTGCGTCAAGCAGTCATCCTCTGAGGCGAAATGAGAAAGTTGCTCCTAATCTGTGCCGCGAGCCTGGGGACGTTGGCGGCCGCCTTTGGCCAGACCTTCAACGTGACGTCACCAACCGAAGGTGCCTTCCTGGGGCAATCCAACCAAGTCAAGTTCACGATTCGCGGCGCGGAACAAGAGGTGCGCGTCCGCGTCCGGGCGACGGGACCTGCTGGAACGACCGAAATCGAACAGCGGTTCACGCCGAACGTCGACGGCGAAATCGACAACCAGTCGATCACGCTCAACTTCAGCGAGTCGTCCCCAGAAGGCGACTATGTGATCGAGGTCAGCGCCACCGAGCCCGGCAAGACGTACCCGGTCATCACGCGCAATGTGATCGTCGACGTCGTCAAGCCCAAGTTTCTGACGTACAGCCCGCTTCCGAACGCCTTTGTGAGCGGCGTCGTCCCGATCCGGGTGCAGCTCGACGAGCCCAACGTCCAAGAGTGGCGCGTCCAGATCAACAATCAGGACATCCCCAACAACACGGGCATCTCGCAACAGTTCATCGTGAACTGGAACACCGCCGGCATTTTGAACGACGGCAACCAGACGATCACGATCAAAGTCAAGGACAAAGCCGAGAACGAAGCGACCCAGACGATCTCGGTGACCCTTGACCGCGTGCCGCCCGTCATCTCGATCCAGTATCCGCGGTCCACGAGCAGCATCGTCCCGAACACCGACTTTCCCGTGGTTGTCGATATTACAGACGGCTCGCAGGGCTCCGTAGACGTAACGGGCATCGATGTCGTGATTCAGAACATGAACGGCCAGTTCTTGGCCCGTGTGACGCGCACCTCCTTTCGAACGATCGGAAGCACTGTGCGCTGGTCCGGCACGGTGCGTATGCGCCGCATTTCGTTGCCGACCACGTTCAAATTGGTCGTGACCGCGGTGGACCGCGCTGGAAACTCCGGGGTGCCGCAAGAGGTCGTACTTTCGACAGGCCGAGGAAGGGGCCGTTGACAACAAAGAGAACCAGAGGATTCGCTATGACGAACGCAAGGATGCTCCGCTCGCTCGCTTTTGCCGCCGCCGCCGTGCCGGTCGCGGCGCTTGCTCAGGTGCCCGACCTGCTCACCGCTTTGGATGCCGGTGGTCGGGGCATGGGCATGGGAGGTGGTGTCAATCAGACCGCTTCCGACACCCTGTCGGGATTCTACAATCCCGCCGGCTTGGCCTATCTGGACTCGGCGCGGATGGGACTCACCTTCCGCAATCTGCCCCGCAGCACGACCAACATCAGCGGGAACTTCGACAACCCCGTGATGTCCACCGAGGGCACCCGTGGCGCGAACACGATCAGCCACTTGGGCTACGCGATGCCGTGGGGCAAAGCCAAAGACAACGGACATCGCCCCGTCGTCGCGTTCACGTACACCCTTGGCGGCTATGTTTTTGACACCCAGAAGGGCACCAACCTCCAAAACGGTGCGCTGATCGTCCGGAACTACGAGAAGGAGTTGAGGCTTCGCACCGACTACTTCACGCTGGCCTACGCTCAGGCAAACAGCAACATGACATTCAACTGGGGCGTCGGGCTGAACTACGTGCGGCAGGGTGTCACCAAGAACGTCAAGGGAGTCCTCGTCGACAACACCAACAACGTGGTCGGCAACCTTGGGTCCGAGACCTCGGAGACCGGTAGCGGCGTCGGTGCAACCGTCGGTTTTCAGTGGACGCCCAAGGGCAACGTCACGTACGGGTTGTCCTATCGAAGCGAGATCGACCTGAACGGCAACCCCGTGACCAAGACGATCTACGACAAGATCCCGGCCAAACTCAACGCGGGTATCACGATCCGGCGCGACGGACTGAGGGGAGGGCGAGACTTCCTACTCCTCGGTGCCCAACTGCAACATACGTTCAAGGGCAAAGACGGATCGGATTTCGACCGTGGCTCGCAAACGGCGGTCGGGCTTGGCATCGAATACAACATGTTCCGGCGCAGCGCTCGCATACCCGTCCGCATGGGGTATGCCTTCGTGGGCCGCAGCTCGGACGACTTTTTGAATCGGAACGGGTTCACCATGGGCGTTGGCTACCAGCCCGACGGGAGCAACTACACGCTCGACCTCAACATGGCGTTCCCCGAACGGGGCGGGTTCGACTTGGGCCTGAGCCTCTCGTACAAGCTTGGCAAGTGACAGGAGACGACAGGATCATATGAAGCGATCATGGATGACCGTGGGTTTGTCGGCGATTCTCGCCGTCAGCGCATTCGCGCAGTCGTGGAGCGAAGCCTACGAGCGCGCTCTCGAAGCCGCTCGCCTGCAACAGTGGGCCAACGCCCGGCAACTCTTCAAGGAGGCTGCGGGCCTTCGCGCGGATGACCAATCACGTCCCACGCGATTGCCGGGCTCGATCACGGAAGCTCGGGATTGGCGCAACGGCGCTCCCTATTCGCCGAATTTCCTCGGCGCCTATTCGGCTTTCCGAGTCGGTCTGCAGTCGACCTCCAAGGATGAGCGCGAGACCATGTACCGCAGCGCGGCAGGCGAACTCGAGGCGTTGCTCGCGAAAGGGCAAGCGAGCCGAGAGTCGTTTTACTTCCTTGGTCTCCTGTACGACAAACTCGACATGCGAGCCCAGCGAGAGGCGCTCTACGACCGGTACAGCAAGGAATCTGAAAAGCTCAACTGGCGCGTGGATACCGAGGTCCTCGCACCTGAAGAATTGGCCGTGATTCAAGAGTCCACGCGCCAGGCGCCCGCCGTACCCAGCCCTGAAAAGCCCATGGTCGAGGTGCGGCCCGGAGTCAAGCCAGTGGCTCAGGCGGGAACCGCTCCCGTACTCGGACGTGTACCGGTCGCCTACGACAAGTATGCATTGATCATCGGCAATTCGCGGTCGAACATCGCCGATGGCTCCGTCCCGTTCGCGGCAAGCGACGCCGAGGCGTTGCGGGATGCGCTCGTCACGCACGGAGGCTATGCGGACAGCCAGGTGTTCATCCTGACGGATTGCACGTCGGCACAGATGCTGGCCAAGGTCAAAGAAGTCGCCGAGATGATTCCGAACGAGGCACCCGTCTTTTTCTACTTCACGGGCGCGGGCGTCAATCTGGACGGGAAGGATTACCTGGCAGGCGTCGATGCCGCAGCCTCGGGCATGAGCGGTTTGGTGCGCAAATCCGAAGTCTACGAGGCGTTTCTTGCCAAAGGCGCCAGTCTCTTCGCGTTCTATCAGGTCAACCGCGTGATGAAGGACGGTCGGGCGTTCGGCTCTGAAATCCCCACCGTGGGGTCGATCGCTCAGGCTCAGGCCACCGTGCCCGGAGGTCGGGTCAATGGCTATGTCCGCAACGGCAAGACGATCGGCCTCTACACCGATGCGATGGTCAACACGCTCGCCAAGTTTCGCTCCAACCGGGTCCCGGTCATGGAGTTCGGATGGCAGGTGTTCTATCAGATGCGCTCGGGCGGCCGGGGCGTCGGCGGCGGAAGCACACAGGTGCCGACTCTGCCCGTCCTGACGAATATCGCGTCGAATGGCCCCTTCTAACGCGATTGCCTCGCCAAGAGGCTAAAATAAAGCTGAATTGCGTGGTGAGTGACGCCCCTCTGACAAGGCGTCACCCAATCACCAGTGGGAACCCAATGCGAGCTCAACAACCCCAGCCGCGCCTTCCTTTGGGAACGCGGCTCCTGATGAAAGTCATGGCGGGTGATCGGGCGGACCGGTACGTTCGCGAAATGATGCTTCCCTCGATCGCCAAGGCGGTCGGGCTTGAAGAAGTCAATCTGGACGCCATCCGGGAACGACTCGAGAACCCGTACTACTGTCTGCGCGCCATCTTTGGCCACTACGCCTTTGCCCGACGCGGCAAGGATCGGTTCGACTTGGCCGACTTGGCCATGCGCGCGATCGACGCCACATTCACGGAAGACACCATCGAGGACTTCCTCAAAAAGCCGGATGCGGTGGTCTTCTGGGAGAACTACAAGGCGATTTGCCACAAGCGCCGTCGCAAAGCCATGGAGCAACTCAACCGTGGCGTGCTTCAAGGCATCGCCGAACTCGCCCAGGAAATCTACCGCGAAGACGGCGTCGGAAGCATCGCATCTTGGGTCGTGGACGCCGTGGAAGATGATGGGCGCCTCGAAGACCAGTTCCTGCGCATGGTGGATGTCCGAGGCGTCGGTCCCAAGCTGACCTCCGTGTTCCTTCGCGACATGGTGTATCTGTTCGACCTCGAAGAGCAGATCGAGCCGGCAGACCTCCTGTATGTGCAGCCCATCGACAAGTGGCTCCGCCAAGTTGGACCGTATGTCGTCGAAGAACTGGACGGCAAGTCGGCAGACTGGGTCTTGGCGGGCAAACTGGTCAAGTACACGAGGCGCGGCGAGGTGAGTGGCATCCGGTTCAACATGGGTGTCACGTACTTCGGCATGCGCGAGGTCAAAGACCCCGAGAAGTTCACGTCGATGCTGGCCAACCTTCCCGAAATCAAGCGGATTCTCGGCTGACGCATCGCGTTGACCTTGATCGCGAAAACACGCGATTGAACAAGTGCGGGTGACGTGGCGTTCTTCCATGGAGTGACGATTCGTGCCTAGAGCCGCCTTCGGCGTTTGACAGCCGCCAGTGGGATCGGGTACAGTCGTTCGGATTGGGCAGCGAGGCTCAATCGGGATTGGGTGACGGCGTCGTTCTGGCGTCCTGCCAGATCGAACCCACCATGATGAAGACGACTATGTTGCTCGCACTCCTCACGATTGCGTCTCTGGGTCTCTCCCAAGTCACCGTCACGGTGAAAGAGGGCGAAACGCTGGGCCACATCGCGGCACGGTACGGATTGGTCTCGGACGACATCGCTCGGGCCAACGGGCTTGGAGACAAGCATCTGATTTCAATCGGCCAAGTGCTGGTGATTCCGGCGCAACGCGGTGGAGTGCCGACCTCCAAGCCCGCCGTGGCCGCCTCGAACACCAAAACGACGGGCACTTACGTCGTCCGCAACGGCGACCACGATTGGGCCATCGCGCGGAAGTTCAAGATTTCGCAGAGCGATCTGCATGCCGCCAACCCGAGTGTTGACTGGCGCCGATTGCCCATTGGCACGGTCCTCTCCATTCCTGGAATGGCGTCGTCGGTGCAAGTGCCCGCGACATCGAAGGTCGCACCCGTCAAACCCCAGGCTGTTCCAGCCGCCACCGGCGCCGGTTACACGGTCGTGAAGGGTGACAACGACTGGATCATCGCGCGGAAACTGGGCACTACGGGCGAGGCTCTGCGCGCTGCAAACCCAGGCGTGATTTGGACGCGTTTGCAGATCGGGCAGAAGTTGAACGCGCCGGGCGGCGCGAAAGTGGTTCCCGCCGTGTCGAAGCGCACACCCTACATGGCGATTGCGAAGCCGAACGTGATCGTTCGAAGCGGCCCCGGTACCTCGTTCCGCAATGTCGTTCAGGTGTCCACCGACACGACCGGCAAGGTCCTTGACGCCGAAAGCGGTTGGGTCAAGTTGCAGTTTCCAAAGGGCACGGTCGGGTGGGTCCGTGAAGACTTGCTGAAACCCGGGCAGGCTCCCAAACTCGTGGCGAGCAACACGACGCCTAAAGTTGCGCCCGAACGCAATCCGGGTTGGTCGCGAACTGGGCGAACCAACGTCGCTTTGAAGCCGGCCAGCAAGACGGGCAACGCCCTGCTCGACGAGGCGTTCTCCCACCTCGGCACGCGCTATCGCTACGGCGCGAGCCGCAGCGGGGCCTTCGATTGTTCCGGCTTCACCACCTACGTCTTCAAGAAGAGCGGGGTCAGCCTTCCGCGCACATCGGCTCAGCAGTCGACGGTGGGACAGAAGGTGGACAAGGACGAGTTGGCCAAGGGCGACCTGGTCTTCTTCAAGACCCGTGGCTCGCGCATCAGCCATGTCGGCATCTATATCGGAGGCGGCAAGTTCATCCATGCTTCGAGCGGAGGTGGCCAAGTCAAGACCGACACCCTGAATTCCGGCTACTACCAGAAGCGTTACGCGGGTGCCCGGCGTGTCGCGGCTTTTGCTTCGGAGACCAAAGAGGCCACCACCAAGCCTGCGGAAGCCGAGACGAAGGATGAAGCCAAGGACGCTCCGCCCGCGACGGAGACCAGGGCCGTTGAACCGCCTGCCCAGACGCCTCCGCCCGTTGGCACCGACAACATCGGCAAGTAGTCGCCAGCCAACCCCGAGGGTCATCTATACTAGGTCACGGTGCCCTACCGGATCGACCAAGCCCGTTGCACGAACTTCGACGTCTCGTCGCGGCTCGAATGGCTCCTGCCCAACGGCAAGGGTGGTTACGCCATGGGCACCGTGGCGGGTGTCAACACGCGTCGCTACCACGGTCTGCTCATCGCCGCCGCACGGCCCCCTGTCGAACGCGTCGTTCTCGTCAAAGCCATCGAAGCCTTTGTCGAAGTCTCGGGGCATCGCTATGGGCTCTCAGCGAACCAGTATCCCGGCGTGGTCCACCCTCAGGGGTTTCAATACCTCACGCAATGCCTGATCGGTGATTCCGTCATCGCGGACTATCAAGCTGGCGAGGCCAAATTGCAGCGCCGTCTAGCCGTCCATCCGGGAAAGAACGCTGTCACCGTCGTCTACCGTAACATGGGAGTCAAGACCTTCAAGTTGGTCCTGAGTCCGTTGGTCTGCCATCGCTCCCACCACGAAAACTTCAACGAATCGCCAGGGTTTCCGGAGGGCATCGAGTTTCGAGCGAACGAAACGGTGGTGCGGAGTGCGATGCCGTTGCATATCATCCATCCCGGAGCGCAACGGATTCCTGTGGAGGGGTGGTTTTATCGGTTCGAGCATTTGCGCGAGGTCGAGCGTGGGCTCAATCCGCGCGACGATGCGTTCTGTCCATGCGAGTTGCGTTATGAGTTGCACGCGGGCGAGGAGGCGGCGATCGTCTGCTCCGCTGACGGCCAGTTGCCACCTCACGTCGCACCCGACCCCGTTCCGAACCCGTCGGACGTTCTTGGGCTGTTGCGCGAGGCCGCCGAGAAGTTCGTGGTGGCGACCGAAAACCGAACGACATTGCTCGCGGGCTTTCCGTGGTTTGCCGATTGGGGCCGAGACACGATGATCGCCCTGCCTGGGATCTTGTTGCAGACCGGGCGAGTCGCGCAAGCACGCCAGGTCCTGAGCGACTATGCCGGTCAGATGCGCGATGGATTGATCCCGAATCGGTTCGTAGAGGACGGCGACCAAGCCGAGTACAACACTGTGGACGCCACGCTGTGGTTCGCCAACGCTGTCCATCACACTCTGGAGACAGAGTGGAACCAGGCGTTCGCGGTGCGCATGATGAAGGCTTTGGACGATATGTTCGAGCATCATCGGGCGGGGACGCTCTACGGCATCGGCTTGGATTCTTCGGACGGCTTGCTGCGACAGGGGGTGCCCGGAGCGAACCTCACTTGGATGGATGCCAAGATCGGAGACTGGGTCGTGACTCCGCGCCACGGCAAGGCTGTCGAGATTTGCGGGTTATGGATCAATGCCTTGCGCGTGATGGAACACCTTGCCAACCGGCTGCAACGTCCCAGCGATCAGTATCGAGAACTCGCCGAACTCGCCGAGGCGCACTTCGACTCCAAGTTCTGGTCCGAGACGCTCGGCTACTATTTGGACACGGCCGAGCCTGACGACGCGTCGTTGCGACCGAACCAAGTCATTGCCATGAGCCTGCCGTTCGGACCAGCCAAGGGCGATCACGCCCGAAGGGCTTTGGAGGTCGTCGCCAGGGAGTTGTTGACGCCTTACGGTCTGAGGACCCTTGCGCAGAACGATCCTCACTACCACGGCCGCTTCGAAGGGCCGTTGCGCGAACTCGACGCCGCCTATCACCGGGGAACCGTTTGGCCCTGGCTTCTTGGTCCATTCGTCACGGCGACGGTCAAACTGACAGGCGACCGAAGAGAGGCAAGGCGTTTGCTCCGCGTCGTGAGGGAGATGCTCTCTGAGTACGGCATCGGGGGTCTTGCGGAGGTCTACGATGGAGACCCACCCCACCGGGCGAACGGTTGTCCCTGGCAAGCGTGGAGCGTGGGCGAACTGCTACGGGCCAAGGCGCAAGATACCGGAGGACAACCATGATCACCGTTCAATTCGACGACCCCGACATCGCTGCTGGAAGGCTCGACCAAAAGGGCCTTATGATGAAGAGCATCGCCGAGCGCACGTTGGCGGCCAAGGTCGAAGAGCTCGAGTGTCCGGTGCACGGGGATGACCGGTGATTGACGATCACGGTTTACGGCGGCTTCGACGACCTATCCTGCGATGTCGAAGGCTGTTGCGAGGACTTCGTGGCGCGGGCCGAAGGCGCGCTGGAGTCCTAGGCTACCCGCCCTTGTACCGCGTGAACGTGGTGGTGTTTCCGTCCAGAGTCATCGTGAACGAATCAGGCGTCTGCCAGACGACCTTGGCCGACTGGACCTTTTTGGCGGCATCCGCCACTTGCGACTTGATCTGCGGCGCCAACATCTCGACCACCGATCGCTGGGCTTCAACGACCTTGCTCGTATCCAACTCGACCTCGCCGAACTGGGTGTTCAGGGTGTCGTCTTCGTACGTGTAGGTGCCGGTGAAGTTCAAGGCGATCTTGCCCGCGTTCCCAGGGAGGTCGGCCTCGATCGTCATCTTTGCGTTGCCGCCCATCAGTTCGACCATGACCGTGCCGTTGCTGGCGCCCGAAGGAAGTTGCGCTCCCGTGACGCGCCACTTGCCTTCAACGGACTTGGCGGCTTGACAACCGATTCCGACCAGGGCGGCGAGCAATGCGAAAAGGGCGAGCTGAGCGGTCCGCATGAAGGGCATTATGACCCGTCGCTCAATCGGTGATGGTCCGAGTGGCCCCCTGGAACTCGACCGGACGCCTTGGCTTGAGAAGCTCGAGATAGCCGCGCACGTCGGACCAATAGCGATCCGCGGCGTCGCATCGGTCGGGATCCACCGTACTGGCCCCGTGGATGCCGCCCTTGTGGTGGACCAATCGGTGGGGCGCGGGTCCCGGAGGCGTAGGCATGGCCGCTAAAAGGGATGCTGCATCGCCCCCGGCCTCGTCCGGCGCGGCGGTGATCAACACGGGAAACCGATCAACGGACTTCGCCCAGCCAGCGACCGAAGTTCCCGGAAAGTACTCACCGGGTGACGAGAGGATCATGCCAGCGACTTCAGGCCGCGAGACGAGCCTCAGCGAGAGGCTGGCGGAGTAACTGCTGCCCCAGACGATCACTCGCGAATACTTGCCCTGAGCCGCTGCCCAGTCCAGAGCGGCCTCCATATCCTGATAGGCCGACTCGTAGGGCTGTGGCGTCTCGAATCGGGCGGCCGTTACGTTGTCCGAGTCCCAGAGTCGGCCACCGGACCGCAAGTCGACGGCCAACACGTCGAACTCCAATAACGCGACGCGTGGGGCGATGCCTGCGAATTCGGCGGCATTGCTGCCCGCCTGATGGAACTGAGCAACGAGCCATCTCGAGTCGGTGTTCGGTGTGTACAATTGGGCGCGCACCGGAGTGTCGTCCTTCGACGAGAACGTCACCTCGCGAGGTGGCCGCGCCTCGACGTTTCTGCGTACGGGCCGAGCGGGACCAGCGGGCGCTTCGCTCGATGGGACCACGGCCGGCGGTTGCTCGCATCCGGAGAGAAGGCAAGCAAGGAGCGCCAACGACAAGAGGGATCGCACGCCGAAAGTATAAACGCTCACTCGGCGAGCAAATCGGCTAAGGCGCGGTCAAGCGTAGGGAAGAGGTAATCGAACCCGTGGAATTGGGCCGCGATCGGCAATGCGCGTTGCCCTCGAAGCACCAGCTCAGGCTCGACGCCTTGCACTCGGCTTATCATCTCGAACACGGGCGCGGGCACAGGGGGAACCGGGGGCCGGCCCAGATGACGCCGCAACGCCGCCATCAGCTCGCCTTGGCGCACCGGTGACGGCGCCGTGGCATTGACGGGGCCGTGCACGTCATGCTCGATCAGGAACTGATACAGCCGAGCCAGATCGGTGAGGTGAATCCAGCTCACATACTGTTGCCCCGTCCCGATCGCGCTGCCCATGAACGCCTTGGTGAGAGCCACCAGCGGCTTGAGCGCGCCCCCGCCGCGTCCCAACACGAACCCGATGCGCACGACTGCTTTTCGCGTTCTGGGAGTGACTGCTCCAAGGCAAGCCCCCTCCCAGAGCTGGGCAACCCGGCCAGGGAAGTCGGCGCCCGGAGGGCTGGCTTCGCTCAGCGGACGGTCGCCAGCGTCGCCGTAGTACCCCACGCCGCTTGCGTTCAGCCATGCCTTCGGTGGGTTCGAGCACTTGGCAATGGCGTCCCCAACGGCGCGAGTTGAATTGACCCGCGAATCCACGATCCGTCTCTTCGTTTCCTCGGTCCAGCGTTGCACGATCGGCTCTCCGACCAAGTTGACGACGGCCTCGGCACCCTCGATCAGCGGCACCAAGGCATCGGCTGACACAGTGTCCCACATGGCCCCGGCCACCGCCCGCCCCGACCGGCTGAGAACCGTGCACCGATAGCCGCTCGCGGCCAACTGCACGACCAACGCTCCACCGATGAACCCAGAACCTCCGGCGATCACCACATGTCGGTCGCTCATCGATCCTCCTCCATCCAGGGGCGAACGAGGTCTTGCT
>JBDHZD010000021.1:0-44130 GCA_039811705.1 Fimbriimonadaceae bacterium | reverse complement strand
GAGTGCAAGTGCGTAGGTTCATTCTCATGGTTTCGATACTCCCGGACAAAGCCACCACCCATTGAATACGGGCGCACCGGCGCGTTCCTGCGCGACGACGCTTCCGCCAAGGGAGACGCCAATGCCTTTTCGTAACTTGTAGGGGTTGGACTCCAAGACGTTGAAGTCGTTGAAGGTGAAATCCGCGATTACCACGGCTTGACTGCCGCAGGTTGCCACGTGCGTCTCCCAATCCCTCAACATCCTCGGAGTCTCCACAACACCGGGTTCTGGTACCATGTAATAGTACCAGTGGATTGGATTGGCCGCGGGCCTCTTCGGAGGTCTTAGTCCCGTGCGCTCGACGATTCCGTGAAACGCCTGGGATGTTGGGAGCCCCATCGCATGCATGTCGCCAACTTCCGCTCCTCCCCAATCCTCACGATACAGTTGAATCGCGAGCCATAGCTGACGCAGGTTGCTCCGGGTCAATGACTCGTCGCCCTTCCTGCGCACGGACCAAACCGCGGGCACCGAGATCGCCGCCACGACCAGGATGATCCCAAGCACGACCATTGTTTCGACAAGGGAGAAACCAGACTGTTTCATGGATCCCAGACCTCGCTGACGTCCGCCCGAATCTTGACCTGGGCACGCAGGATAGTACCGGAGCCATCCGCTTCGTACAATCTTGGAGATGGAAAAGCCCGCACCGCTTCATGCAACTCCCCAGTCGGGTCACCAATCCCTTTGCCAAAGCTGCCATCTGGACGCTCGCCCACCCAAACAACATCGTGGTATAGCGCCAGGACATCCTTGTCGGCTTCAACTCCTGACGGAACAGCGCACGTACCGCACGTTCCCATGAATATGATCAGAACACGCGCATCTTTCCTCATTCCTTCTGAGCTGATCGGAACTCTTGTCCCCACTCCGTCACTTGCCGACCAGTGTAGCACCGCCATCCGGTCAGCACTCTGATTTTGCCGTTCAACGAGAAATCGAAGCGACCACGCGATCGAAATCACTGCCACACATGCAAACGCAAGTCTCATTCCTTCGGACTCCAATTTCAAAAGTTCGTCTCATTCCAAAGTGTATCTCGCTTATCGGCATTCTGCAATACTCTTTTCTCTTTTTTTTTTTTTCAGAGGGCTCATGACCCTGCGACGCAAACGATGCCACTCTTGGGAGGGCATACGTCACCACCTTGATCGGTCCCCAGGGTGGTCTGACCTCGTGAACGGGTTAGGTCGGGGACGACCACGCCACCCGGCTCCTTCTTCCTTCGGGCGCTACGAGCTCCCAGCTCCGTGCGTCTACCGTTAGTCGAGGTGTTTGCGCCGGGCTTGGACTCGTGATGTGTCCGGCGTTCCCATCGTGGGTTCCGACCTGTCGAAACGTGGTGGGAGTTCGGGATTCAGGGCCAGGTCGGGAACCCATGGCACCCAGCGTTTGGTGCGGCACCCAAACACGCCCGCGCCTGCCGCACCGCCGAAGCCCAGGCCGCCCGGGACGAGGCGCGGAGGTCGGGGGACAGTCGCGGTTCGAACACGCGGTCCACAGGCAGGGGTGGGAGGCCGGACGAGCGACCGCTCGCCGCGAGGCCCAGCGCCGCCGCCCCCCATGCCGTCGTCTCCAGCATCGCTGGACGCAACACGGGGATGCCCGCCAAGTCGGCCTGCATCTGCATGAGCAGGTCGTTCGCCGCCGCGCCGCCATCCACGCGCAGTTCCGCCACCGCGCCGCCGTCGGCGGCCATCGCCTCCAACACGTCGCACGTCTGGTGGGCGATGCTCTCGAGCGTCGCGCGGGCCAGGTGCGCCTTGGTCGCCCCCCGCGTGAGCCCGACGATGGTCCCGCGCGCCTCGGGGTCCCAGTAAGGAGCGCCCAGCCCCACGAACGCCGGCACGAACCGCACGCCCGCCGCATCCGGCACCGAGGCCGCCAGCGCTTCGACCTCCGCAGACGTCTCGATCGCGCCCAAGCCGTCGCGCAGCCACTGCACCGCTGCCCCGGCGACGAACACCGCACCCTCTAAGGCGAACGAATCCGAAGGCCATGCCGCCGCCGTCTCCAGCATTCGGTGGGCCGACCTCGGACGACGCGAGCCCGTGTGGGCCAGCAGGAAGCAGCCTGTGCCGTAGGTGTTCTTAGCCAGTCCTGGCCGGTCGGCGCCATGCCCGGCCAAGGCCGCTTGCTGGTCCCCCGCCACGGCGAGGATGGGCAGTGCGACGCCGAACCAGTCGGCCCGCGCCTCCCCGAACCCCTCGGCGGACCCGCGAATCTCGGGCAACAGGTTCGGGGGGACGCCGAACAGCTCGCACAGCCCGGTGTCCCATCGTCCCGCTTCCAGGTTCATCAGCGAGGTCCGCGAGGCGTTGGTGCGGTCGGTGGCGTGCAGTCCGCCGGTCAGCCGCCAGATCAGCCAGGAATCCACCGTGCCCGCCGCGAGTTCGCCGTGTTCCGCTCGTGTCCGAGCCCCTTTGATGTGGTCGAGGATCCACGCGATCTTGGCTGCCGAGAAGTAGGGATCGAGTTCCAGGCCGGACACCCGGCGCACGCGCTCGGCGGCAGGGGCAAGCTCCTGGCATCGGTCGGCGGTTCGTCGGTCCTGCCAAACGATGGCGGGATGGATGGGTCGTCCGGTGGCGCGCTCCCAGACAATCACGGTCTCGCGCTGGTTGGCGATGGCGATGCCGAGGAGGTCGTACGGGGAGACTCTGGCCTCGGCGAGGGCGCGTCGCGCCGCAGCGAGTTGGGTGTTCCAAATGGTCTCGGGGTCGTGCTCCACCCATCCAGGACGCGGGTACGACTGCGGGAGTTCGATCTGGCCCACACCAAGCGGACGGCCAGCGGGATCGAACACGATGGCCCGCGATGAGGTCGTGCCTTGGTCGAGCGCAAGGATCATGGGGCCGGCTCGTCTTTGAGCTTCATGACGATCTCCCACTCGTGCGGCTCGACGCGCATGATGCTGAGCCGCTGTCCCTTCCGTGCCACCTGCATCCCAGATAGGACGGGGTGGGCCTTGATCTCGGCCAGCGTCACGCACCGGGGAAACCGCTCGACGAAGCGCACGTCGCGCACGTACCACTTGGGCCGCTCGGGCTTGCTGGTCGCGTCGTAGTACTTGCTGTTCTGGTCGAATTGGGTGGGATCGGGGTAGCTCTCGCTGACGATCTCCATCACGCCCACGATTCCCACGGGCGGAATGTTCGAGTGGTGGAAGAACGCCAGGTCGCCGACCTGCATCTCGTCCTTCAGGTAGTTGCGGACGACGAAGTTGCGGCATCCCTCCCACATGTTGACGCCCTCGGCCTCCAGATGGTGGATGCCGTACACATCGGGTTCGGACTTCATCAGCCAGTACGCCATGGGCGACCAGTGTACTCAGCGACTCTTGATCATGATCCGTTTACGCCGAGCCTTCCTCCCCATAGGAGAACGACCAGACACGTTGCGCCGAACCCTAAAAGCGCGCCGCCGATGACGTCGGTCGGCCAGTGAACACCTCGGTAAACGCGGCTCAGCGCCACGAGAGACGCCCACAGCATCGCCGCCCACCCGATCCAAGGCCGTTCCACGCGCCGTCCAATGAACCAGATCATGGTCGCCACGGCGAAAGCGCTGGTCGTGTGGCCACTCGGGAACGCGCTGTGGTAGAAGGACTCCTGCGGCACCGCTTCGGCCAGATTGCTGGGCCTCATGCGTGGCACCAAAGCCTTGACGATGTTCGCGGTCAATCCCAGAGCCGCCGCGATGCCAAGAGGCAACACCCACCTGCGCAGCGACTTGCGGGTTGCCAGCAAGAGGATGAAGATCCCTTGCACATAGCCGAGCCCAGACGTGCTGATCGTCCAGAACACCGGATCGAGCCAGTCGCGATGCCAGCCCAAGTGGATGGCGCGGAATGCCTCATGCTCCCACGCCCAGAACTGTTGCATCAGTCGTCCTCGCGCGCGTCCGGCTTCATCGTGGGGAAGAAGATGACCTCGCGCAACACCTCGGCCCCGGTCAGGAACATCGCCATCCGGTCGATGCCGATGCCGCATCCGCCCGTCGGGGGCATGCCGCACTCGAGGGCGTAGATGAACTCTTCGTCCATCGGGTGGGCTTCGTCGTCGCCCTTGGCCCTCGCGCCAAGCTGTTGTTCAAAGCGCTCCCGCTGGTCGATCGGGTCGTTGATCTCGCTGAACGCGTTGCAGATCTCCTTGCCTAGGATGTAGCCCTCGAAGCGACGCGTGATGCCGGGCCGGTTGGGGTCCTTCTTGGCCAAAGGCGACGTCTCGATGGGATAGCCTACGACGAACGTCGGCTGAACGAGCGTCGGTTCGACGAACACCTCGAGCAGCTTTTCGATCAGGCCGCCCAAGTTGTGCTCCTCTTCAGGAACGATGCGTTTGCCCGTGGTCGTGTTGACGATGACCTTGTCGCCCAGCGCCTTGTGGGCCGATTCCAACGTGGCGAGGTCGGCCCGCGTGACTCCCGCCAAACGCTCGATCTCGTCCAGTAGGTCGATGCGTCGCCAGGGGCGGCCAAAGTCCAGCACGACATCCTCGCGAACGACCAGTTCCGTGGCTCCGAACACGGCTTGGGAGACGTGGCGGAACATGCCCTCCACAACCTCCATCATGCCTTCGAGGTCGGTGTACGCCTCGTAGAACTCGAGCAGCGTGAACTCGGGGTTGTGGCGGTTGCTGACGCCTTCGTTGCGAAACACGCGCCCGATCTCGTACACCTTTGGGATGTCGCCGCAGATCAGCCGCTTGAGGTAGAGCTCCAGCGAGATGCGGAGCTTCACGTCCATGTCGTAGGCGTTGTAGTGAGTTGTGAACGGACGGGCCGCCGCGCCGCCGGCGACGGTTTGCAGGATGGGCGTTTCGACTTCGAGATAGCCCCGGGCGTCGAGATAGTTGCGGACCTCGCGCGTGATCTGTGCGCGTCGGATCAGCATCATCCGCGCCTCGGGGTTGCAGATCAGGTCGAGGTTGCGATGGCGGTAGCGCTGTTCGGTGTCGGTCAAGCCGTACCACTGCTGCCCCTCCTTCTCCTTGCCCAGCGGGATCGTGTGCAAGGCTTTGCTCAGCGGAGTGAGGCTGCGGACGTGGATCGAAGGCTCACCCGTCTTGGTGCGGAACAACTCGCCGTGGACGCCCACGTGGTCGCCGATGTCGAGCAGTTGGTAGACCTCCCAGGCGGATTCGCCTAGGTCGTCTTTCTTGAAGTAGCCCTGAATCTTGCCTTCGCCGTCGCTCAGGTGCGCGAAGCCCGCCTTGCCCATCAGCCGGTGGGAGACCACCCGACCCGCGAACGCGACCGACTCGCCCTGTTTGGCGTCGAAGTCGGCCAGCAGGTCGTTGGCCGACCCGGTGGACTCGAAACGCTCGACGGCAAAGGGGTCGAAGCCGAGTTCGCGCATGCGCGCCAGCTTCTGCAGGCGCAAGTCGCGCAGAGACAATTCATCGCTCATGGGAAGGCGAGAGTGTACCGGGGGCGCATGGATGCGGGTTGGCGGGAGGGTTCAACCTCCCGCCACCTCGAGCGGGCTTGCGGCTTGCCGAAGGCCAGAGGCCAATGGTACGGATGATGACGAATCGCATCGGTGGATGCAAAACTCGGCAAGTTTCCGCAATGCCGTTTCCGAAACCGAATCCAGTACCTGTGGGCTCGTCATACACATGCCGAGCAAGGCAAAGGCTTCGTCCTCGGTCAACTCGAGTCCCCCGCGTGTGGTGACCATAGGTCCACCTCCATGCTAGAGTCTCGGTTATTCTAGACGATGCCTTAGCGCATTCTGTTCTTGGAATCGTCGGAATCGCCACAATTCGCCATGCAAAGTTCAGAAGCCGCCCCTCCGATGCGCTGGCAGGTCCACCTTGCGGCGCGCGAGCCGGGGAAGGCTTCGGTCGTGGTGGCCTGCGCGCTGGGTGCCGGCGCGGCGGGATTCCTGCTGTTGGGTCATCCGGTGTTTGCTCTGGTCGGTGTGGCCGTAGTGCTGGGCACGACGCTGGAGTTTCTGCTTCCATTGCGCTACGAGCTGAACGACGACGAGGCGCGGGTGACGTGTGGTGTGAGCGTCACCGCCGTGCGTTGGGAGGCCGTCAAGCGCATCGAAGTGGACGCTGACCGTGCCAAACTCTCTCCACTGGCGGAAGACACCCGGCTCAGCCCGTTCCGGGGGGTGACCCTGCGCTTCGAGGGCGACCCCGAGAAGATCCTGGCCGAAGTACGACGCCGAGCCCCGAACGATGCACGACTTGTGGACCGAAGAACTGACCGAGGACGAGGTGCAGAGCCTGATCGAGAAGGCGTCTGCGGAGATCAAGCGCCGGAAGATGGAAGTGCCGGCGGTGATGTTCCTTGAGATGCACAAGCCGCTTTCGTTCGTGGGCAGCCAAACCGCGGTCGCCCTTTCTCCCTTCCTGGTGCCCCTGTTCGGGTTTCAGGGCGTGAACAACTATTCGCGGCTGTTCTCGAAACGCGAGTATGTGGAGCGGCTGATCCGTGCGATCGAGTCGCCGGAGTAGCGTCACTGGCCACTTACGGCAACCACAGGGATACTTCCATGCGGACAGAGTCCCCTTCGAATTCGACCCCCTCACCCTTCAACCGATCCCTCTGCTCATGCCCCAGATGCGGGCTGCGAGAATACACGGGCAAACTCCCATTGGCTCCCACAACGCGCCACCACGGCAAGTCCGGCGGACAGGAAGCCATCCACTTCCCCACGATGACGCCGCTCACCGGCCCCGCGAGGGAGCGGCCGAGCAACCCGTAAGAACACACACGCCCCTCCGGAATGCGAGCCACAAGCGCGTACAGTTCCCGACGCCGCTCGCCGTAGACCACGTCAGCGCTCCCGAGCCAGATAGGCGTAGGCGTTGTGCGCGTGGATGGACTCGTGGTTCTCCACCTCGACCTCGTACGAACGAATCCGACCGTCGGCATCGAATGCCAACGCGACTTCGCGCACCATGTCCTCGACAAAGCGGGGGTTGTCGTAGGCCCGCTCCGTCACCCACTTCTCGTCGGGACGCTTGAGGAGGGGGTAGAGCGCGCACGAGGCCGCACCCTCGATCATCTCGATGAGTTCCTCGAGCCACACGTGGCCTTCGGTCTTCACACGGGCCGTGACATAGCCGCGCTGGTTGTGCGCGCCACGGTCCGAAATCTCCTTGGAACAGGGACACAGCGTGGTCACGGGCACCACGACTTCCATCGTCAAGTCGAACTTCCCGTTCGCCTCGGCGATAAAGCGACAGTCGAACGGCATCATCCCCACCTTCCCCGTCACCGGCGCCGGCTTGGCCATGAAGAACGGAAACTTGACCTCGATGTGCGCACTCTCGGCATCGAGCCGCTCCTTGAGCGCGCGCAGGATATCGGGGAGGCTGTGGACGCTCACTTCGGCTTGGTGCTCGTTGAGCACCTCGAGGAAGCGACTCATATGCGTACCTTTGAAGTGGTGCGGCAGGTTCACCGTGAGCGTGAAGTCGCCGATGGTGTGTTGCCGCTCGTTGGCCCGGTCGAGGACGGCGATCGGGTACTTGACGCCGCGCACTCCCACTTTGTCGATGGGGATGTTCCGCGAGTCCTGCGAATTCTGAATGTCCAAGAGGGGAGCTTTCATGGTGTTCGGCCCAGGGGGCGCTTCGATAGTCTACGCCGCTCGCATAGGATTCGTCCGCGGTTGGTGAGACTAATGGGGGGTGTTCCCGCGAGAGCCGTCCTATAATGCCGTGCATGTCGCTCGTACGCTATCGACCGGCCGAAGCTGTCCGGTGGTTGGAGATGGGCTCGGGCACGACCGCCCGAGGCGCCCAGCGCAAGGGTGCAGCCCTCTTCCGCGCGGAGGAGCCCGACCTCAAGCGAAGTGTCCGGGACGCGGCGGGCGCGATCATGGGCGCGGGCAGATCCGCCATCGCCCAAGCGTTGCACGCACACTCCACCACGGTCGAATACATCCTTCACGACGACTATCTGGAGGTCGTGGGAGGCGGCAAGACGCGTACCGTTCCCTACAAAGACATTCAGCGCATGGTTTCGCGGGGTGACCGTGTTGATCTCGAACTGGCCGATGGCGCGATCAAAATCTCACCCCCGGCCTTTATCTCGGTGGGTCGGGTTCGGGTACCGATCGGCTGGAATCGCAACGGCATCGACGTCCCATTCGACCTGCTGCCCGACGAACTCAGCGCACGGTGTCGGGTAAACATCGAAACCGAGTGACCGCCTGGAAGTCCCCCTTTCCCACCGATTGGCAACCCATCGTCGCGCGCGCCCTGGCCGAAGACCTCGGCACGGGCGACCTGACAGCGATTTGCCTCCCCTTGGAGCCCGCCGAGTGGTTCATCGAGGCTCAGGCCGATGGGGTTGTTTGCGGTGTGGAGATCGCCCGATACCTGCTCTCCCCGGCGGGAGAGTGCAAGCCGATGGTTCGGGACGGCGATGCCGTGCAGCCTGGCACCGTGGTGCTCAGGGGGATGGGCGCGCCCGCGGTCGTGGTGGAGCGGGAGAGGACGGCCCTCAACTTCTTGATGCACATGTCAGGCATCGCGACGACAACCCGCCGATACGTTCAAGCCCTGGAGGGCACGGGTGCGATCTTGCTCGACACGCGCAAGACCGTTCCCGGACTCCGCAGCCTTGCCAAATACGCCGTTCGATGCGGGGGCGGCATGAATCACCGGATGGGCCTGTATGATGCCGCGATGCTCAAAGACAACCATGTTCGAGCCGTGGGCGATGTCGCCGCTGCAGTCGGGAAGCTCCGCGCATCCATCTCGCCGATGGCAAGAATCGAGGTCGAGTGCGCCACACTCGAAGAGGCCGTCGCCGCCTGCGAAGCCGGTGCCGACGCACTGCTTCTGGACAACATGACACCGTCGCAGTTGCGCGAGGTGGCTACGCGGCTGGGCGAGCGCATCCCCCTTGAAGCCAGCGGCGGCGTCACGCTGGACAACATCGCCGCCATCGGTGCGACCGGCGTGCACTACGTTTCCACCAGCGCGACCACGATGGCATCGCGGCCGTTGGCCCTGCATTTGGAGTTTGCATGAGAAGTCCCCTCGAGTTCGGTCCTTGGGTGCATCGGGCAGAGGTGGATTCCACCCAGGCCGAGGCGCAACGCTTGCTTGCCATTCGCGAGCCTGTGGGCGTTGTACTGGCCGACAACCAGACGGCGGGCCGGGGACGATTCACGCGCGAGTGGGTCAGCGAACCTGGCAAGTCCCTGACGATGTCGATGGTGTTCGGCAACTACGCCAACCATCCCAAACCATGGCTGATCGGCATGGCGGTCGCCATCGCCGTGGCGGGAGCCACACGGGCGCAGCTTCGCTGGCCCAACGACCTGTCGCTGCGCGGCAAGAAACTTGGCGGCATCCTCACCGAAGTCGTCGAAGACCCCGACAGACGCCGCGTAGCCATCGTGGGCGTGGGGATCAACCTGCGTCCGGTCGCGTTGCCAGCAGAACTGGCGCGTTCGGTCACCGATCTGGAAGCCGAACGCGGCGCCGCACCGTCTGCCGAGGAACTGGCACGGACGATTCTGGAGCGTCTCGAACGGCTTCCCGAACCCGACTCTTGGTCGGCTCTAGCCCCGGTCTGGGCCCTTTTCGACGCGACACCGGGCAAGAAGTACCGCGACGGTCAAGGCCGGGTATTGGTCGCCATTGGGATCGGATCGGACGGCGAACTCATCGCCTCGCACGAAGGCGAGACCGAGACCGTCCTTGCCGCCGACGCTCTTTTTGGCATCGAGCGCTGAGGAGCCCAGCGACGGGCAACCTTTGGGCGTTGACGCACGCTGATTGTTGCCTTCCTCACGCCCGAGACAGGGCATCTTCGAGGTCGGCGAGGATGTCGCCCGGATCCTCGATGCCCAACGACAGCCGAATGCCGCCCGGCGAGATGCCGGCCCGCAGTTGGTCCTCTGGCGGGATGACGCTGTGCGTCATCGAGGCCGGGTGTTCGATCAACGTCCGGATTTGGCCCAGGCTTACAGCCAGCGTGACGCACAAGGCCCTCTCCGCGATGCGATTGATCACACGAACCGCCCGCTCGTACGACTTGGCGGGGTCGCCCGCCATTTCGAAGTAGAGCATGGAACCAGGTGCGAAGTTGCCGTCGATGTCGCGCATCTGCTCGCGTGCGAGTTCGGCTTGGGGGAACGAGTCGAGGCCCGGGTATCGCACATTCTTCACCTTCGGGTGCAGGTCGAGGAATTCGGCCACACGCCGCGCGATCTGCTGTTGCCTCTCCAGCCGAAGGGCCAGCGTGGGGACCCCGTAGTTGAGCACCTTCCACGCCACGTCCGGGGCGATCGAGCCACCGAAATCCTTGCGGAACAGGAGCAACTCGGTCTCGCTGCTGCGCGGACCGATCACGACCCCGCCCATGCTCGTGCCAAAGCCGCCGAGGTTCTTGGTCAGCGAATGAACCACGAAGTCGATGCCCATGGTGAGCGGACGCTGGCAAAACGGAGTGGCGAACGTGTTGTCCACGATGGTGGCGATGCGCGACTCTGCGGGTCTGGCGGCGTTGACGGCATGGACCTCCTTGGCCACGGCGCGAACGTCCACCAAGTCGAGCGTGGGGTTGCACGGCGTTTCGAAGTACACGACGCGGGTCTCGGGCCTGATGGCGGCACTCAGACTGCTCGGTTCGAGGAAGTCGGCGAACGTGTGCTCGACTCCGAACCGCTTGAGCCAATGGGTGACCAAGCCATACGTGCAGCCATAGATGGTCTTATGGAGCACGATGTGGTCGCCGGCCTTCACGTGGATGCCGAGGACCGCGCTGATCGCGGCCATGCCCGTGGCGAACGAAACGGCGATCTCACCCTTTTCGGCAAAGGCAAGCGTCTCCTCGAGCAGGCTCTGACAGGGGTCGTCGAGACGCTCGTAGATGTAGATCGGGTGCGTGGTGGCACGGTCGAGTGCGGGGTTGGCGAACTGCCTGAAACCTTCGGCGCCCCTTTCGGCGCTGCGAAGCCTAAACGCGGTCGAGGTTGTGACGGGCGGCGTGATGTGGTCCTCGAAATCCCACTTCTCGCTCTTGAACTTGCCGTGGATAAGGACGGATCGGTCTCGATACTGGGGTTGGTCTGTCATGGTCTCACCGTTGAGTCCAAGGTAAGGATGCACGAGGACGAGCCAAGGATTCAGGACTCAAGTGGCCAGATTGACTCTTCGCTCTCGAGCCGGGACCTATGGACCGCGGGCGCTTCGGCTATAACTGTGTGCAAATGCATCCATCCGGCGAATTCGAAGTCGAACCCGGCTCGCAGCGCATGACGCACGAAGAGGCGAACGCGGTGGTCCAGCTCTGGCAGCGGCAGCAATCGCAAGCCGAGGCCGTTCAGTCGCTGCCCTCGCTGGGCGACCTCGCAGAAGCGCTCAAGATCCCCGAGGCTTCCGTCGCCGAACTGCTGGAACAAGTGCGCGCCAAACAGGCGTTGGAGCGCCACCGCCCGGAGCCAATGCCCGCATCCCGTCGAAGGAGCCTCATGCTTGCCGGGTTTGGCGCGGCCCTGTTCGTGGTGCTCCTTGCCCTCGTCTTGTCGCTGACCCTCACAAGCACGGTTTCCTCTGAGCCTGCCGTGTCAAGTGGAGGCGTCACGACGGCGGTGGCCCCAGTACCCGAGAGAGCCGTGAACGCAACCGCACCCGAGGCGACGTTCGAAGAAGGCTCGTCTAGAGTCAAGGCGGTGCCCAAGGGCGAGGAATTCTGATCTCTCGAACCGAAGATTCCCGCAATCAGGGAATGTGCGAGCAAGTCTAATCGGTATTGAACATTGAACTGGCATTTGCACCAACGATTGGACGTTTCCGATAAGAGCCATCATTCTGGTTGATCTCCACTAGCCTTGACCGTTTGGTTTTGAGGCAATCCCGCAGCGTTGCGGGTTCCTTCGTGTCGTGCAACTGCGAGGAGCCCATTATGAAACGAGCCTTCACACTGATCGAACTGCTGGTCGTGATCGCCATCATCGCGATCTTGGCCGCCATGCTGTTCCCCGTCTATGCGCAAGCGAAGGAGTCGGCCAAGAAGACATCGGCGCTTTCGAGTATCAAGCAAACGGGTACCGGCTTTCTCATCTACGCCAACGACAACGACGACCTGCTTCCGTTGGCCCACTCGATCCGCGCCGACGGAACCCATCGCTGGTCCACGTTCCATCCGACGCCTGCCGACTGGATGCCCGAGAACGATCCGTCCGGCTGGGGTGCCCCCGATCTGGTGCGGGAGGTCAAAATCCAATGGGCGAACGCGTTGGAACCGTATCTCAAGAGCCTGGATATCTGGACCGCACCCGGAGTAGCGGACCGACGGATCGGCACCGACCCCACCGGCAACCCGCGGCGCGCCTTTGCCAAGACGGCGTGGACCATGAACGGGCTGTTGCACACCTACTCGCTTTCTGCAATCGCAGCCCCGAGCAAGCTTTCTTTGATTTGGTCGGGCGCCGGAAAGCAGAACTACATGGGCCGATCCGCCAGCAATCCAGCTTTGTTGTGCAACTCGACGACAGCCGAACCGTGTTCGTTCAACGCCAGCGGGTATCCGCAGTCGGGTAGCAACGATGGCGGACAAGGCATCGGTGGCACAATGTTTTGGAACTTTGGAGCGACGGCATGGGTATATGGAAGGAACATGCTCTTTGTGGCAAGCGACTCCTCGGCCAAGACCTTGGCCGTAGGCGGAGACACCACCGAAGCGGGCCAACCGAGCGATCGCGACCCATTCGTTTCCTACGACTCGAAGGGCGTTCCCGGCGGGTGGTGGGGATGTTGGTCGCCTGGCATCGCCAATGGTGGCTCGGTGCCGCAGTACCCGTGCTTCTTCCGACCCGACTCCGAGTTCAACTACTTCGGTGGTTGATCGCTGACCGTTCCTCCACATCCGACGGCCCCATCCCCAGCGGGTGGGGCCAGAGCCCCTATGAAGAGCCTGCCTTGCCTCGCACTCGCCATCCTCGTAGCCTCGGTCGCTGGTTGTCGTGCTCACGAAGAGCCCACCACCCAAGAGCCGGCCACGATCCGCCAGATCGGTCAAGCCGACCCCCAAACCGGAGCCATTCCCCGCTCGATGGGCACCAGTGAGAGCAACCCGTGAAGCGCTCCACCCTCTTGTTCATGGTACTGCTCGCCGGTTGTTCGGGTCCGCCCGAGCCCGTGGCAAGTCTCCCCCGCCCCAAGGCTGGGGCCTTCGTCCGGGTTGTCAATCTGAGCCCCGAGGAGGTCTCGGTGAAGCGGAACGGCGCCATGTTTGGCGTGCCCCTGAAGAAGGGCTCGTGGACGCCCTTCCACCGCATCGCGCCCGGAACCCAGCGATTCGACCTGAGCGGAGCGAGCCATACGCTGAACCTGGACCCAGCGCAACGGGCGACCTTGGTCGTCGTCGGGTCGCCCCCGCAAGTCGAGGTCCTGCGCGACGAGCCGAGAACCAGCGACGACGACAAGGGCGCTCTGGTGGCCGTTGCGGCGTTGGGATCGGCCGATGCGAAGGTCACGGTGGGCGGGGCGAGTCTGCCCTTGCCCAAGGCGGCAACGGGTGTTGGCGAGGCGATCCGGGTCGCCAGCGGCAAGACGACGGTAGCTTTCGGCGATGGCTCGCCCGAGCAGACCGCCGACTTCCGGCCCGGAGGCGGCTACACGATCTTGGTCGCAAAGCTACCCGACGGCTCCACCTATCACCGGATCGTTCACAACAACCCCCCGCTGAAGTTGGGCACTATGAACGCGCCCGTCGGCTCGTCGTGAGGCCCTTGGACCCCGGCTTGCGAACACCGGTATCCTTCGCATCGTCATGGTTCGCATGAGGTTTGCGACCGCTACCCTGTGTTTGGCGGGCTTGGCTTTGGCCGCAGCCCCCTCTGCCGATATCTTCCGGCCGAGCAAAGAGGATCAAGTCAAACTCGGCCAGCGTGCGTCCGAGTCCATCCGCAAGGAAGAGAAGGTACTTCCCGACACGCACCCAAGGGTGCTGTTTTTGCGCCGCGTGGCCAACAAGGTGCTCGACGCCATCCCAGCCAAGGAGCGAGAGAAGGAGATCTGGAAGTTCTCGTTCGACGTGATCGACTCCAAGGACGTCAACGCGTTCGCGCTGCCGGGTGGACCCATCTACTTCTTCAACGGCCTCATCGACAAGATGGAGACCGAGGACCAGTTGGCCGGCGTGCTCGCCCACGAGATCGGCCACATCCGCAACCAACATTGGGCCAGCAGCTATGCCGACACCATGAAGCGGCGCATGGGCCTGACGCTCGTGCTCACGCTGCTCAACGCCAACGACACCGTGTTCAGCGTGGCCGGCGTTGCCGACGAACTCATCTTCGACCTGCCTTACTCGCGCAAGCACGAAAGCGAGTCCGATCGCGTCGGGTTCGACTTGGTGGTCAGGGCAGGATACAATCCGCGCGGTCTGGCCGACATGATGCGCGTGTTCGCCAAGGAAGGCGGCAAGACCCCTGAATTCGTCAGTACCCACCCCGAGCCCGGCAAGCGCGCCGACGCCATCGAACGGCGGGCCCAAGACCTCAAGGTTGCACTGCCCGAACAGCGCCCTCTGCCCGCCAACGTACGACAATCGGCCAATGGACAGGGTGTGAAGGTCGGAACGAAGAGCGGCAGGTAGAGTGCCCCAGTGCCAGAACAGTTCTCCCTGAGCGTCGGTGGGGTTCAAGCGACCCTGCACGACGTCGTCCTTCCCAATGGCCTGAAACTCGATGCCGTCTCCGTGGTTGGACGGGATTTGACCGTTGAATCAGAGCCCTTCAGAATGACCCTGAAGGAGCCGGGACGGGCCGAAGTTCGACTGAGACAGGCATCCATCGAGGCGTTCCTGTTGCCCCAGCTGCCCGACACGCTGCGCGATGTGACGATACGTCTCATACCGGGTTACGTCGTGGCCAACGCCACGATGCGCGTGATGTTCGAGATGCGCGGCACGGCCAAGTTCGTCCTTCGCGTGGTCGGCGACTCCGAACTCCATGTCGACGTCGAGAGCGTGGACGTCTTCTCGGGGGTGGCAAAGCCGATGATCGAGAAGCAACTGGCCGCAATCAACCCCGTGTTCGATACCAAGGACTTGCCGCTTCGCCTCAAGCTCACTTCCGCGCGCGTCGAAGAGGGCGAGGTGATCGTCGAAGGGCTGGTGGAGGGCACCCCCTGACCGAACTCGCTCGGTTCCGGTGGCGCATCTTCTTCACCAGCGCCGTCCCCGCCTGTTCGGCACCAGTTCTCTTCACCTGGTTCAGCACCCGCCAATTCGCGCCCGAACTTCTGGTCCTCGGGCTGGGCAGCGGTTTACTCGGAACGGTCGGCATCAACGCCACCGAGTTCTGGGTGATGCCCAACTTTCGGCGGCGACCGTTCCTTGTTGGAGTGGGCGCTCGCGTGGCCTGCTATGCGGCAACCATGGTGGTCGGGTTCAACGTTGGCATCGCCCTCATGATGGCCGTCGGCGGCAGACGATCCATTTTCGACGCCACGCCTTGGAACCAAGCCTGGGAGTTGTTCTTTTCGCGGCAGGTTCAAACGGGTTTCTGGTTCGCTCTGATCGGCATGTTCGCAGTCAACTTCTTGATTCAGATCAGCCACAAGATTGGACCTGGCGTGGCGTTGAACTGGCTGTTAGGTCGCTACCACAAGCCCAAACAGGAGGAGCGATTCTTCATGTTCCTCGACATCAAAGACTCGACGCCCTTGGCCGAGCGACTGGGCAACGAGAGGTTCAGCCTGTTCGTCCGCGACTTCTTCGACGACATGACGTATCCCCTGATCAAGACGCGGGCCGAGGTGAGCCACTACATCGGCGACGAGGTGGTGGTCTCTTGGCGCATCCCCTACGGCCAAAGGAATCAGAACGCCCTTCGGCTCTTCGGATTGGTGCAAGACGCCGTCGAAGCAAGACGCGAGCAGTACCTCCGCGAGTTTGGTGAAACGCCGCGATTCAAGGCCGGTCTACACGTCGGACGAGTGGTCGCGACCGATGTGGGTGGCCTCAAGAGCGAAATCGTGTTCCACGGGGATGTCCTCAACACAACCGCGCGTGTGGTCGGCTTATGCAGTACGCTCGGCGAGGACTTCCTTCTGACCGACGCAGCCGCACGACTGTTGCCCGGACCGATTCAGACGGTCGATCTGGGCGAGTTCGAACTCAAGGGCAAAGCCGAGCCCGTCGCGATCTCGGCCGTCCGACTTCACCCCACGCCATGAAACGCGCCTTCACCCTCATCGAACTGCTGGTCGTCATCGCCATCATCGCGATCCTCGCCGCCATGCTCTTCCCCGTCTACGCGCAGGCGAAACGTGCGGCCCAAAGAACCGCGTGTCTGGGCAACCTCAAGAATCTCGGTGTGGCGTTTCAGCTCTATCTGAACGATCACGACGACAGGCTCCCGGACCGGCGGGACCTCAAGGAGACCGTCGCCGACGGCTACCGACCTTGGACGGGCTGGCCACCCAGCGATCCGCGAGCAGGCTGGCTGGTCGAGCCGTTTGCACCGTACAACCTCGGCGACGTGTGGTCTTGCCCTTCGGCGCGATCGGCATGGGACAATGAAGTCCGGGTCGCCCAAGCGGTTGAACAGGTCCGGACCACCTACTGGCTTTGGCGCTTCGACCAACTGACCGAGCCAGTGGCGCGCGACAACTTCTGGGGCAAGACTCCCGATCAAGCCCTCTCCGACCTGCAGGCCGAGAACAGCCCGTTCATCGGCTATCCCAACGGGCTTTCCGAAGTCGAACTGGCCGTAGACCCCTACTTCCCGCCAATTGCGACCGTGCCTCAGCCCCTCAGGGGTCTCGCTGTCCACCCGGGTGGGCGCAACCGCCTGATGCTCGACACCCATGCCAAGTGGTTCCGCGACGCGCGGCTGCGGCCCTGACTACTCGAGCACGGTGCCGTTCACCCGCAGCGAGAACCTGAAGCCGAGGACGTTGGCCGCCTTTCGGCACAGCACCATGCGCGAGAGGAAAATCTCGAAGTACTCGATGACCGAGGCGCGCTCCTGGTCGATCTCGAGCAGCAGTTCCAACACGCTCTGATTCCTGAAATGGATCTGGCTGGAGGTGGCGGCGCAGTTCACGCGGTCGTGGATGTCGAAGTCTGAAGGCGAAGGATTCTGCACGCGCGAATGGTGGACGTCGCTCTTGTCCGCGATGACGAGCGCGGCGGCCATGGGGCTGACCAGCGACGACACTGATTCCTCGTGGTTGCCGATCGCGCCGAGAATCGGGACGATCTCTTCGGGGGGCATGCCCATATCGCTCAGCACGGGGAAGATGAGGGCCGCGCCGATTTGGGCGTGTTGCTGGCGGTTCACCGAGCAGCCGCAGTCATGCGTGTAGGCGGCGATCTCTCCAAGTTCGATGTCGCGTTGCGGGAGCTGGGCACCCTCCATGATCTGTCGCGTGCGCTTGGAGACAACGCGTGCGTGGCGATGCCCGTGCTCGGTGTAGCCCATCGCCTTCATCACGGCGTTGGCGCCGTCGACCAAGGCGATGACGCGAGGATTGTTGCGCACGTCCTGCAAGCGGATCGGGTCCATGCCGCAAGTATGGTGGAAAGCGAGTTGGCTACAATAGAGCGGCGACGGCAAGCCTATGGACGCATTCACGATTTGGACTCATGGGAACCTGCTCGGCCAAGTGGTGGCCGAGATCGAGGAGATGGTCGTGATTCCGACGCTGTTCAGCGCGATCGGGACGGTGCTGTGGCTCACGGCATTCGGCATGCGAGAACCTGAACGGGCCAAGAAGGCGCGCCTGGTTTCCTACGGTCTTCTGGGCATCGCCCTCCTGTTTGGAGGCCAGTACACGGTGCGGATGCTGGATTCGACCTATCCCATTCTGATACAGAGCCGCAAGGTGTCTGCCGCGCACTGGGCTGTGGGTCTGGGTCCCCTGTTCGCTCTAGGGCTGTTCTACTTCATCGACTGGCTCACGTTGCGGCAGCGGCGATCTCAGGCTTGACGCGCCGCCCACGTTTCTTCCAGAACCACGCGAGCGTTGCGAGTTCGACGAGTAGCGCCACTTGCAGCACGACGCTGGCCGAGATCACGTTGACCACCCGAAGCGTCACGATGGTCCCCAAACCCGCCACCAATGTGCCAATGCCAATCAGGATGGCCGCCAAGCGGGCCGTGGTCAGGTGCTCTCGGGTCAGCATGCCGCGCAGATAGGACTGGATCGCGCCGACAATGGGCAGACCGATCGCCGCTAGATAGGCGAGATGGGCCTGGTGCGCGGGTGCCGGTTCGCCATGCATCGGCCCGGCGAAGAACGCCACATCTCCGCCAGTGGCCGCCAACACGATCATCGAACCCGAGGCGAAACAGCCGACGGTCAGGCAAAAGCGCCGCAAGGCGGCGACACTCTGTTCGTCCTTGGCCAGCGTAATGACCACCTCCGGCAAGGCGAAGACGATCGTGCGGTGCAGGAAAGTCAGCACCATCGACAACTGCCAACCCGCCAGAACGTCCACCGGGTTCGGGGCGCGCCCAAGGGCGGCGCTGACCAAGGGACCGCCGATCAGCATGACCATGGTCGTGCCGGTCAGCGGCGCATGGAACCGGATCAAGGCACGCGTGCTTAAATCCTTCGCGTTGTCGATCCGGTCTGGCAGTTCTCGGACCACGGGGCGGCTCACCAAGTGCACGAATCCAGCCTCCACGCCGACTGAAACGACCAAGGCGATGCTGACGATCGCCGTGGGAGCGAGCACGAACCAGCCCTTCTGAGCCGCAAGGAAGAGGGACCCAGACGTGACCGTCACGGACACCACACGGCTGAGAGTGGAGAAACCGATCTGCTTGGTCTGGCCTCTCGAGATCATCACCCCTTGCAGAAACCTCCTCCACCCGATGAAGGCGCTCCACGGGATCATGATGGTCATGCCGAGCCGCGCGCAGTCGGCGACTTCGCGTGGCAATTGCATGATGCCCGCGGTCACCACCCAGTAGATCGGCGTCAGCACGACGAGGGAGTGGACCACGGTGACCAAAGCCATGAGTGCCAGGGCGAATCGACGGACAACCCGGAAACCCGTCCTGTCCTTGACCAACGTGGTGGAAGTCGACAGCAGGTCGATGACGGGGCTCTCGATCCAGATCGACAAGGTCAAGACGATCAGAAACGCAGCGGTGTTGAGCGTGGGTTCTGGGAGGCGTGAGAGCACGCTTTGGCAGATCGGCGCCTCCAAGGCCATGAACACCCACGAGAACGCCAGGGGCAGATACAGCTTGAAGATCGCCGACTGGCTCAGCGGACCCGAGTCGGCGCGCGCACTCACTGGGAAACGAAGTCTCCGTACAAGTCGTAAGGCTCGGCCTCGTTGATCGTCACGTCCACAAACGAGCCAGGCTGGGCTTGCCCAGGAACGAGCACCAATCCGTCGATCTCGGGCGCGTCGCGGAATGAACGGGTGATGGTCCAGCCGTCGCGCACCTCTTCGACCAAGCACTTCAGCGTTTGGCCCACATACCTCTGGCCGACTTCGAGGGCGATGCCTTGCTGGAGCGTCATCAATCGGTCGTACCGGGCACGCTTCTCGCGGAACGGCACCTGATCGGGCATGTCATAGCTCGGCGTTCCCTTCTCGCGACTGTAGACAAACGCACCGACCCGGTCGAGACGGGCATCGCGCACGAAGTCCAACAATGTCTGGAATTCCTGTTCGGTCTCGCCGGGAAAGCCGACGATGAACGTGGTCCGGATCGCTACGTGCGGCATGGCGCGGCGAAGCTTCTGAAACAGCGCAAGATATCGGTCTCCGTCCCAGGGCCTCTTCATGCGGCGAAGGGTGTCGGCGTGAACGTGCTGGAGGGGGATGTCCACGTAAGGGACGACCTTGTCGAGCGTCGACATGGCTTCGATGACTTCGTCGGTCAGCCGGTTGGGATAGAAGTACAGCAACCGAATCCACTCGATGCCGTCCACGGCGTCGAGTTCGCGGAGAAGACGCGGGAGCGTGAACTCCTTGTACAGGTCGTACCCGTACTGGGTCACGTCCTGAGCGATCAGGTTGATTTCCTTCGCCCCTTGAGACGCGAGGTGGCGGGCTTCCTCGATCACGCGCTCGATGGGTTTGCTCTGATGCGCTCCACGGAAACTGGGGATCGTGCAGAACGTGCATCGGTGGTCGCACCCCTCGCTGACCTTGAGGTAGGCCGACCACGGTCGTCCGGTTCGGGGACGCGAGGCCACGTCGGCCCAACGGTGGTGGGGCGGCGAGACGTCCAGCATAGGCTCCTTGGAACGCATCGCACCGCGGACCACGTCGCCAAAGCGGCCCATCTGGCCGACGCCGACGTAAGCGTCCGCGCCCGGCGCAAGCTTCATCAGGTCGGCGCCCAAACGTTGCGCGAGACACCCAGCGACCACCACCCGGCCGATTTCGCCCCGCTTCTTTGCTTCAACGGCGTCGCGTATGGCCTGGATCGACTCCTTCTTGCTCGCCTCCAGAAATCCGCACGTGTTGATGACCGTGACGTCGACACGCTCGGCACGGCCATCGATCTGAAACCCCTCCTGTTGAAGGACGCCCGCGATCTCCTCGCTGTCCACGTCGTTCTTCGCGCAACCAAGGGTCACGATCCGGACCTTCGAAGGGTTCTGGGTACTCAAGGCGTTCATTATGGCCCCACCGGGGAACCCGATCAGGACCTGCGAACGTTGCAACCAACGCCATGCAACCGATGCTGCTCGGAGGTACATTGAACGTATGAAGCGACCGCTTCTTTCATGGATCGTGCCTGGTGCTTGTGCCCTGCTTCTCGCCGCCGGGTGCAACCAAGGCGCGAACGACAAACCTGGGCAAGCGAAGTCCCCAGAGGGTCAGGTCAAGACGACTCAAGCCAAGCTGGAGAAGCTTGTGATTGAGGATACGAAAGAGGGGACCGGTCCCGCGATCGCGAAGGGTGATACCGCCTATGTGCTGTACGCCGGCCGCCTCGTCGATGACACCGAATTCGATTCCAACCTCACCGCCAAGTTCCCTCTCTCGGTCGTCGTGGGCATGGGTCAGGTGATCAAGGGATGGGATGAAGGCCTGGTCGGCCTCAAGCTTGGCGGCAAGCGCACACTCAAGATTCCCTCGAGCATGGGCTATGGCCCCCAGGGCTCCGGCAACAAAATTCCGCCCAACAGCGACTTGGTCTTCGACGTCGAACTCGTCGAACTCGTCAAGGCCGGCGAAGAGGACATCGTCGACACGACGATCATCACGCCCGGTACCGGCCCCGCATGCAAGGCCGGCGACCAGGTGACGATCGACTACGTCGCCAAGTCGCCACTCGACATCAAGTTCGAAGAGTGGACCAACCAGAAGTTCAAACTGGGGACCGATGGCAACATCGCCTTGCCTGGTTTGGACTTCGGCATCACGGGCATGAAGGTCGGCGAGAAGCGCAAGATCAGACTCCCCGCCAAGGTGGGATACGGCTTGGGCGGGCGACCCGACCTCCAAGTGCCGCCGAACATGCTGGTGTTCTTCGAAGTCACGCTCAAGGGCATTGGATGAGAACCGCATCGGCCTGGCAGCCACGCCTTCGTAGGATGGGAGTCCGGGTGGTGCTGGTGCTCATGGTCGCCGCCTTGGCCGCGGCGAGCGGAGCACAAATCGTCCAGAAAGGCGACACAACCACCTTTCGCGTCACCATGACCAAGGGTCAGGTGCTGCGCTATCAGCAAACCACGCGCGTCACGGGCGAGGGCACCAATATGCAAATGTCCGGTTCGTTCGTGCTCACCGTGGCCAACGTCAGATCGAATATTTACGATCTAGGCGTCGCAACAGGCCCCATGACCAGCGGTGGCCGAGTCGTCGCCCCCCTGCAAACAGCCCAAATCTCGATCGACCCGACTGGCAGAACCGTCGAAGGCACCGAACGGGCGTTCGGCGCGGCGGCTTCCCTGCCCCCCAAGCCCCTGAAAGTCGGCGGCAAGTGGACCGAACAAACCGAGCTGCCCATCGGCGGAGGACAGCCCTCGCTCGTCGAGACCACCTACACATTCAAGGGCTTTCAGACCATCAACAAGAAGCGCGTGGCGGTTCTTGGAGCAACGCTCAAGGGTAAGGGCCCCCTCGCCTTGAACGGCAGCGGAACCATCCACCTCGACCCCGCCGATGGAACGCTTCTGCGCTACGAGGTCACGAGCAACATCACCCTCGCCGGGGGCCCCAAGCCGATTAGAGCCAAGTCCGTCACCACGGTGACCAGGCAATGATCGACGTTTCCTGTCCCAACCGGCCCGTGCTTCGAGCCCTGCTCGAAAAACACCCGCAAGTCAGGTTGCTGGATGCTCCGACGCCACGCCTTCAGTGGAAGCAAGGCGATTGGCAGCGCGACGTCTCGGACGACCCGCTTTCCTGCGATCTGCGCGGCCTGGTCGAAATCGTGGACAACAACCCAATGGTCTGCGCCGACCGTTTTGCGGTACCGGGTCCCGCGGCAACGCTGGCACTGATCGCACTGGCGCCCCTGGCCCGGGCGGGGATTCTGGTCGGGCAACCGAGCATCGCAACGGCGGGCGCGCAGGAAGAATGCGTCGCCATTGCAGCGCTGATCGCCGACCTTGGGTTCACCGGCGGCATCACCATCCTTGAAGGTGGCGCCCCGAGTCATTGCGTGGTGCTGGCGACCATCCAACCAGCCACGCAGAGCGATCTCCAGGCCCTGTTCGACGAGGCTTACGGGCGATCGTTCTTCGTCCGCATGGCACCTGATGCCAACCGTTCTGCGGTGCAAGGCAGACCCTTCGCGGTGTGCTCAATGCGATGCGACGCCGCCGAGGCTGTACGCCTCGAAGTCGCAGCCGACACCGAAGGCAAATGTGGCGCTGCCCAATTGGTCCACGCCATGAACGTCATGGCGGGCTTCGAAGAAGACCTCGGCATTCCCGAACGGTTGCCCGTCTAGCGGACCTGAACGACCTGCCGCACTGCAGGAACAAGTTCTCGCAGTTGACGCTCCACACCGAGTTTGAGAGTGACATCGGACATGGGGCAACCATTGCACGTTCCGGTCAGTTTGATCTTCACCAACCCGTCATCCGTGACGTCGACCAAGTGGATCTGGCCCCCGTGCGAGCGGGCATAGGCTTGGACATCGGACAGCGCATCCCTCACTTCGACATAGAGGGGACTCGAGTTCTCGGGTCGTCGCTTGCCAAACGGCCAGACGAATCTTGCCACAAACGTCATGATACGCCAACGGGCGGCGCTTCTTCATCGAACGTGGGCTCTTCGGTGTGGTCGTAGCGTGCTTCGGCGATATCTTCGGCCATTTGCGCGGCAAAGTCTCGGAGAACAGGCTCCGGGTCCTGATCGGCGGCGACTCTGAGGGCCTCGACGACCTGACCCCGTCGCTCGGGTTGCCACTCGACCACATGAAAAAGGCCGTGGATCGCGCTGCGTCGACCGATGCGCGACGGTGCCTGCAAGCTCTCAAGGAGGGCGTCGCCACCACTGGGCGACGGCACTTGCCCGCCAAGCACCACACCCGCCTTGTAGACGGTCCGGCAGAAATCGTCCTCGGCGTCCCACAGCAGCCCTTTCATGGCACGCACCGCGGCTGCCTCATCGTCGGCGTCGGCGCAAAAACTCGGCAGATCCTCGAATAGATCGAGTACAGCCCATTGGGCAGCGCGCCGGTACGGGTGCGCGCGATCTTCGAGGATGGCCAACAGCGACGGCATCAGCACATGCCGCTCGTGGCTCGTTTCGATCACCGTTTGGGCCTCCCTGCCCACATCGCGGTTGCGGCAGTAGAGCAACTTGAGAAGGTCCAAGGCGTCAAGGTCTGCGATGCGGCCCTCGAAGCGACCCGTGCGTCCCAGGCACTTGGCGATGCATTCCTGCCGCGCAAACAGCGGTTCCAACGCAAGGGCCAATGCTTCGACCATTTCTTCCGCATCGCGCCCACGAGCCTCTGCCCAGAACTTGGGGCTCCGGCCAAAGACGCCGTGCTCGGTCTTTGCGACCTCGACCTCAACGGCCTCGTGGTGCAACACGAACTCGGTCCGCTCGCTCCACTGGTCTTCGCGGACCATGTAATCGTGACTCACTGCATGGGGCGGCCACTTGAATGGCACGCGATGCCCCGGGTCGACTGCAGACGCGCCGGCACGCTCGGCTTCTTCGGCGACAAACCGCAAGAGACCGGCTTTGAGCTCATCGGCGGCGTTGGCTCGAAGCATGGCGACTATTCTACGTTATCGGTCGGGTGTGCCCGATGCGCCATAGATACGCCCGGCAGACGCCTTGAGTTGCGTTGTCGCCCACTCCTTGACCTTCGCCAGCGGGACTTCGGCGCAACGACGGGAGAACTCTTCGACCTCCCAGAGTTCACCCGTGGCCTCGAACCAGAGCGCCGCCAAAAGGGCGCGACCCGACAAGGAGGAAGCATCGGCTCGCCCCCGTGTACCGATTTGGAGCGGCGAGGGAATCCTTCCGATGGCGGCTAGTTTCGCCATTGCGGCAGCCCGCGCGAGGGTCGACTCGTCCCAAGCGGCAACATCCGCCAGGAGCGCTTGTCGCAGAGCGTCCGGATCCGGAGCTTCAGATCCGGGAGCTTGCTGAACAAGGCAGCGAAGTCGCCAGCGCTGTCCCTCCGAGGCGAGGAAAGCCTCCTGCCGATAGCTCCAAGCATGACGCTCGCGAACGATGCGAAACACGGTGCTGTCCTTGCCGGCGCCAAGCGCCAAAGCGGCAAGGCACGCGACAGGCCACTCGCTTCGTGGATCAATCGGTGCGCCGAGAAGATCGACGTACCGCCCCTTGGGGAACCACACCCGCTGATCAGACTCGAATGTCCACCTCCTTTCAAGACCGCCCACCCATCCGGCACACCGAGCCGCCACACGAGCCGCGGCCGTTCGCGGCTCGTGCGCACCGGCTACGACGACCAACGTTCGTTCGGGCCGCAGGATGGCATCAGCGAGTTCGCGCACCTCGCGCGGCTGGACCGTCGCCCAATCAAATCGAAGGCCGTCCAAAGCTTTGCTCCACTCGCCAGGTTCGACGAGTGTGCGCGTCTCGATGCTTGCTCGCACGGCGGCTTCGTCCAGGAGTGGTCTGCGCATGGCGTCGACGAGGACGGCCAATGCGTTGTCCCAAGCCTCAACGGGCACTTCGGCGCGCAAGTGGAGGGCGCCAGGGGTCGTGAAGCCCCGCAAAGGAGACCCAAGAGCGCCCGTCAATCGTCTCACGGTCAGACGTGGGTAGGCCTCCGAGCCCTGGCTGAGGACGTCCGCGAGGATTTCCACTCGGGCGCGGTAATGGTCGCTCATCGCTGGCAGCGCGATCGCCGCGTGGACAACCACCGACTCCGCGCCGGCATCGGAGAGCTCTAGGGTGCGGACACGCGAGTTCTGACCCTCCAAGCCCGTCGGCCACCCCTCCAAGAGAGGGGAGTTGGCACTCGCAACGTTGGCAAAGGAGGCGGCGAGGAGGGGTACCAGCACGGCCCAGCGGCACCTCCTCCAGACGAGGAGATTGGTCAACGTCATCGGCCCACCCCGACCACGGTCACGCCGCGATCTTTGCCAAATGCGCGCAGCCCTTCCTTGAACTGCTCGAACGTCATCGCTTGGATCTTGCGGACCGAGTCCTCCGGCTTGGCTCCACGCGATTGAACGGCGTAGAGGCCACGCAAATACGCGATGCCGACAGGTGAGCGCAACTGGTTCTCGTACCAAGCCTGCCCCATCTCCCAACCGATGCGAAACAAACGGGCCTCGTCGTTGGAGCTCAGGCCATCCGCGACGGTGCCGAGACCGTGGCGCTGGTCGTCGCGGCCCCAGGTCACCAGGGATGGTTCCGCGCTGGGAACGAAGCTCACAAAGCTGCGTGGGACCTCCGTGGCCAACGCCAAAGCGGCCGCGAGGGCCCATTGCGTCTCGTCACGGGCGAATCCCGGAGCGATAGCAGACCTGGCTTCGCCAAAACTCGACTCGTCTTCGACCCTGGCCGACTCTCCGACCAACGCTTCGCGGTGTGGCGACGCAGTCGCCTTGGGTGCGGTTGTCAGCAGAGCGACCGCCTGCCTCGTAGTGGAGTCCAAGTCGACAGGACCCGCCACGGCGACGACCAAGTTCGACTGTGCAAAGTGGGCCCGATGAAGGCTCTTGAGCGATTCGGGAGTGGCGCCAGCCATCGCGGTCAGCGTGCCCCATGCGTCCAAACCCCGTTGCCCAAACGCGGCACGCCAAGCGGCGGCAGCCAATGCATCCGCGCCATCGCGAAGAGCGAACTCGTGCCGCATGATGCGCAGCTCGTGTTCGATCCGGGCCGCCGTCGTCTCGAAGCCTCGCAACCATGGTGCGATCTCTTGGAACGCCCGGTTCTCTTTGCCGGGCGGGCAACGGAACTGGAAGTGCATCGCGAAGCGAAACGTCTGGGCGGTGAGCGTGATGCCTTCGGACTCGAGACGACGATCGATCGAGGCGTCTCCTTGCGCCATCAGGTGTTCCAGAAGGTGCCGATGGCCGTGTGTCGTGGGCGTCTCGGCGGTATCTCTGGCAGATGCCCACAGACTGACCACGACTTCTTTGGCGTCGGGCACGGACTCAACCCAGATCACACTGCCGGCTTCCGTTTCGGTGCGGAGGCGCGGCGCGCCCGGGTCCGTGCCTTGGGCGCCCGCCAGCGCTGCCAGCAGGGACGCGATGGCGCTAACGTGCGATTTGAGTCTAGTTCCGACCTCCACTCCCAAAGATGGGATGGGAATGAGGGGAGTGTTGACGAGCCTGCGACCACGAAACATCGACGCCAGTCCTTCCCCGACCAACCCCAACCTCGGCGAGCGAGACACCAACGAGCGCCTAGTGGAAATAGCTCGCACCGTTGATGTCGATAATGTGGCCGCTGAGGTAGGACGCTTCGTCGCTCAGCAAAAACGAGACCGCGGAGGAGCAGTCGTCTGGAGTGGCCATCCTGCCGACGGGAATGGTCGACAGGATCTCGGGCAACCGGGACTCCATGCCGTCGCGCACCATGGCCGTATCCACCCAGCCGGGAGCGATGCCGAAAACCTGGATGTTGTTGGGTGCAAGTTCGACGGCCAGCGAGCGCGTCATGTTGGCCATCGCCGCCTTGGACGCCGCATACAGCGACGCACCCGCCTCGCCTTTGAAGCCGACGCGGCTGGCCACGTTGCATACCTTGCCGCCACCCTTGGTCACAAAGTGGCGCGCGGCGGCCCGAGTGAGCAGCGCCGACGCCTCGAAGTTGATCGCGAACGTCTTGTGCAGGTTCGCTGCGAACTTGGCGTCGCTCTCCTCCAAGATGGACATCGGCAGGTAAACGCCCGCGTTGTTGACCAGCGCCTCGACCGGCCCATCCGCCAGGGCGGCCTGAAAGAGGTTCGCGGCGGCGCCCGGCTGCGAAAGGTCCGCTTGATACACGCCCTTGCACGCGCTACCCAGCAACTTCTCGACTTCCCGACCGCGCCGCTCGTGCGTCGAAAAGTGCACGGCGACCGTCCAGCCGTCTCGCGCCAAACGTAGCGCGATCGCACGACCGATGCCTCGGGAGGACCCGGTGACCAAAACCCTCTTGGAACTCATTGCTCCCAAGTTTAGCCGCTCCATCCGGTCGGAGTGCGTCGGTGCTAGACTGCACAACATGGGTACGCCGGGTCGGTGGCTTCAGTCGTATTCGGGGGTCCGGGCCAGAATCGGTCCGGGGTCCAAGGTGTTGCTCGAAGACGAGTTGTTCGCCTTCCGACACGCTTACTGCTACGCGGTCTCGCGTCTGCAAGCCAATCCGGCCCCAGAAGCGACAATCGTTCTGGCCCGCGACCCGCGGCCGACGGGCGAGCAGTTGCTCGACGCTCAAGCCGAAGGGATCGCGTGCGCGTTTCGTGATCTGGGCGTTCGCCTGGACTTGATCAACCTCGGCATCGTGTCCACGCCGGTGTGGCAACACGCCGTGCGGCAGTTTCAGGCACACGGTGGCGCGATGATCACGGCCAGCCACAACCCGCTCGACAACAACGGCTGGAAGTACGCCACCGGCATCGAAACGGTGGCCGTAGATCCCGCCCCGCCGGGTGCGTTGCTCTCGGCGGCGGAAATGGGCCTGCTCATCCGAGCGGCCAACGCGTTCTCTCCCACGCCGCGAGACGAGCCGACCGTCCCCGACGAACGGCCCGACTGCCGCGAGAACGCCATCCACCGCTACGTCGAGTTCATTGCAGAGCACTACAACACCGACGTCCACGACGTGAAGGTTGTGTTGGACCCCAACGGAGGCGCAGCGTGCGGGATCGCCTCACGTGTTTTCGAACGGCTGGGTGTGACGCCGGTCGTCCTGAACGACGTTCCGGGACAACCGGGCCACGCGATCGACGTCGAAACGACCTTGCCCGATGGATCCCATGCCCTTGAGCCCCTGGCCGCTCGCGTCCGCGAGGAAGGGGCGTTGTTTGGCCTGGCCTACGACTTCGACGCCGACCGTGGCAACCTCACCTACGTCGATCGGGCGGGCAAGGCCGCGATTCCCTCGCCCCAGATGGCGGCCGCGATCAACGTGGCGATCGCGCTCAGCCTTCACCGACGAGCTGGCGATACGCGCCGACCTGCTGTGGTCGCGTCCGACGCGACGTCTTACCGCGTTCACGCCATCGCCGACCGATTCGGCGCCGAAGTACACGAGGTGGAAACGGGCGAGATCAACGTGGTGACCAAGATGCGCGACTTGGACGAACTCGGTTATCGCACGGTCGTGGGCGTAGAGGGTCCCAATGGCGGCACCATCTTTGCGGGAACCACATGCCGCGACGGTTCGCTGGCAGGCGCGGGAGCGTTGCTTGCATGCGCAGACCATGGGCTTCGCTCGATCGCGGCCGAGGCGCTTCAAGGCCAGTTGGGCTCGGGCCTGATCGGCTTTGTGGACCTATTGCCCACGCAACGCACGCTGGCTGCAAAAGGAGAGGCGCAAGGCGAATGGGAGATGGTCGTTGACCAGTTGGAGAGCCGCTTTCCCGAGGTGTTCGCGCGGTTTCTGGCCCAGGATTGGAGCAGGTATACGTTCCACTACTCGTACACGCGCTACGTCGGACCCGACCGGCCGCGCGGGAAGAGCTATGGCTGGAAGGTCCGATTGGAGTCGCCGAAGGGCCGGGGCTTCCTGTGGATTCGGGGTTCAAAGACCGAGCGCGGCGTGGTGCGCGTGGTGGCCGACGCTCCGACGCTGGCTCTTGCCGAGGCGTTGTTGAGGCTCGGACAAGACCTGCTCTCGGCGGGTTGACACACCGCCACCAAGCTTCAGCGCACGGCGTCTTCTTCGTGAACGGGATCGTTGGCCTTGGGCACCCTGTTTCCCGTGGAGGCGTCCAGCGACGCAGGCGCTTGCTTAGCCCTTTGCGCCTCCATGAACACGCCCACGATCAGGAGCGCCACCCCCCCGCCGCCGATCCACGGGAGCAAGTCCTTGATGTAGTTGAGCCCGATCGCGCCAAGATACATGAGCGCTGAGGCCACGATCACCAACACTCCGATGCGGATCAACAGGTTCTTTGGCATAACTTCCTCCTTCCTATGATACAGAACCTCGCAACGCTTCGATTCGCATGGCAAGTTCAAAGTCGAAGGCCGTGAGGCCGCCCGAGTCGTGCGTGATCGTAGACACCGTCACCCTTCGGTAGCCGATCAGAAGGTCCGGGTGGTGGTTGAGTTGCTCGGCCACCCACGCGACCGCCGAGGCGAACGCTGCTCCGGCCAGATAGTCGGCGAACTCGTACGTCTTCACCAACGCTCCCTGATGCATCCCCCAACCGGGCAGACTGGGCAGTCGGGCTTCGACGGATTCGGCGGGCAAGAGCGCGTAGGTGAGTTCGGCCATGGTTCCTCGGTCCCTGAAGCAACGGCCGGTCCAAAGGTATCATGCCGTTGTCCCGGGTCGATCGCCAGCGATCTTCATTCTATCCCGGAGGAGTCTTTTGCGGATGTCTTCAGCGTCGAACGAGCCCGTCCAACTCTCCCACTGCAACCCCGTCCACCGCAATTTGCCCACCGCCGAACTGATCGAGCGGGCCATCGCAGCGGGCGAAGGGACCCTCGCGGCGAACGGCGCTCTGGTCGCGCGAACGGGCAAGTACACGGGCCGTACTCCCAAGGACAAGTACACCGTCCGCGAGCCCAGCAGCGAGTCCCACATCTGGTGGGACAACAACGCAGCGATGGACCCCGCGACCTTCGCCAAGCTGCGCGAGAAGGTGGCCGAGCATTACAAAGGCCGTGAAGCCTACGTGGTGGATACCTATGGAGGCGCGGACCCCGACCACCGCATCCGCGTGCGATTCGTCACTGAGAAGGCGTGGCATGCCCTGTTCGTCAAGCAATTGCTGATCCGTCCCACCGCCGAGGAACTTGCGAGTTACGAACCCGAATGGACGATCGTCAACGCCTGCACCCTTCTGGCCGACCCTGCCGTTGACGGCACGCGTAGCGAAGCCGTCATCGCGCTCAACTTCGCCGAGAAACAGGTGCTCATCTTGGGCACTCAGTACGCCGGCGAGATGAAGAAGAGCGTCTTCACCATCCTGAACTACTTGCTGCCCCTGAAAAACGTCTTGAGCATGCACTGCTCGGCCAACGTGGGCGAGGATGGTGACGTCGCGCTGTTCTTTGGTCTTTCAGGCACGGGCAAGACCACGCTGTCCGCCGACCCCCACCGAGCTTTGATCGGCGACGACGAACACGGCTGGACCGACAACGGCGTGTTCAACTTCGAGGGCGGATGCTACGCGAAGTGCATCAAACTGAGCGCAGAGGGTGAACCCCAGATCTGGAACGCCATCAAGTTCGGCTCGGTGTTGGAGAACGTTGTGCTGGACGAAAACCGCGTTCCCGACTACGACAGCGCCAAGTACACCGAGAACACGCGTTGCGCGTACCCCGTGGACTTCATCGAGGGTGCCGTGATCCCCAGCAAGGCGGGCCACCCCAAGAACATCATCTTTCTCACCGCCGATGCGTTCGGCGTGTTGCCACCCATCAGCCGCTTGACTCCCGAACAGGCCATGTACCAGTTCCTCAACGGGTACACGGCCAAGGTCGCCGGCACCGAGGCTGGAGTCACCGAGCCGCAAGCCACGTTCTCCACGTGCTTTGGCGCGCCGTTCCTGCCGCTTCGCCCCAAGGCGTACGCCGACCTACTAGGCAAGAAAATCGCCGAACACGGTGTCAACGTGTGGCTGGTCAACACCGGATGGACCGGCGGCGCATACGGTATCGGCGCGCGGATGAAGTTGTCCTACACGCGCGCGATGATCCGCGCAGCGCTCGATGGCAGCCTTGCGGCCGTGGACACCGTGACCGACCCGATCTTTGGCTTGGCGATCCCCACGAGTTGTCCTGGCGTCCCGGGCGAGGTGCTCGTGCCGCGCAACACATGGCGAGACCCCGAGGCATACGACGCCCAAGCCAACAAACTCAAGGCGATGTTCGAAGAAAACTTCCGCAAGTTCGCATAGGGCCATGTTGGCGTCCGCGTCGCGTTCGATCCTCGTCGTCGTCGATCTTCAGCCGTCGTTTCTGAACGGTATTGTCGGAGGGGCCGCAGCTTTGGCCCGCTCGACGTTCTTGGTGGAGTGCGCTCGCCTCCTCGACGTACCCATCGTGGCCACCGAACAGTATCCCATGCGCATGGGAGGCACAGAAGACGCGTTGGCCGCCATTCTGGACGCCTCCGGATCGCCCCGCATCGGCAAGTTGCGGTTTGCCTGCGCGGGATGCGCTGACTTCGATGCCGTCCTCGATGCCAGCGGTCGCAAACAGGTGGTCTTGTGCGGCATCGAAACACACATCTGCGTGACGCAAACCGCACTCCTGCTCCGCGAGCGTGGATTCGACGTGTTCGTGGCTGCGGACGCCGTCGCCGCACGGTCGGCGCTGGCCCACGATATCGGTCTGGCTCGCATGGGGCAGTCGGGCGTGCAGGTCACGCACACGGAATCCGTCGTGTACGAATGGATGCAGACCGCCAACCATGAGCGGTTTCGCGATGTGTTGAAGCTGGTCAAGGACAGTTGAAACCAGCCCAAAAGAACGACTCCCCCCTCAGTCGAAGGGGGAGTTATTGGACGCCTCTACTCGGGCCTATTCCTCGTCGTCGTCGAAGCCGACTTCATCCTCGACCATCTGCATGAGAGAGTGGGGGAAGGCCAGATCCGAATCCTCTTCCAGCGCCGAATCGTCGGCGTCGATGAGGGACGTCAGCGACTTCTGAGCCCACTTCGGCGCCGATTCTGCGAGCAACTCGACGTCTTGGTACTGCTTCAGACCCGTGCCGGACGGGATAAGCCGCCCGATGATCACGTTCTCCTTGAGGCCGACCAGATTGTCGCGCTTGCCGCGGACCGCCGCCTCGGTGAGGACACGGGTGGTTTTTTGGAACGACGCCGCCGAGAGGAACGAATCGGTCGCCAGAGACGCCTCGGTGATGCCCAGCAGAATCCAGTCAGCGGTGGCCTCTTTGGCGTCGCGCTCGACGTTCTCGCCGGTGACCGGATCGACGTACTTGATCTTTGCGCCCGATTCGATACGCTGCCGCACCTTCTCGTTCTCGCGAGCGAGGCGGAAGCGGTCCACGATCTGACCCGGCAGGAACGGCGTGTCGCCCGGTTCGCGGACTCGACGCTTGCGCAGCATCTGTCGGATGATGACCTCGATGTGCTTGTCGTTGATGTCCACGCCCTGGGCTTTGTACACCGACTGCAGGTTCTCGACGAAGTAGTCGTAAACCGCAGATGCTCCGGCCAGTTCGAGGACCTCGTGCGGGTCACGCGGGCCTTCGGTCAGCGGGTCGCCCTTGATGACCGTACCGCCCTGTTGGACGGGCAGGTTGCCCAGCGGCGGCACCAGGATCGGATAGACCACGTTGACCGTGGCGATGTCGTGCTTCTTGAGGATCGCCATGGTGGCGGCGGTCATCTTCTGACCGATCGCCCGCTCCAGCGTTCCTTCGTAGTGGCCCTGAGCGTCGCGCGGCCAATCCTGCTCGTCGTGGACGTAGGCTTCCTTCAGGTTCTGGTTGGCCGGAACCTTGGCCTCCACCACGATGAAGCGACCGAAAGGCGAATCGCGCACCACTTTGACCACACCCGTCACAGGGCAGATAATCGCTTTGCCACGCGGCTGGCGTCGCGCTTCGAAGATTTCCTCCACGCGCACGATACCGCTGGATTCGCCCGTCCAAGCGTAGAAGAAGGTCTTTCGAGAGCGGTCCCACAGCTTCTTGGAGTCGCTGTCCCGCTTTTCGATGGCCTTGGTGGCCGCCTTGGTGGGCTTGGCCGTCTTCTTGCGCTCTTGGTCGGCTTCGATGCCGAGCAGCACATCCTTGCTGTAAGCCGCCTTGACCGCCAGTTCCTGTTCCTTGATGAGCCGGGTGGGGTCGAAGGTCTTCAGGTCGCCATCGGTGGCGGTCATGAAGTCCTCCAAGAACTGGCGGATGAAGCGCCCCGTCTTGTACTGGTTGGTGCGGGCCACGGTGGCGGCACCGGCGACACCTCCCGTGTGGAAGGTGCGCATCGTGAGCTGCGTTCCGGGTTCACCGATGGACTGCGCCGCGATGATGCCGACGGCGACGCCGACTTCCACGCGCTTTCCGGTGGAGAGGTCGTTGCCGTAGCAGGCGGAGCAGATGCCCTGCTCCAATTCGCACGTCAGCGCGCTGCGGACCTTGATGGTCAGCTGACCATGCTCATCGACCTCGAAACCGAAGGTTTCGTACTTGGCCTTGACCGAGTCGCGGTCGCCTCGCGCCACAGCATCGGCCAATTCGGCGACATAACGGTGCTCCAGCGCCGTGATGCGTTTGGCAGCCGCTTCCTCGACCACGCCACCTGCCACGATGATCAACTCTCCGGTGTCTGGGTCGGTGATGGTGGACTGTGCGACGCGCCCAATGGCTCGCTCACCGATTTGTTCAATGACCTCGCCATCGCCGATGACGCGGTGGAGGCTCACGCCTTCCGTCGTGCCGCAGTCGTCGCCCTTGATGATGACGTCTTGCGAAACGTCTACAAGGCGTCGCGTGAGGTAGCCGGCGTCGGCGGTTCGAAGCGCCGTGTCGGCAAGTCCTTTGCGGGCGCCGTGGGTGGTCACGAAGTACTCCATCATCGAGAGGCCGTTGTGGAACGACGACTTGACGGGCAGTTCGTAGATGAGCTCGTTGAACTGGTTGTGCATCAGGCCGCGCATGCCGGCCAACTGGGCCAACTGCTTCACACTGCCTCGGGCACCACTGACTGTGATGAGCGAAAGCGGGTTGCTCTGCTTCAGGCCCTTGACGATCTCTTCACCGATTTCGTCGTAGGTTTCCCTCCACAGCTTGACCAGCGCCTCGGTCATTTCGTTATAGGTCATGTTGCCGCGCCGGAAGCTCGTGGCGATCTTGTTCGACCTTCGTTCCGCGTCAGACAGGATCTCTTGGCGTCGCTCTGGCGGGTCCATGTCGGTGATGGCCACCGTGATGCCGTACCGGAAGGCCCACTTGAAGCCAAGCTCCTTGAGGTCGTCCAAGAACTTGACCGTGGCTCCATAGCCCACGCGTCGGTAACACTGCACGATGATCTCGGAGATGGACTTCTTGGTGAGAATCCAGCCCAGGAAATCGTCCGAATAGCGCATCGGGTACGGCAGGATGCCGTTGAAGATGAGTTGGCCCGGCGTGACTTCGCGAACCACGGTCTCCCATTCCTGTTCCAGTGCGACCAACTCGCGGACTTCGTCGCCGTCTTCGTTGGTGATGGTTTGGTACTTGTACTCGACGCCGGTGACGGGATCTCTCCGGTCCACTTCCTCGGCGGGGCGGAACACGGGGCGCCGAATACGCACCTTCACCGGGTCGTTCAGTTGCAACGGATGCCTCTCGTCCTTGGACTCGTAGAGGAAGATGACTTCATCCGGGTTCGCGTACGTGTACGGAACAGGATGATTCTCGGGGTCCTCGGCGTGCAAACGCTCGCGCTCGGCAAGGGCCTTCTTGCCGTCTTCGCGGACAAACGTGAGCGCGTAGCCACCGAGAACGATGTCCTGCACCGGTGCGACGGTCGGGCGACCATCCGCCGGAGAGAACAAGTTCTGAGTGGACAGCATGAGCACGCGCGCCTCGGCCTGAGCCATGACGCTCAGTGGTACGTGAACGGCCATTTGGTCGCCATCGAAGTCGGCGTTGTAGGCGTGGCAGACCAGCGGGTGGAGCTGGATGGCCTTGCCTTCCACGAGGATCGGCTCGAACGCCTGGATACCCAACCGGTGCAGCGTGGGCGCGCGGTTGAGAAGCACAGGATGCTCCTTGATGACCTCTTCGAGACCGTCCCAAACCGCCGGGTGCATGCGGTCGATCATCTTCTTGGCCGTCTTGATGTTGGGCGTGATCTTCCGCTCCACGAGCGTCTTCATCACGAACGGCTTGAAGAGTTCGAGAGCCATCTCCTTGGGCAGACCGCACTGGTGCAACTTCAGGTGTGGGCCGACGACGATGACCGAACGGCCCGAGTAGTCGACGCGCTTACCCAACAGGTTCTTACGGAATCGGCCCTCCTTGCCCTTCAGCATATCGCTAAGCGACTTGAGCGGCCGCGAGTTGGAGCCAACGACCGGCCGCGCTCGGCGACCGTTGTCGATGAGGGCGTCCACGGCCTCTTGCAGCAAGCGCTTCTCGTGGTTGATGATGGACTCGGGCGCATGGATCTCGATGATCTTCTTCAACCGGTTGTTTCGGTTGATGATGCGCCGGTAGAGGTCGTTGAGGTCCGAGGTGGCGAATCGACCACCGTCGAGCTGGACCATGGGCCGCAGTTCCGGGCTGATGACCGGAATGGTGTCCATGATCATCCACTCCGGCCGACTGCGCGAGCTGATGAGCGCCTCGACGACTTCAAGACGCTTGATCGCGCGCACGCGCCGCTGGGTCGTGGTCCGCACGATTTCGTGGCGCAGCTCGCGCGCCAGGGCCTCGAGGTCTACGCGGTGCAGCAGTTCTTTGATGGCTTCGGCGCCGATGTTGGCGCTGAGCAGGTTGCGCAGACCAGCCTTCATGCGCCGATCCACCGCGTCGAGCATCTTGGATACCGCGCGGTACTTGTCTTCGTCGATCAGCTGGTTGCGTTCCAGCTTGCTGAGGATCTCGACGGCGACATCCAAGTCCTTGAGTCGGTCGTCGGCGTCGCGATACTCTGCTTTGATGCGGTCGTTGACGGCTTTCGCACGCTCGCGGACGATGCCTTCGTCGTACTCCTCGCGGTTTTCTTGCAGTTCCTTGCGGAACGAACCGAGGCTCTCTTCCTCGAGTTCGCGGATCTCCGCCATGATGTATTCCTTCTCTTGCTCGACGGCCTTGCGGATGCCAGGCATAAGTTGCTCGATCCGCTCGTTGTCGACGTCGATGATGATGAAGGAGGCGAAGTAAATGACCTTCTCAAGGAACCTCGGCGAGATGTCGAGGATCAGCGAGAGAGGCGAAGGGACGCCCTTGAGGTACCAGATGTGGCAGACGGGCGCGGCCAGTTCCACGTGGCCCATGCGCTCGCGGCGGACCTTGCTGCGCGTGACTTCGACGCCACAGCGCTCGCACGTGATCCCGCTGTACTTGATCTTCTTGTAGCGGCCGCAGGAACATTCGAAGTCCTTGACCGGTCCGAAGATGCGCTCGCAAAAGAGACCGTCCCTCTCGGGCTTGAACGTGCGGTAGTTGATGGTTTCGGGTTTCTTGACTTCTCCCCGAGACCAGCTCAGGATGTCTTCGGGGCTGGCGATTCCAATTTTGAGCTTGTCGAAAAGACTGACGTCTGCCATAATCGCATCTCGGCCGCGACCGCCCCGTGCTCGCTCAGCGGGCATAGGAACTCCAAGGTGAAGTTGATGGGGGGCAATCCGCGCGAATCTCCATGTTACCTGCCCGGAGTCAAGCCGGGTCAAGTCCTATCTGGGACTCTTTGAAGACGGTGTCCTCGAAAGGGCTCTCGGATGGCAGTGACCCATGGAGTCTGCCCTGAGTTGTGGCCGCGCAAAACGACCGCGACGCCCGCAGCTTGAAGCATACGGGCGTCGCGGCGATGGGTTCGGTTAGTTGAAAAAGCCAACCGAACGGGCGATCCGCATGTCGTCGCCGCCGGTCAGTTCTCCGATCTCCCGCAAGGCGACTTCCTTGCCCTTGGGATCTTCGACGCTGACCTTGAGGCCGAGCGAACGCAACTCGTTGACGAGGATCTTGAACGACTCGGGGATTCCCGGCTCGGCAAGCGTTTCGCCCTTCACGATCGACTCGTAGGCTTTGACGCGGCCCATGACGTCGTCCGACTTGATCGTCAGCAGTTCCTGCAACGTGTACGCTGCGCCATAGGCTTCGAGCGCCCACACTTCCATCTCGCCGAAGCGCTGGCCTCCGAACTGCGCCTTGCCTCCCAGAGGTTGCTGGGTGACGAGCGAGTATGGGCCGATGGAGCGCGCGTGGATTTTTTCGTCCGCGAGGTGCTCCAGCTTCAGCATGTAGATGACGCCCACCGTGATCGGGTTCGGGATGACGTCTCCGGAGAGACCGTCTCGGATCACCGACTTGCAGGTGTTCGGATCCAGACCGGCTCGGGTCAGCATGTTGGCCCGGATACGCTCCAGGATGGAGTCGTACACGCTGTCCGGCGCCTTGAACGCGGGTCCCATCGGGCCGAGCGTCGGCGGCGACCAGATGTCGGCATCCAAGAGTTCCGACGTGGTCTTCACCGGTTCGGCCGCCACGATGCGCGACACTTCTTCCAGATGGTCCTCGTCGAGTTCGCGCAGTCGCGCCTCGATCTTCGAGAAGATCATGTCGAGCGAGTCGTCTACTTCGACCGAGATGCCAAGGCCAAGCTCGCTGTTGCAGTAGCCGGCTAGCACCTTGCGGCGCATGGATTCGGCAAGCCGCTCCACTTCCTCGAGAATCTCGTCTTCCGTGGCGCCTTCGAACGCGGGGCAGACGTAGCGCACACCGAGGTGCTTGCCCACATAGCCCAGGTGCGTCTCCAGAATCTGGCCGATGTTCATTCGGCTGGGAACGCCCAAGGGGTTGAGCACGATGTCGACCGGCGTACCGTCGGCGAGGAACGGCATGTCTTCTTCGGCGAGCACCTTGGAGATGACGCCCTTGTTGCCGTGCCTCCCCGCCATTTTGTCACCCACCATCAGCTTGCGCTTCTGGGCGATGTAGACCTGGACGGTCATATTCGTACCGGCGGGCAGTTCGTCGCCATTGATTGGCAGGAGTGCCTCTTCGGTGCGGTCGCAGATCAGGCGGTCGCGCTTCTTAGATTCCTTGTAGACGTGGTTGATGGACTGGCTCAAGTATTTGAACCGGCTGAACACCTTGACGTCGACGACGTGGCCCTTCTCGCCGTGCGGCAATCGAAGAGAGACGTCTCGGACTTCCTCGGCCTTCTTACCGAAGATGGCGATGATCAACCGCTCTTCAGCAGTCATTTCGACCTGACCCTTCGGCGCGACCTTGCCAACGAGGATGTCTTCAGGCCGCACTTCGGCGCCGATGCGGATGATGCCGTTTTCGTCGAGGTCCTTCAGGGCTTCCTCGCCGACGTTCGGCACATCGCGCGTGATTTCTTCCGGGCCGAGTTTGGTGTCCACGGCTTCGACCTCGTGGCGCTCGATGTGGATCGACGTATACACGTCGTCCTTGACGAGCCGCTCGCTGATCAGGATGGCGTCTTCGTAGTTGTAGCCGCCCCAAGGCATGAAGGCCACCACCACGTTGCGACCGAGCGCCAGATGGGCTTCGTCGCAACACGGGCCGTCAGCCAGAGGATCGCCAGCCAACACGTTCTGCCCCAGGTCCACCACCGGGCGTTGCGTGAAACACGTGGACTTGTTGCTCTGCACCATGTGCAGGAGGGGATAGGTGTCCACCTCTCCCTCGGGCGTTTCCACCCGGATCTCCATCGAGGTGACGTACACGACTTTGCCGGCACGCCTGGCGACTACGGCGGAGCCTGAGTCAACGGCGGCGAGTCGCTCGTAGCCCGTGCCGACGATAGGTCGGTCGGACCGCAGCAGCGGCACGGCCTGACGCTGCATGTTCGCACCCATCAGGGCTCGGTTCGCGTCGTCGTTCTCAAGGAACGGAATCAGCGCCGTGGCCACCGAGATGATCTGCACCGGCGACACGTCCATGTATTGAACTTGGTTCCGGGGGACTTCGGGGTAGCTCGCGCCGTTGACCGCACCACCCGCGCAGCGCACCTGGATCATGTCGTCGATGATGCGGCCGTTGGCGTCGGCGCGCACGTCGGCGGGGGCAATCAACAAGGCGTTTTCTTCCTGCGCTGTGAAGTAGACGATCTCGTCGGTTACGTGACCGTCCACGACCTTGCGATAGGGCGTCGAGATGAACCCGAACTCGTCCACGCGGGCGTGGGTGGTGAGCTGCGAGATCAGACCGATGTTCGGTCCTTCAGGCGTTTCGATCGGGCAGATCCGTCCGTAGTGCGAGCGGTGAACGTCGCGGACTTCCAGCTTGGCGCTGGTTCGTTGCAGACCGCCCGGTCCCAAGCTGGAGAGACGACGCTTGTTCGTCAACTCGCTCAGCGGGTTCGTTTGGTCCATGAACGTGCTCAGCTGGTTGGAGCTGAAGAAGGACTTGATGCTGGCGCTGACCGGCTTGACGCTCAGGATGATGCCCGGCATCAGATTCTCCTGATCTGTACTGGTCATGCGCTCGCGAGCCACCTTTTCCATGCGGACGAAGCCGATCCGAAGTTGGCTCTGCAACAGTTCCCCAATGGAGCGGACGCGCTTGTTCTTCAGGTCGTCGATGTCGTCTCGTTCCGCTTCGCGTGTCAAGTACGGCATCATGGCGAACAGCAGGTCGGCCAAGTCTTCGGACGTCAGGTTGCGCACGGTCAAAGGCACGTCGATGCCAAGTTTCTGGTTGAGAAACCGGCGTCCGACTCGACCGAGATCGTATCGCTTGACATCGAAGAACAACCCGAGAATCAGTTGCTTGGCGGCTTCTTCGTTGGCCGCTTCTCCGGGTCGCAGTCGCTTGTAAATGTCAAGGATGGCCTCGCGGGAGGACGTGGTCGTATCCTGGTCCAACGTGGCTTCCACGAGAGGCAGGACCTCGAGCACCTCGATCGTCGGCAATTGGAGGGCGACGATTTTCTTGGCGGTTTCAAACTCGATCCGCTCGTGCTTTTTGAGGATGACCGCGCCCTCGGCGTCAACGAGATCCTCGGTCACGCGTCGCCCCACCAGGTTGTCGGCGACCATCAGCATCTCGAGCCGTTGTCGCTGCTCGGACCTGAGTTCCTTGTCGGGAATCGAGTACAGCAACTCATCCTCGGGCGTCATCGCGACAAGCGTCTTGAGTCGCCCAAACGTCAGGATGATCTCTTCGTTGGTCGAAAGCGGCGTTTCGATCAGCGGAGCGACGCCGGCAACGGTATCGGGCAACGAATCCACGATGGCCTGAGTCAACACCGTGCCCGCTTCGACCAGGACTTCGCCCGTCTCGGGGTCGCTGATGGGTTCGACCAGTTTGCGGTGGATGGCGCGGTCCAAAGGCAGGTGAACGTGCACCCTCCCTTCCTTGAACGCGTGGAGCGCCTTGATCAACTGAGTGAGGGGAAGCTTCTTGGTCTGGCTGATCTGGGTTCGCACGACCAAGTTGGAGTCCGACTCGACTTCGAGCCACGGCCCCTCGTTCGGGATGATGCGGCCGCTGACGACGACCTGCATCGACGAGTCAACGCCTTCCTCGAAGTAAAGACCCGGGGAGCGCGAGAGCTGTGACACGATGACGCGCTCGCGACCGTTGATGATGAACGTCCCCTTGTCCGTCATCAGGGGAAGATCGCCGAGGTAAACCTCGGTTTCGATCTCGTCGCGACCTTCGCCACCGAAGCGCACGATGGCCTTGATTGGGGCCTCGAACGTCAGGTCGCGGTCACGGCAATCCTGAATCGAGTACTTGGGCTCGCCCAGCGTAAAGCTGACCAGCTCGATCTTGTTGGTGTGCGTAAAGTCCCAAATGGGGGAAAAGGTTTCAAAGAGTTCCGGCAGACCCTCCTCAAGAAACCACTTGTAGCTGTTGAGTTGAAGTTCGATCAGATTGGGCGCCTCGAGGAATCGGTCGATTCGCTTCGAGGACGGCTGCACGATTCGCATCCAGGAGGCCTCCTCAGGCAATATGCGCGAAGCCTGATTATGCCCTACCCGCGCAACGCGGCGCAAGGCCTGTGGGCCCGATCTGAACTTTTCTGCGGTCCCACGTCAACGACGGGGGATTTGACACGCTCGGCTGCCGAACCACTTGATCCGGTTGCGTGCGACCACCTCGTAGCCTCGCTTGGCAACCCACGCAATCGGCGCCCAGCGCGCCACGAAAGCCACCCATCGAAGATACCAAGGGGCGATCTCCATCAGCTTGAGCCAGGCATCGGCCGCGCGGAACACGCGACCATCGGCCTCGAGGATCATCTCCTGTCCGCCATAGCCCTTGGCGAGCGCCGCATCGCTGACGAGAACGTCCACATCCAGTTGCACCCCGCTGCGCTCGGCCCATGCTTCCGCCTGCAACTTGCTGGTGTGGCAGAGGTTGCATCCGCCGTCGTAGTAGAGAGTCCAAGGCGCAGTGCGGTTCATTCGCACAGCCATTCTACGTCCACAATGCCAAACGGGTGTGGACCGTTGGCCCGCACCCGTTTCTAGGCTGGACGTCCCGCTAGAGTTTCCAGCGGTTGGCGCTCGTGCCGAACTCGGCGATCTCGTAGCGTCCTCGATCACGCTCTTCGAGCCGGATCATATGGTAGTTGGAACGTCGCGCCCCCCACGAATCCATGAACACATGCTCGGCGAACACCACGGCGTCGCCACGGTTGCGCCTCACGTCGAGAATCCGGTAGTTCAGGGTCTGCGTGCCTTCGACCAGGTCGGACATCATGTCGTAAAAGTCCTCGGCGTGCAGCGAGTACTCGTACTGCCCGTCGAAGTAGTAGTGGACGCGTCCTTCGCGGGGCGCCAATCGACCGATGAGCCGCATGTCGGCGCGCTCGAAGCCTCGCACCAAGTCGTCGACCGTGTAGTCGAGTTCGGTATAGCGTGCGCTGTTCCAGCCACGGCTGGGCGAATTCCACTGATAGCTCGCACCAAGCACGATCACGGGAACCTGCACGTACACCACCCGAGACAAGCTGAGATAGCCGGGCAGGTGCGGATACCAATACCACGGACTCACCACGCAATGCGTCCGGAACGGGTCGAACACGTACCAGGGCGAGTAGAACCAGTCGTCGCACCAAGACGGGTTGTAATGAACGTAACCACGCCGACCGTTGGTGATGATGCGGATGCGGTCTTCGCGGCGCACCTGATGCTCGAGCGGCCCGCTGTTAATGTCGATGCCGCCGACGCGCATGTGCGTCCCTTCGGAGCGATCTTGACCTCGGTTGCTGTTGGTCCCGTAGGCGTTGGAGCCGCTTCCGCGCCGCGGACCCGACTTGCTGATGTCGAGCGTTGGCTTCACCCGGCTCGGATCGTCGTATCCTTGGAACCCTCCACGAGGGTCGCCGACGGCGCCGCCGCGCGACTTGGTCTGATCGCCGTTGCGCGGCGGCACCTCGCCGCTCCGGGTCGGATCTGTTTGCCCGCCGCCAACCTTGGTTGGTGGGAGGCCTCCGCGTGTCTGTTCCGTGGCTTGTCCGCCCCGGGACTTCGGAGGTTCCGTGGTGCGGGTAGGCGGGTCGCTCTGTCCACCGCCGACCTTGGCTGGAGGTGTGCCACCGCGTGTTTGACCCGAGCCTTCGCCGCCCCGCGATTTGGGCGGTTCTGTGTTGCGGACAGGGGGATCGGACTGGCCTCCGCGAGACTTGGGCGGCTCGATGCGCTGGGGCGGCGTACTCCTCGACTGCTCGCCTCGGTTTACGGGTGGTGGACTGGTCTTCGGAGGCGTGCTCTGCCCTCCGCCCCTCGTCGAACCCGTCGTCGAGCCCGAAGTCCGGTTTTGCGTCCCTTTCCCGATGTCTTGCCCAGTCGCCACCGATGCAAACATGGTCGCGCATGCCACGAAGAAACTAATCGACCGCCAATGACTCATGGAACTATGTCCTCTACCTCTTGAAACGCCCCAAGCGCATCGGCGTTTCAATCCGCCCCAGGCGCGTCATGCCTTTCGCAACGAGACCGCGACCCGGGTGGTTCCGCGCGGATCAGCGGCGGCGCTTGGCCTTGGTGGCTGCGCCGAGTTCGGAGCCGACGGCACCCTCAGCGAACCGCACTTTCACCTTGACCTTGCGGCTGATCGCGTCTTCGCTGAGCGTGGGCCAATTGGCCCGATCCAACGCCCATTGCCAGCCGATGTCGTTGCCCGCGTACACATACTCGACGCCCTCTTGGAGCGCGTCGCTGAACAGGGCTTGAAGGTCCTCGCGACCCTCCAACTGGCTCTCTCCCGCCTCGTAGTTGGGCTTGAGGTCCACGACCAAGGGGATCGCGTCTTCGGCCTCGACGACCTTGGCCGTCTTCTTGGCGGGCTTTTTGCCCTCGTCGAGTTGGCTCTGCACCTGCTCGATCTCCTTGGCGAGAACGCCGGTGAACCCACGATAATCGTCGGGCCAGGAGTAGGTCTTCTCTTCGTGCACCGCGACCGCGTGCCGACCCGCCAGAACCAACGCCGTGGTCAGCATCGCCTGATCTGCCGGGTTCAACTTCGGATGCGTCTTCTTGACCTGCTCGAGAGCGGTCTCCAGTTTGGTGAGGTGAATCGTGATCAACGGTTGTGGGAACTCCATCGCCCAAAGGGGAAACCCATCGGGCATAATGAACGCACAGTCTACCTTGACTGCGGTGCATCCCGATGGTCCACTTTCGTTCGCTCTGCCTTGGCCTGAGTTTGTTGGGCGCCCTCGTCGTCTCCGGTTGCGTGGGAACCGAAAGCTCCACGACGGTCAAAGGCGACGTCGGCAAAGACGCTAAGACCAAGCTCAAGGTTGGGATCGTCTTCGACAAGGGCGGCCTCGGTGACAAGTCCTTCAACGACAGCGCATGGCGCGGCGTCGAGAGAGCCGAGAAGGAACTGGGCATCGAACTCATCAAAGTCGAGTCGAAGTCCGACTCCGACTACGAAAGCAACGTCCGGACGATGGCC